>DFIR01000085.1 GCA_002372815.1 Lachnospiraceae bacterium UBA3692
GGTCCTGGGTTCGAGTCCCCGAGGGTCCATTTGCCGGCATGGCGGAACTGGCAGACGCGCGGGACTTAAAATCCCGTTCCCCTGAAGGGAGTGCGGGTTCGATCCCCGCTGCCGGCAGGAAGGACTGCGGTCTTCTCTGAAGAGAGGGCTGTGGTCCTTTTTCATTTTGTGGAAGGACCGGCCGGTTTGTGTTATGATAGGTAAACTGACACTCGAAAGGAGAGAGCGATAGAAGATGAAGAATCTGCACTGTACGTTTAAGGAGATGGCCTACACCAGACCGGACGTCGAAGCTGCGAAGAAAGAGACGCAGCGGCTCACGGAGGTCTTTAAGAAGGCGGAGAGATATGAGGAGGCTAAAGAAGCCTTCCTGGCCTGGGAAGCTCTGAAGGCGCATCTGGAGACGGAGAGCACGTTGGCGAGCATCCGCCATTCCATCGATACGAGAGATGCTTTTTATGATGCGGAGGAGACTTTCTGGAATGCCGCCGGCCCGGAACTGGCGGAATATGACCAGGCCTTTGCGTCGCAGATGCTGGTGTCTCCCTTCCGGAAACAGCTGGAGGAGGAGTTCGGGGAGATCGTCTTCCTGAATGCCGAGATCGAGCAGAAGAGCTTCTCGCCGGAGATCATTCCGCAGATGCAGGAGGAGAACGACCTGACGCAGGAGTACGCGAAGCTGATCGCCTCCGCGCAGATCCCCTTCGAGGGCGGCGTCTACACGCTCTCGCAGATGACACCTTTCAAGAACGACGCGGATGACGCGAGAAGACTCGCGGCCTGGAAAGCCGAAGGACAGTGGTACAAGGACCATCAGGAGCGTCTGGACGCGATCTATGACCGGCTGACGCACCTCCGGGACCAGATGGGCAGGAAGCTCGGCTATGACGGGTATACGCAGCTCGGCTACTACCGGATGGGCCGCAACTGCTATACAAAGGAAGATGTGGAGAGGTTCCGGAAAGCTGTCGTCAAGTACCTGGTTCCCGTGGCCGACAGGATCTACAGGAGGCAGGCGGAGAGGCTCGGGAAGGAATATCCGATGAGCTTCGCCGACAATGTGCTGGAGTTCCGCAGCGGCAACCCGCGGCCGGCGGGGGACGCGCAGGCGGTGCTCGACGCGGGCAGCAAGTTCTACCGCGAACTGTCTCCGGAGACGGACGAGTTCTTCCGGACGATGCGGGAACGGGAGCTGATGGACGTGCTCTCCACCGAGGGCAAGGCCGGCGGCGGATACTGCACGACGATCCCGGAGTATCATGTGCCGTTTATTTTTGCGAATTTCAACGGGACGCAGGGTGATGTGGAAGTCGTTACGCACGAAGCCGGACACGCTTTTGAGGCGTGGACGAACAGGGACCGCGTGCCGTTCAGCACCATCTGGCCGACGATGGAGGCCTGTGAAGTCCACTCCATGTCCATGGAGTTCTTCGGGGAAGAGTGGGCGGAGGACTTCTTCGGGAAGGACGCCGCGAAGTTCCGGTACAGCCATCTGGCCGGCGCGCTCACGTTCATCCCTTACGGGACGATGGTGGACCACTTCCAGCATATCGTCTATGAGCATCCGGAATACACGCCCGCGCAGCGGCACGCCGAGTGGAAGCGGCTCCTGGGCATCTACATGCCCTGGCAGAAGCTCGACGGGGAGATCCCTTTCTACAGCGAGGGAGAAGGCTGGCAGAGACAGTCGCACATCTACGAGGTGCCGTTCTACTACATCGATTACTGCCTGGCGCAGACGGTGAGCCTGGAGTTCTGGGCGCTGATCCGGGAGGACCGGGAGAAGGCGTGGAAGACCTACATGGCCTACACAGAGCAGGGCGGCGGCGACACGTTCACCAATATGCTGGCGAAGGCAGGGCTGAAGAGCCCGTTTGACGAGTCCTGCCTGCGCGGTGTCTGCGAGAAGGCGGCTGCATATCTGGACGCGTATGATCTTGACGGGATCGAGTGAGGACAGGGATGGCAGAAGAGCACAGGAAAGGGAATAAAGACCGCGATCCCTCCCGGCGCGCGCATCTGCGGGATTTTCACCCGGATGAGAAGGGGGATTACCGGTATGAGGGGCGCGTGAGGGAGGCGCGGTTCCCGGAGTCGGAGGACAGCGATGCGGCAGCCCGCTTCGGACAGCAGGTCCTGCGCATGTGGATCGCAGCCGCGCCGCTGGTCCCGGCCCTGATCGTGATCGGCACGCTGCCGCCGGAGGTCATGGAGGACCGGGTGGTGCTCCTGGTCCCGTATATCCTCGAGATGATCCTTGTCCTGCGCATTCTCTGGGCACAGTACAGGGTCGCTTCCGGAGGCGGAAAGCTGCGGGAATACCAGTATACGACGGCGGAAGCCAGACAGCCGCTCCGCTGTGTGCTCCTGATCGGGGCGGCATGCATCTCCGCCGCGGGCGGGATCCTGCGTCTGGTGACCGGCGCGGCGCTTCAGCAGCCGGCGGGCATGGCGGTCTGGTTCGCCATGCAGTGCGTGCTCTGCGTCTGTGCGCTCTTTTTGTACAAACTGCATAAACAGATACGGTGGAGTTGATTGACATTCATTAGTTTCCTACTTATAATTAAATTTGTATGCAACTTGTCTGCACTGCGAGGACATATGACACCGCATGGCAGACACAAATGTTTCTATTTTTCAAGTTTCCATTTCACGTAAGGGAGGAACACAGGTATGAAGAAGAGGACAGCAAAGATCCTTGCGAGCCTCTGTGCTGCGGTTCTCGCGATGGGCGTGCTTGCCGGATGCGGATCAGGCAGCGGCAGCAGTAACGCGGGAAGCGGGACGGAAGCAGCTGCAGGCAGCGGCAGCGAAGGCGCGGCGGAGACCGCGGAGGCCGGCACACCCCTGGTCGTCGGTTATTCCCACTTCAACAGCAAATTCTCTCCGTTCTTCGCGGAGACCGCTTATGACCAGGATGTCGCCACCATGACGCAGCTCGGCCTGCTCGCCAGCGACCGCACCGGCGCGATCGTCTACAAAGGTATTGAAGGTGAGACCATTGCTTACAACGGCACCGACTATACCTACTACGGCCCCGCTGACCTGGTAGTCACCGAGAACGAGGACGGGACGGTCTTCTATGATTTCACCCTTCGTGATGACCTGACCTTCTCCGACGGCGAGAAGCTCACCGTGGATGATATCATCTTCTCGATGTATGTCCTCTGCGACCCGACTTATGACGGATCCTCCACGCTGTATTCCCAGCCCATCCAGGGCATGGCGGAATACCGCTCCGGCATGGAGACCCTGTTCAACCTGATGGTCAAGGCCGGCAGGGACAACACGGACTTCACCAACTGGACGGAAGAGCAGCAGAAGGCCCTCTGGGAGGATATCGACCAGGCGGGCGCCGCTTTCGCACAGTCGATCGCGGACTACTGCATCGCCAACGGCTACAACGCGGAAGGCGACTCCATCGCGAAGTGCGCGGCGAACTGGGGCTATGAGCTTCCCGAGGATGCCGACGCGAAGGGCTTCTGGGATGCGATGGTCGAGGCTTATGAAGGCGATATCATGGCGTGCAGCGACACAGAGAATGCCGGCACGGGCCTCACAGGCTTCATGAATGACTACGACAGCTACACCATCGGTGTCAAGACCGGTGACAGTGCGGCCAACATCTCCGGCATCCAGAAGATCGATGACACACATCTGCGTGTCGTCGCCAGCGAAGTCGACGCGACCATGATCTATCAGCTGTCGCTCAACATCGCTCCTATGCACTACTATGGCGATGCATCTCTGTATGATTATGACAACAACTCCTTCGGCTTCCCCAAGGGCGACCTGAGCAGCGTGAGAGCGAAGACCACCCAGCCGATGGGCGCGGGCCCGTACAAGTTCGACAAGTACGAGAACGGCGTTGTCTACTTCACGGCCAATGACAGCTACTTCCAGGGCGCTCCGAAGACCAAGAGCGTGCAGTTCCGTGAGATGAGCGATGCGGATAAGCTGAACAGCGTCACCACCGGCACTGCGGATATCACAGATCCTTCGATCAACAAGGATGCGGTCGCTGCGATCAAGGCGGCCAACTCCAACGGCGACATCGTCGGCGACAAGATCACAACGGATCTGGTCGACAACCTCGGCTACGGCTACATCGGCATGAACTCCCACAATGTCGCGGTCGGCGACGATCCGGCATCTGATGCTTCCAAGAACCTGCGCCGTGCGATCGCTACCATCCTCTGCGTCTACAGAGATGTCGCTATCGACACCTACTACGGCGAACTGGCGGATGTCATCAACTACCCGATCTCCAATACTTCCTGGGCAGCTCCTCAGCCTGCGGATGACGGCTATCAGATCGCATTCTCCACGGATGTGGAAGGCAACCCGATCTACACCTCCGAGATGACGGCGGAAGAGAAGAGCGCAGCGGCTGAAAAGGCGGCTCTCGGCTTCTTCGAGGCGGCCGGCTACACAGTAGCAGACGGCAAGGTCACGGCGGCTCCGGAAGGCGCCAAGATGGAATTCGAAGCATGGATCCCTGCGGACGGCAGCGGCGACCATCCTTCCTTCATGATCCTGGATGAGGCCTCCAAGTCCTTCGCGAACATCGGAATCAACTTCACCATCAAGGACCTGACGAACTCCTCCGATCTGTGGACAGCCCTCGAAGCGGGCCAGGTCGACATCTGGTGCGCGGCATGGGGCGCGACCGTCGATCCCGACATGTATCAGATCTATTACTCGGATATCGCCAACGGCGGTGCTGAGGCCGGCGGCTCCAACTACATGTACAAGATCGAAGACGCGGAACTCGACGAGATGATCCTGGCTGCCAGAAAGTCTGTCGACCAGAGCTATCGCAAGAGCGTCTACAAGGCCTGCCTTGACAAGATCATCGACTGGGCCTGCGAGATCCCTGTCTACCAGAGACAGAATGCGATCATCTTCAGTACCGAGCGTGTCAACATGGACACTGTCACTCCGGACATCACGACCTTCTATGGCTGGCTGAACGAGATCCAGAATATCGAGATGAACTGATCATCGGTATCGGAGTCATTTATAACATCTGATCATTCGGGGCCGTATTCCGCCGCCTGCAGGCGGCGGGGTACGGCCCGCTCAGCAGCATCGTTATTTCTGAAGGGGGCTTCTGTGAAAAAATATATTATCAAGCGCGTGATCATTTCGTTCTTCATTCTGATCTTCGTCGCTTTTGTCATCTATGTGCTGATGCGCTGTCTTCCCACCTCTTATCTGGAAGAGGTCGCGCGTGCGAAGTCCATGCAGCCCGGCTCCAAGAGTTTCGAAGAGTGGATGGAGCAGCTGAAAGCGACATACGGAATGGATAAGGGGATCATTCCCGGATTCATCGCGTGGTGCGGAAGAGCGATCCGCGGCGATTTCGGCGACAGCTGGAAGTGGACCGTTCCGGTCACCCAGAAATTCCACGACGCGGTGTGGATCTCCTTCACCATGGGTCTGATCTCGTTCGTTCTGGAGCTGCTCATCGCGATCCCGCTGGGCGTGATCGCGGCGACCAAGCAGTACAGCAAGACGGACTACGCGGTGACGATCATCGCGCTCGCAGGTATTTCCCTGCCGACCTTCTTCTTCGCGTCGCTGTTGAAGCTCGTATTCTGCGTGAAACTCGGATGGTTCGACCTGGGCGGCCTGATCGGGCGCAATTACCAGTCGCTGTCCGCAGTGGGGCAGCTCCTTGACAAGGCGCACCATCTGGTCCTTCCGATCGTGACGCTGACCGTCATCAGTGTCGGCTCGCTGATGCGTTACACGCGCACGAACATGCTGGAAGTCCTGAACGCGGACTACATCCGCACCGCGAGAGCGAAGGGACTGTCCGAGAACAAGGTCATCTACAAGCACGCTTTCCGCAACACCCTGATCCCGATCGTCACGATCGTCGGCGGATCGCTTCCCGGTCTGTTCTCCGGCGCGCTGATCACAGAAACACTCTATTCGATCCCCGGGATCGGTTTCGTCTCCTACCAGTCGATGACTTCCGGAGATATTCCGTTCTCCATGTTCTACATGGTCTTCCTGGCGATCCTGACACTTACCGGCAACCTGATCTCGGATATCCTCTACGCAGTGGTCGATCCGAGAGTCCGCATCGCGTAAGAAAGGAGGCTGCAGAATGAGCGACGATATGAAGAACGTAAATGCAACTGACAGGCCTCCCCTTCGGGCACAGAATGTCCCTCAGAACATCACCCGGCGTCATGCGGAGAAGATCACTGAAGAAGCCCGGAAGGACAGCTCGGCATCTGCCGGAGACAGCGGAGATGACAAGCAGTATTCCCTTAACGATGACAGGCGCGTGAGGACTCTGTCCCCCGGCGCGATGGTGGCCAAGCGGTTCTTCCGCAACCGCGTCGCGGTGACAGGCATGATCATTCTGGTCGCCATGTTCATCTTCTCCTTCATCGGCGGAGCGATCACTCCCTATAAAGAGGACCAGCTGTTCTACCGCATCGAGGAGCAGAACAAGCAGTACGCCAGTGTCGTGGAGAACGGCGAATTCCGCTATGCCTCCGCGGACGGAGAGAACTTCTCCTCCCTGGCCCAGTCCAAGTTCATGCTGTCCTACATCAACCAGAAGGACACGTTCGAATCCGGAGGAGAGGAATACTTCTACACGGAAGAGGGCGACCACTTCTACGGCATCTACCGCGCTTCGGACATGAAGCTGGTGGCGCTGGCCGCTTATGATGTCGTGGCAAGCTCTGACGGAAGCAGCAAGCCTCCGTTCGAGATCCAGTACAACGCGCTGCGCGCGTTCTACGGAGAGGAGAAGACCTTCGAGGCCGGCGGCGAGAGCTACAGCGTCGAAGAAGACGGCGCGGTGCTCAAGGGAACGCAGGAAGTGGCCTATGTGAGCCGCTTCGTCGTCCAGGCCGTCATGCCGGACGTCACGCTCTCCAGACAGTTCAAAGACGAACTGATCGCGGACATCCAGGCCGGCAAGTCGGAGTTCAATTTCACGGATGCGGACGGTGTCATGCACACCTACACCGTGAAGTTTGAAGCCTCCAAGAATGCCTGGAGCGTCCTGCAGTCCACCAAGACACGCGTCTACGACACGTACGGAGCCCCCAGCAGGGAGCACCCTCTGGGCACGGACCGCAACGGCATGGATATGATCACGCGTCTGATGTACGGCGGCCGCGTATCCCTCTACATCGGATTCATCGTCATCATCATCGAGACGTCGATCGGCGTGATCATGGGCGGTATCTCCGGTTACTTCGGCGGCTGGGTGGACATGCTGATCATGCGTATAGTGGATATCTTCTACTGCATCCCTTCGATGCCGATCATCATCATCCTCGGCGCGACCATGGACGCCATGAAGGTGGACCCGCAGATCCGTATGATCTACCTGATGCTGATCCTGGGCTTCCTCGGATGGCCCGGCATCGCCCGCATGGTCCGCGGCCAGATCCTGTCCCTGCGCGAGCAGGAGTTCATGACGGCGACGGAAGCCACCGGCATCCGCGTCTCCAGAAGGATCTTCAAACACCTGATCCCCAATGTCATTCCCCAGCTGATCGTCATCATGACCATGAGCCTGGGCGACACGATCCTGATGGAAGCGACGCTGTCCTTCCTGGGACTGGGCGTCAAGTTCCCCTTCGCCTCCTGGGGCAACATCATCAATGATGTCAATGACACTTTCGTTCTCACCAACTACTGGTTCATCTGGATCCCCGCAGGCATCTGCCTGCTGCTGACGGTCCTGGCCTTCAATCTGGTGGGTGACGGTCTGCGCGATGCGTTCGACCCGAAGATGAAGCGCTGACACAGGAAAGGAAGGGACACGAAATGGCCAAGAAAAATGACGGTTATCTGTCGGCTGCGGAATCCCGCCGCATTTCCAGAGAGAACCGCAGGATCACAGATCAGCTGGAGAAGAAGAGAAAGAGGAAGAACGTTCCGGAATCCGAGTACCTCACACAGATGCGGGACCCGGAGAACGCGGTGGAGTTTGACGACCTGCACACCTATTTCTTCACGGATGCAGGTACGGTCAAGAGCGTGGACGGCGTCTCCTTCGACGTGCCGATCGGCAAGACCGTTGGCGTCGTGGGTGAGTCCGGCTGCGGAAAGAGCGTCACCAGCCTGTCGCTGATGCAGCTCCTGCAGAGACCGCAGGGACAGATCATCTCCGGCAGCATCCGGCTGAATATGGGGAACGGCAAAGCCTACGAGATCTCCAACGTGCCGCAGGAGAAGATGCAGAAGCTCCGAGGCAACATGATCTCCATGATCTTCCAGGAGCCCATGACGAGCCTCAACCCGGTATTCCGGATCGGCGCGCAGATCGACGAGGTCATCGCCCTGCACGACGGCGAGGGGAAGAGCAAGGAAGAGATCAAAAAGCGCAGCATCGAAGCGCTGGACATGGTCGGCATCGCAAACAGTGAGGGCGTCTACAATATGTTCCCTCACGAGCTGTCCGGCGGCATGCGCCAGAGAGTCATGATCGCGATGGCGCTGGTCTGCAGCCCGCGGATCATCATCGCGGACGAGCCGACGACGGCACTGGACGTGACCATCCAGGCGCAGATCCTGGACCTGCTCCGGAACCTGAAGGACAAGATCAATTCCTCCATCATGCTGATCACCCACGACCTCGGCGTGATCGCGGAGATGGCGGACTACGTGGTCGTCATGTATGCCGGCCGTGTCATCGAGAAGGGAACGGCGGAGGAGATCTTCGCGCATCCCGCGCATCCTTACACGATCGGCCTGATGGCCTCCAAACCCGTCGTCGGGAGAAAAGTGGACAAGCTCTACTCCATCCCCGGCAAGGTGCCGAACCCGATCAACATGCCGGACTACTGCTATTTCCGGGACCGCTGCGAGATGAAGCTGCCCTGCTGTGACGGCGAATATCCCTGCATGATCAGTCTGTCGCCCACTCACAAGGTGAGCTGCTACCGCTTCTATGAGGAGCATCTGAAAGAGGCGGAGGCAGTGGACATGCCGGAGGAGATCCGCGAACAGCTCCGCGCGAGCGCGCAGATCGCCGCGGAGACCGAAAAGTAAGGGGGGCATCATATGGCTGACAATACGATCACAAAAGGAAATTACGAGCCGGTCGTCTATGACGATCAGTACATCCTGATGGTCAACGGGCTCAAGAAGTACTTCCCCATCAAAGGCGGACTGCTGAACCGCGTCGTGGGACACGTGAAGGCCGTCGACGGTGTCACGTTCAACCTCAAGAGGGGAACGACCATGGGACTCGTCGGAGAGTCCGGCTGCGGCAAGACGACCACGGGGCGGACGATCCTGCGTCTGGCCGGAGAGAAGACGGACGGGCAGGTCCTGTTTAACGGAAAGGAAGTCTACGACCTCTCCCCCCGCGAGATGCGCGACATGCGGACCAAGATGCAGATCATCTTCCAGGATCCCTTCTCCAGCCTCTCGCCGCGTCTTCCCGTCGGCGAGATCATCGGCGAGGCGGTGCGCGAGCACAATCTCGTCCCCAAGGCGGAGTTCGACGACTATATCGACCAGGTCATGGACAAGTGCGGCCTGCAGCCTTTCCACAAGGACCGCTATCCGCACGAGTTCAGCGGCGGCCAGCGGCAGAGGATCTGCATCGCCAGGGCACTGGCGCTGAATCCCGAATTCGTGGTCTGCGATGAGCCGGTCTCGGCGCTGGACGTCTCGATCCAGGCGCAGATCATCAATCTGCTGAATGACCTGCAGGAGCAGTTCAAGCTGACCTACCTCTTCATCTCGCACGATCTGTCCGTGGTCGAGCATATCTCGGATACCATCGGCGTCATGTACCTGGGAGATCTGGTGGAGTACGGCTCCAAGGAGGACATCTTCCGCAATCCGCTGCACCCGTACACGCAGGCGCTGTTCTCGGCGATCCCGATCCCGGATCCGACCGCCAAGATGAACAGGATCGTCCTGGAGGGCTCGATCCCTTCCCCGGCGAACCCGCCGACGGGATGCAAATTCCACACACGCTGCCGGATGTGCACGCAGAAGTGCAAGGAAGTCACGCCGGTGCAGAGAGAGGTGGAGCCCGGACACTTCGTCGTGTGCCACAACTACGACAGGCAGTAACAGAAAAGAGATGCTATGAACGATCCGTGGAATACAGGCGATCCCCGACAGGATACATGGAGGGGACAGGTCGTACCGGATCCGGAGCCTTCCGGAGAAGAGGAGCGGCCGTGGGAGGCGGAGCCGGAGTATACCCCCGGCGAGAAATTCGCGGCGATGATGGGGGCCGTCTCGGCGGCCCTGATGATCGGCGCGGTCTACGCGGTGGGGCTGCTCATCGTGATCCTGCTGTTGCTCTTTTTCTGGAAATGATGTAATACTAAATATGATCCGACGCATCCCGGCGGTCTCCGCCGGGATTTGCAAATCTAAAGGGAATCCGGAACCGGAGAGAAGAGAATGAAGAAACGGAAGAAGAAAAAGACGTCATTTTTCGCCGAACTGATGAGCATGATCCGCTGCATCGTCTACGCGGTGCTGATCGCGCTCATCCTGAACCGGTTCGTCCTGGTAAACGCGAAGGTACCGACCGGGTCAATGGAGAACACGATCATGGCGGGGGACCGCCTCTTCGGCAACCGTCTCGCTTACAGGAATGAGGACCCGCAGAGAGGGGATATCGTGATCTTCCACTATCCCGTCGGAATGGTGCTGGGAGAGGACACGCTCTATATCAAGAGGATCATTGGCATGCCGGGGGAGCATGTGGAGATCCGCAACGCGAAGATCTACATCGACGGATCGGCGCAGCCCCTGGAGGAGCCCTACCTCAAGGAGGAGTGGACGGTCCGCAGCAGCGGCTATACCTTCGACGTGCCGGAGAACGCCTATCTGATGCTCGGCGACAACCGCAACAATTCCGGGGACGCAAGAGTCTGGGAGGAGGAGGCGCGGTCCCGCTTCGCGGCGGCCGGCAGGGAGATCACCGACGTGCAGGCGGCCTCCCTCGTCTATGTGCAGCGCCAGGAGATCCTGGGCAAGGCGCTGCTGCGCTACTGGCCGATCAGAAATCTCACAAAATTTGAGTAAAAATCAGCGGAATTCTTTCGTTTCTAAAAGGTTTTCGCTCACAAAAACCAACTGCCAAACATAAAAAAAACATAAAGAATATCAAGATTTTGTGTCATTCGTTGACACTATTATCGATATTTGGTACCGTACTAGGGTATCTATCGGCAAGTAAGTACCGTTTGTATACGGTGAGTTCCATGCCGTGACCACGGTACAGTTGGAGGCAGAATGGTTTTTGATCGTATCAGAGTGATGACAGGGCTCGCTGCATTTGCAGTGGCCGCAGCGATCGCTTCCGCACCTGTATACGCGCAGGACGGAGCGGCGGCGGCGACGCAGATCACAGACGTGGCGCAGCAGTCTGAGGAGACAGAGACAGGAACGCCCGCATCCGCGGCAGCAGTTCTTTTCGGACAGGATGGCAGCGAAGCTGTCGGCAAGCTGTCCCAGGCGAAGAGCAGCGTGGCGGCGGAGCAGGTCGCAGGTTGGAAACGGGAAGCGGCGGATGCCTATCTGGCAGAGGCCAGGATGGACAGCGTGAAGACGGTCGTCGGAAACGCGCATCTGCCCGCGGCGCGAGATGACACGAAGATGGCTGTGGCGGCACCGAACGGCTATCTGAACATACATTCCGACGCCTCGCTCGGCAGCGATGTCGTCGGCAGGCTTTACAGCAATGACGTCGCGAAGATCCTGCAGGATGACGGCAGCGGCTGGGTGAGAGTCCAGTCCGGCGATGTCAGCGGCTATGTCCTCGGGGATTACCTCCTGAGCGACAGCAGCGCGGAAGTGCTCACGGAGATCATCGCGAAGGATGTCGCGACCGTGGCGACGGAGGACGCGCTGGTCTACTATGACAAGGACGAGCAGTCCGGTGTCCTCTGCGGCACGGACAGCGGCGAGAAGTTTGAAGTCCAGGAAGAGACGGACGACTGGGTGAAGGTCTCGACCGAGTACGGCGAGGGATTCATCCCGAAGGAGAGCGCGGACGTCGCCAAGGTCTATCCGACGGCGGAGACCGCGGAGCAGGAAGCGGAGAGGCTGGAAGCCTCCAATGTCCAGGACCTGCTGGACCACGAGAAGGAGAAGGCAGCAGAGGCGGACAGAGTCGCCCAGGCCGCGCAGGAAGCGGTCGACGCAGCAGCGGAAAGTGCTGCGGAGAGCGGCGAGGAGACCACCGAGGAGCTGGAGGCCGCGCAGGCAGCCGCGGAGGCGGCACAGAACGCCGCGGACACAGCGCAGGAGCAGGTGGATGCAGCACAGACCGTCGTGGACGAATCCGGCGCGGAGATGGGCCAGGCGGTCGTGGATTACGCGATGCAGTTCCTTGGCAACCCCTACGTATGGGGCGGGAGCAGCCTGACGAACGGAACGGACTGCAGCGGCTTCACCATGTCCGTGTACGCACACTTTGGTGTGGGACTTGCACATTACGACGGCGCGCAGAGAGGCGTGGGCATCGGCATCTCCTCCCTCGCGGAGGCGAGACCGGGAGACCTGATCTGCTACTACGGCCATGTCGGCATCTATATCGGGGATGGCCAGATCATCCATGCGGCGAACGAGCAGCTCGGCATCACGATCGGCAGGGCGGACCATCAGACAATTTCCGCGATCCGCAGGATCTTTTATTAAAATCGCACAGTTTTTCGGAAAAGAGCAGTTACGTAACTGCTCTTTTTTATGGTGCGCCCAGCGGCGCACGTTT
>DFIR01000041.1 GCA_002372815.1 Lachnospiraceae bacterium UBA3692
TATCCCTGGCTGCTGGCCGGGGCCGGCGTTATCGACATCCTCGGCAATCCTGACGGCAGCTGCAAATACGCCTCCACGGTCTGGGGTCTGGAAGCTAAGCCCGTGATCGCGGTGCGTCCGGTGAACCACCCCGGCGTGCGCGTGTCAAAATCCGTCTGGCGCGGCACCAACGCGATCCTGAGCTGGAGCTGGGCTGGCTGCGAGGGCAACAAGGCCGAGGTGGAGGTCTATTCTGACCAGGCCGAGGTCGAGCTGCTGCTGAACGGCACAAGCCTTGGCAGAAAGAAAGTCAAAGAATGCAAGGCGATCTTCAAAACGAAATACGCCCCCGGTACGCTGTCCGCCGTGGCCTATGATGCGAATGGTCGAGAGACCGGCTGCAGCGAACTTTCTTCCGCCACCGGTCCCTTCGGTATTACCGTGCGTCCGGAGAAGGATACGGTCAAGCCCGGTGAAATCGTCTATGTTCCCGTGAACATCGAAGGTGCCAACGGACTTGTGGAGTCCAACGCCGACCGGAAGATTACCGTGACAGTCCAGGGCGGTGAGCTGCTGGCCTTCGGCTCAGCAAACCCCTGTACAGAGGAGCAGTACCACACCGGCAGCTTCACGAGCTACTATGGCCGCAGCCTCGCTGTCGTTCGTGCAGAAAAGTCCGATGAACTCACGATTACCGCTGCAGACGGCAATACTTCTGCAACTGCCCATATAATCATCGCGGAGGAAAAGTGACTATCCACAGATCAGCACGGTCAAATGGCTTTACCTTACGATCCCTGCGCTGGTTTTTAAGCTATTTCCCTTGGAAAGTTGGACTACCGTCTCCACATTCGCGGTCGCCGGGAACATGTCCACGCAGACGGCCCTCTGACAGCGGTAGCCCGCCTCGAGGAAGGCCGGCAGGTCGCGGGCCAGGCTCGTGGGCTTGCACGAGATGTACAGGATCCTCGGCACGCCGTAGGCGAGGATCTTGGGGAGCGCCTTCGGGTGGACGCCGTCCCGCGGCGGATCCAGAATGATCACGTCAGGGCGTTCCTCGATGGTGTCGAGCACCTTGAGGACGTCGCCGCAGAGGAATTCGCAGTTGCCGACGCCGTTGGCAGCAGCACCTCTCCTTGCCGCCTCGACCGCCTCCTCCACGATCTCGACGCCGATGACCTTCTCCGAGACCGGCGCCATGAGCTGGGTGATCGTCCCGGTCCCGCAGTAGAGGTCGTAGACCGTGCCCTTCGGAATCCCGGCCTCCAGGAGAAAACTCCTGGCCGTGCTATACAAAAGCTCCGCCCCGCGGCTGTTGGTCTGGAAGAAGGAGAAAGGCGTGATCTCGAACCCGAGGCCCAGCAGTTCTTCCTTGAAGGAACGGCTGCCCCACAGGACCTCCGTGCCGTCGTCCCGGATCACGTCCGCGACGGAATCGTTCGTCGTGTGGAGGATCCCCTGCAGGCTTCCCAGCAGCGGCAGCGCGAGCAGGCGCTGCGCGTAAGTCTCCAGACACTGCGCCCATGCGGCCGTGTCACCGTCCGGGATCTGCGAGGAGGTGACCAGGTCCACGAGGATCTCGCCCGTGTTCGCGGCCTTGCGGACCAGCAGGTGGCGCAGGCAGCCCTCCTTGCGCATCCTGTGGAAAAAGGGTGTCCCGAGGCCCCGGAAATACGCGGCCGTCTCCCGGACGATCGCCCGGAAATCCGCGTCGACGAGCATGCAGGTGTCCGCGTCGATCACGTCGTAGAAGCTGCCCCTGCGGTGCATGCCCAGCGTGAGCGGCCCGTCCTTCTCGCTGTTTCCGAAGGAGAACTCCATCTTGTTGCGGTACTCCCGCGCGACAGGGGAAGGAAGGAGTCCCTCGAACCACGGGAGGTCCGCCTCCGGCGTCCCGGCGAGGGCGTCCGAGAGGATCCGGCGCACCTGCGCCTCCTTCATCCGGCACTCCTCCTCGTAGGGCAGCGTCAGGCTCGCGCAGCCGCCGCAGATGCCGAAGCGCGGGCAGGGGCTCTCCTGCTCCAGCGGAGACGGCGAGACCACCTTGACGAGCATGCCTTCGAAGCGGTCGCCCCGCTTCTTCGTGATGCGGGCCTCGATCCGCTGTCCTGGCAGGGTGTTCTTGACGATGCATCTCCCCTCCGGGAGCACCAGGACCCCTTTGTTCGGAAACAGGCGCTCCTCCACGGTGCCTGTGACAATGTCCCCTTTTCTCATAGCCGCCTTTCTGTAAAAGCGGCCCGGCAGCTATGCCGGACCGCTGTATTGTCGATGGACCTGTTTACATCCGCTGTCCCCGGGGGATCAGGCGGCGTCTTCGATCTCGTCCTCGTCCTCGTCGCTCTCCTCGTCGTCCTCCAGATCGTCTTCGAAATCGTCGAAATCATCGTCGTCATAGTCTTCGAAGTAATCCGGCGTAAGGAAGCGGTACAGCGCAAACGCGATCACTGCCGCGAGCGCGATGATCCCGATGATGGCCAGCAGCCACAGAAGACGGTTCTCTTTCCTGCGGTTGCGGTCCGCGACTTCCGAAAGTGCATCCACGATCATAGCCTTCAACATGTCATCCTCCTCTCTGAACGGATCGATATCCAAATACACTATAGCACGATATGCAGGCGCCTGCCACTGAAATATCAGAGCTTCTCCAGTTTGGCGAAGGACGCGTACATGATCTTCTGCCCGTACTCCGCGAACTGCACCGTGACCTTGTAGTCGCGGGGGCCCTTCTCCATCGCGGAGACGGTCCCTTCGCCGTATTTCACGTGCTTCACTCTGTCTCCCACGCCGTAATCCGGTGTGACGGACTGGGGCATGCCCTTCTGCAGGCTCCCCATGGCCTGGGACCTCGAAGAGGCGCTGCGGGCGACGAAAGGCTTCTTCTCCTCGGCGGTCTTCCTGCGGGTGGCGGCGAAACGGCTGCTGCCGCTGTCCTGCCTGCCCGAGGGACGGCTCCCCTGGGGCGCCGTATTCCTCCCGGTGATCATCCGGGAACCTCCGAAGGCCGCCGCGCCGAGACCGCCCGTGTCACGCCGGACCTTTCCCCTGGCCGGCTTATCCGTCTCCAGATACTCCGGCGGGATCTCGGCGATGAAGCGGCTGAGCGGGTTGTACTGCACCTCCCCGCGCGTCATGCGGGAGCGGGCCGCACAGAGCGTCAGGTCCTTCTCCGCGCGCGTGATGCCCACGTAGGCCAGACGGCGCTCCTCTTCCTCCGCGTCCGGATCGTCGGAGTAGAGGGACATCGCACTGGGGAAGACGTTGTCCTCCATGCCGGTGATGTAGACGTGCGGGAACTCCAGGCCCTTGGCGCTGTGGAGCGTCATGAGCAGCACGCGGTCCGCGTTCTCGTCCACGTCGTCGATGTCCGCGACCAGCGCGATCTCCTCGAGAAAGCCGGCCAGCGTCGGCTCCTCCTGGGACTGCTCGAAGTCCACGGCCTTGTTGATCAGTTCCTCGATATTGGAGAGCCGGTCCTCCGCGTCCTCGTCGTCGGAATCCTCAAGCCACTTCTTGTAGTCGATCACGTCGATCAGGTGCCGGAGGAGCTCCTCCAGCGTGTGCTCCTGCCGGTACTCCCTGAGGGCGTGGATCAGTTCCACGAAGGGCTTCAGCTTCGCGCCGGCCTTCGCCAGAGATGTGATCTCCCCGGACCTCTCCATCGCATCGAAGAAGCTGCTCCCGCGGGAAGCCGCGTAGTCGGCGATCCGGTTGATGGTCGTGGCGCCGATGCCCCGGCGGGGCACGTTGATGATCCTGCGCACGGCGAGATCATCCAGACCGTTCTCGATCGTCTTGAGGTAGCAGAGCAGGTCCTTGATCTCCCGGCGGTCGTAGAAGTTGGTGCCGCCCACCACATTGTAGGGGATCGAGGCGTAGACCAGGCGCTCCTCCAGCAGACGCGCCTGCGCATTGGTGCGGTAGAGGATCGCGAAATCGGAGTACCTGCCCCCGGCCACGCGCTCACGGATGTCCTGCGCGACAAAGGCGGCCTCCTGCATGCCGGTGTCGAACTGCTTGAGGCGGATCTTGGCGCCGTCCCCGTGGTCAGTCCACAAGGTCTTGGCCTTTCTGCGGCTGTTGTTGCGGATGACGGCGTTGGCGGCGCCCAGGACATTGCCGGTGGAGCGGTAGTTCTGCTCCAGCTTCACGACGAAGGCGTCCGGGTAGACCTTCTCGAAATCCAGGATGTTGCGGATGTTCGCGCCGCGGAATTTGTAGATCGACTGGTCGTCGTCGCCGACCACGCACAGGTTCCTGCGGGTGCCGGCGAGCAGCCGCACCAGCTCGAACTGCGCGGTGTTGGTGTCCTGGTACTCGTCGACCATGATGTAGCGGAACCGGTTCTGGTACTGCTGCAGCACGTCCTTGTGGATCCTGAAGAGCTCGACGGTCTTCATGAGCAGGTCGTCGAAATCCAGGGCGTTGTTCTTCATCAGCAGGCGCTGGTACTCCTCGTAGGCGTCGCTGATCTTCTTCTGCAGGAGGCTCTCCCCGGCGTGCTCGTCCCGGTACTGGGACGGTGTCTGCAGCTCGTTCTTGGCGGAGGACACGGCGGACAGGATCGCCCGCTCCTTCAGTTCCTTCGTGTCGATCTGCGCGCGCTTGCAGGCCTCCTTCATCAGGGTCTTCTGGTCGTCCGTGTCGTAGATCGTGAAGGCCGTCCCGTAGCCGAGGAGGTCGATGTGCCGGCGCAGGATCCTGACGCAGAGGGAGTGGAAGGTGGAGATCCAGACGCTCTCGGCGCCGAAGCCCACCAGGTCATCCACCCTGTGGCGCATCTCTCCCGCCGCCTTGTTGGTGAACGTGATCGCAAGGATGTTCCAGGGATCCACCTCGCACTCGTCGAGAAGGTACGCGACGCGGTGCGTGATGACGCGGGTCTTGCCGCTGCCGGCGCCCGCCAGGATCAGGACCGGTCCCTCCGTGTGGAAGACCGCCTTCTTCTGCTCCCTGTTCAATGTATCGTAAATGCTCAAATATGCCTCCTTATCCTCTGCGGACCTGCGGTTCTCCCCGCTTGGCCGCGGCGGCCATCCGCTTCATCTCCTCCGCGTTGCTCAGCGCAGCCTCCGTGAGGCTTCCGCCGCCCAGCAGACGCGCAAGTTCTTCTCTGCTGCCCTGCTCGTCGAGCCTGCGGATGTGCGTGGCTGTGCGCTCCCCGTCGCTCTCCTTCTCGATCAGGTAGTGGCTGTCCTCCATGGCGGCGATCTGCGGCAGGTGCGTGATGCACAGGATCTGGTGGTCCCCCGCCAGCTGTCCGAGCCGCTCCGCGACTTTCCAGGCGGTCCTGCCGCTGATGCCGGTGTCGATCTCGTCGAATACGAATGTGTGAATGTCCTCTTTGCCGGCGAAGACTGTCTTGAGGGCCAGCATGATGCGCGAGAGCTCGCCGCCGCTGGCGATCTGCTCCAGCGGGCGCAGGGGCTCCCCGGGGTTCATCGAGATCCAGAAGGAGGCGCGGTCACAGCCGTCCTCGCCGATATAGTTCTCGCCGCTCTCCAGCGTCAGCTCGAAGCCGATGGCCGGGAAATTCAGCTCGCGCAGTTCCTCTTTCATACGGTCCGCGAACTCTCTTCCCGCCTCCTTCCGGAGCTCCGAGAGACGCCCGCAGGCTGCTGTCAGTTCTCTGTAGGCCGCGTCGATCCGGGCTCTGAGCTGCCTGCGGCCCGCCTCGTAGTCCTCCAGGAAGGCGAGGCGCTCCAGTGCGGCTTCCATGGCCTTGCGGACCGCTTCGACCGAGCCGCCGTGCTTGTCCTCCAGGCGATGGATCAGGTCCAGGCGCTGCTCGATCATCTCCAGCTCGCCGGGGTCGTAGGAGAGGTCGGACATATATCCCGAGAGGGTCCTCCCCAGGTCGGACAGAAGTCCGTCGATCTCATCCAGCTGCGAAGCGATGGCGTCTAGTTCCTCGTCGCATCCCGCGGCGGCGGACATGGCCCTGCAGGCGCGCCCGATCTGTCCCGAGGCGCTGTCCTGGGCGCTCAGGAGCAGCATCTCCGCGGTCGAGGCCGCCTCCGAGATCTTCTTGAAGGAGGCGAGCTTCCGTCTCCGGGCTTCCAGTTCCTCCTCCTCGCCGTCTTTCAGCGCCGCGGCCTCGATCTCCTGCACCTCGTAGCGGAGCAGGTCCGCCTCCCTCATGCGGGAGGCTTCGTCCAGGTCGTCCGCATCCCAGGCCGCCGTCAGCGACCGCCATTTCTTCCACGCCGCAGAGACCTCGCTGCGCGCCTCCGCAGCCGCCTTTCCGGCATAGGCGTCGACCGTCTCCAGCTGTGCCTCCCGGCGCAGCAGCTTCTGGTTCTCCCGCTGTCCGTAGATATCGATGAGGAGCAGGGAGATCTCCCGCAGCTGGCGCTGCGTCACCGTCTCCCCGGCGACCGTGCAGACACTGCGGTTCGGGAGAATTCGGCGCTTCACCAGGATCACGCCGTCCTCGTCCGGCTCCAGTCCCATGTCCCTGAGGGCTTCGAGCTGGCGCGCATTGTCCGCCTGGAAGACCATCTCGATCAGCGCGCTGTCCGCACCGGAGCGGATCAGGCTCTTCTCCGCCTTGGCGCCGAGGGCCAGGTTCACCGATCCGATCAGGATCGACTTGCCCGCGCCGGTCTCGCCGGTCAGGATGTTCAGTCCGTTCGTGAATTCGATCTCCTCTTCGCGGATCAGCGCCAGATCGCGCACATGCAGGCTCAGCAGCATCTGTCGGCTCTCCTCTTCTGCAGGATCCCCCTGCGTTCAAGGGGCCTGCCGTCCGTCGGCAGGCCCTCTCTGTCATCCGTCAGGTTCTCTGTCGGAAATGCGCTCCCGCGGCTTACCGCTCCAGCATCCCGTACAGATAGTCCATGACCTTCCTCGCCTCTTCCGTGGTGCGCACGGCCGCCATGATCGTGTCGTCGCCGGCGATGCAGCCCAGCACCTCCGGCAGGTGCAGCGCGTCCAGCGCCGCTGCGGCCGCCATGGCCATGCCGGATACCGTCCGGATCACGAGAATATTCTGGGCATTGTCCATCGAAATGAAGCTGTCGCGGAGAACGCGGATATACTTGTCCGTGGAAGTGTGCTCGGCACTGCTGCTGCGCACATATTTCTGACGGCCTTCCGGCGTCTGGATCTTGGTGAGACGAAGTTCCCGAATATCTCTCGAGACGGTCGCCTGGGTCACTTTGCAGCCGCTCTCCCGAAGCGCGGCAGCCAGGTCCTCCTGCGTCTCGATCTCGTTTTCGGCGATGATCTTCAGGATCTTCTCGTGTCTGTTCTTCTTCATTTCGCTATTCCTTTCAGGGTTGCATTTTCTTATGGACGGTCTGCAGGAAGCTCGATTGATCCAGACGCAGCAGCTGCACAGTCTGTTCGGAACGGAACACGCTCATCCTGTCGCCGGCGCGCAATGTCTCTTCCAGTCTGCCGTCGTAATAGACTTCCGCGGATCCGTCCAGCGTGCCCACTTCGTTTCGCTCCGGACGCAGTTCGATCTCGATCCGGTCCGTCGACGAGAGGATGATGCTCCGGTTGCCGATCATGTGGGGACAGATCAGCGTGAGCACGATCAGCCGGGCGGTCGGTTCCACGATCGGTCCTCCCGCGGAGAGATTGTAGGCGGTGGAGCCTGTCGGGGTCGCCAGGATCAGGCCGTCCGCGTTGAAATTATAGAGCAGCAGGTCATCCACGTAGACATTGAACTCCAGCACGCGGAGCGGTCCTTTGCGGATGATCACGATATCGTTGAGGGACAGGTGTGCCTCCTCCTGCGGACCGGCACTGTCTCCGTCGCTGTCCCCGGAGAGTCCCTCCTTGCGGGGATGGGAGCCGGCCAGCATCATGCGGTCTTCCGTCCGCACTTCGTCCCGCAGGACCTGGTCGAGGGCGTCTTTCCAGCCGCTCTGCTCGATCTCGGCGAGGTATCCCATGTGGCCGAGATTGATGCCGAGGATCGGGATGCCCGTCCCGCGCATCACCTCTGACGCCCGCAGGACCGTGCCGTCGCCGCCCATCGAGATCAGGCAGGCCTCCTCCGGATGCGCCTCCCTGCAGAGCAGCTCCCGGTCCTCCGGGAAGCGGACCCGGACGCTCTCGCGCCCGCTGTCCCGCAGATATGCCTCCACCTGTCCGGTGAAGGAGAAGTCCGTGTCTCGCGTTTCATTCGTATGGAGATAGAATTTACGGATCACTTGTCCAGCTCCTCATGTGAATCACGGACGATCTGTCCGATCAGTGCATCCGGGAATGCCTGTACAGGCAGCGCCTCCTGCTTCCGGAGATGCAGAAGGTATTCGATGTTGCCCTCCGGCCCCCGGATCGGCGACCAGGAGAGCCCGAGGCAGGAGAATCCGAGCGCCAGCGCGCCGCGGACCGTCTCCGCGATGACTTCTTCGTGTACGGCGGGATCCCGCACCACACCTTTGCGTCCGACCTTCTCCCGGCCGACCTCGAACTGCGGCTTGATCAGGCAGACCATCTCGCCGCCCTCCGGAAGGATCGCGAAGGCCGCCGGCAGGATCTTCGACAGGGAGATGAAGGAGACGTCCACGGAGGCAAAAGAGGGCTGCGCCCACCCCTCGCGGTGCAGGTCCTCCGGCCTGACATACCGGAAGTTCGTCTTCTCCATGCATTCGACGCGCGGATCGCTGCGCAGCTTCCAGTCCAGCTGCCCGTACCCGACGTCGACGGCGTAGACGCCGGCAGCGCCGTTCTGCAGCATACAGTCCGTGAAGCCGCCGGTCGAAGCCCCGATGTCCAGGCAGATCCTGCCCTCCAGCTGCAGGGGAAAGACCTGCAGCGCCTTCTCGAGCTTGAGACCGCCCCTGCTCACATACGGCAGGACCCTGCCGCGCACTTCCAGCGCCGCGTCCTCCGGGACCTGGGTCCCGGGCTTGTCTTCCTTCTCCTGATTTACATAGACGCTGCCGGCCATGATGAGGGCGCGCGCCTTCTCACGGGAAGGCGCGAGGCCGCTCTGCACGAGCAGGACGTCCAGACGTATCTTCTTCTGTTTCATCATTGCCTTTCGTTCCGGAGCGCCTGCAGGATCCTCTCTGTGACGCTCTCCGCGTCGATCCGCAGCTCCTTCATGAGCTGGGAGGGGGAGCCGTGATGCACGAAGCGGTCGGGGATCGAGATGTTCAGGACCTGCAGGTCCCTGTGCGCCTCGTCGCAGTAGGCCTGCACGTGTTCGCCAAATCCGCCGCTCTGCACGTTCTCTTCCATCGTCACGAGCAGCGTGTGCGTCGCCGCCATGCGGTCGATGAGCTCCCTGTCGAAAGGACATACGAACCGCGCGTTCACAAGGGAACATCCGTACCCGGCCTCGCGCAGGCGACCGCGCACGTCCTCGCCGACCGCGACCATACTGCCGACGGCCAGGAGCAGCACGTCCTTCTCCTCATAGAGAACTTCCGCGCGTCCCTCTTCGATGGGCGCCCGGAACTCCTCGAACCGGTCGCAGGCCTCGCCGCGGGGATAGCGCACGGCCGCGGGGCGTCCGCTCCCGACGGCGTATTTCAGCATGTCGGACAGCTCCCATTTGTTCTTGGGGGCCATCACGGTCATGCCGGGAATGCAGGACAGGTAGGACAGGTCGAAGATGCCCTGGTGGGTCTCGCCGTCCGCGCCGACGATGCCGGCCCTGTCGATGGCGAAGGTGACGGGCAGCTGCTGCAGGCAGACGTCCACCGCGATCTGGTCATAGGCCCTCTGCAGGAACGTGGAATAGACCGCCACGACCGGCCGCATGCCGCCCGCCGCCAGTCCTGCCGCGAAAGTCACCGCGTGCTGCTCCGCGATCCCGACGTCGTAGAACCGCTCCGGATAGATATTGCGGAAACGCTTCAGGCCGACGCCGTCTGCCATGGCAGCCGTGATCGCCGTCACGCGCTCGTCCTTCCGCGCCAGCTTGATCATCACTGTGGAGAAGACGTCCGTGTAGGAGGCCTTCCGGCTCGGGGACTTCGGCAGTCCCGTCTCCACTTCGAACGGCCCCGTGCCGTGGAAGCGCGCGGGGTGGCGCTCCGCCGGCAGGTATCCCTTCCCCTTCTTGGTACGCACGTGGATCAGGACGGCCTTGTTGATCCGCTTCGCGTCGCTGATCGCGCGCAGCAGATCCTGCATATTGTGGCCGTCCACGGGGCCCAGGTAGGTGATCCCCATGTCCTCGAAGAACATGCCGGGGATGACGAGCTGTTTCAGCGAGCTCTTGGCCCGGCTGATGCCCTTGGCCACCTTCGGCATCGTGTCGTTCAGGGAATAGCGGATCCGGTCGCGCAGCTGCGTATAGCCCTCCGACGTGCGGATGTCGCTGAGATACTTGGAAAATCCGCCGACGTTCTCGGAGATGGACATCTCGTTGTCGTTCAGCACGATGATGAAGTTCGTGCTGCGCTTGGCGGCGTTGTTCAGGGCTTCGTAGGCGAGGCCGCCGGTCATGGCGCCGTCGCCGATCACCGCGACGATCTTCTCGTCCGTGCCCCGCAGGTCTCTCGCGGCGGCAAGGCCGAGTGCCGCGGAGATGGAGGTGGAGCTGTGTCCTGTGTCAAAAGCGTCCGCCGGGCTCTCGGCGCGTTTCGGGAACCCGCTCATCCCGCCGTACTGGCGGAGCGTGTCGAATCCCTCCCGGCGCCCGGTCAGGAGCTTGTGTGTGTAGGACTGATGGCCGACGTCCCAGACGATCTTGTCTTTCGTGAGATCCAGAGAGATATGGAGCGCCATGGTGAGCTCGACGGTGCCGAGGTTGCCGGCGAGATGTCCGCCGGTCACGCTGACCTTCTCCACAAGGAACTGCCGGATCTCCTCTGCAAG
This sequence comes from Lachnospiraceae bacterium UBA3692, assembly GCA_002372815.1. Classification (GTDB taxonomy): domain Bacteria; phylum Bacillota; class Clostridia; order Lachnospirales; family Lachnospiraceae; genus CAG-791. The sequence goes on from DFIR01000041.1 coordinate 10,768, forward strand.
CGCCCCGTACTGGTCCTCCGGGATCTTTCGGATGTCATTGGTATGCCGGATGGTATCTAAGATCTGGCCCATACTGTTCCTCACTGCCGCCCGCGCGGGCGGTGCCTGGTTTCTACTTCCTTCTGGTGAGCAGGCTCCGGACGAGGTTCGTCAGGAATGCCTGTTCCTCCGCATCGGCGGTGCCGCCGAGCCTGTCGAGGAGGCCGAGGGCCTCTTCGGTCAGTCTGCCGGCCTCCTGCTCGGCGCCGTCGAGCCCGTGCATGGTCACGTAGGTGACCTTGCCGTCCTTCTCGTCGCTGCCGGTCAGCTTGCCGAGTTCCTCGCTGTCCCCCGTCACGTCCAGGATATCGTCGATGATCTGGAACGCGATGCCGGTGTCATCCGCCACCCTGCCCAGGTCCTCGATGTCCTGCTCCGGGGCGCCCGCGAGGATCGCGCCGATCTGGAAAGCGCTCGCGATCATGCAGGCGGTCTTGTGGCGGTGGATATACAGGAGCTTCTGCGCGTCCGTCTCCTCCGGGTGCGCCTCCGCCTCCAGGTCCGCGCACTGGCCGCCGATCATGCCCTCCATGCCGGCGTTGCGCATGAGGACCTTCAGCGCGCGGATGACCGCAGCCGTCTCCTCCGGCGTCCGCGCCTTGTCAAAGGCCGTGAGAGCGGTCTCGACCGCCAGGTTCAGCAGGGCGTCGCCCGCGAGCAGCGCCATGCCCTCCCCGTAGACGATGTGGGTCGTCTTCCGGCCGCGGCGGTATTCGTCGTCGTCCATGCTCGGAAGGTCATCGTGTACCAGGGAGAAAGTATGGATCATCTCCAGCGCCGCCATAAAGGGCTCCGCCAGTTCGCTCCGCCCGCCGTACATCCGGCAGGAGGCGTCCAGGATGACCGGGCGCAGCCGCTTTCCCCCGGCGAGCAGGCTGTAGGAGGCAGCCTCGGCGACCGTCTTCGCGCAGGGGTCGGCCTGCGGGAGATATTTTCTCAGGACCTCCTCGGCGCGTGCAGCGCGCAGGTCCATCTGTTCATGAAAAATCTTCGAGTGTTCCTTCATCCGTGAGCACCTGCACTTTCTTCTCAATGGTGTCGATCGATGCGCTGCAGCGGCGCAGGAGCTGCATGCCCTCCGCATAGCGGTCGAAGGCCTCCTCCAGGGAGAGCTCGCCGCTGTCCATCTCCCGCAGGATCTCCTCCAGTTTCTCAAAAGAAGCTTCCAGGGACAGTTCCTGTCCTCTCTCCCCGCCGGGAGCCGCAAGATCTTCCGTGCGTGTATCCAGGTCCTTACTCATAGGTCCTCCCTGCGTTCTCTGTCTTCCGTGTCTCCCGCACCTCGGCGGTGATCCTGCCGTCCCGCAGCGTGATCCCGATCATGTCCCCGGGACAGACCGCGGCGACCGATCTGACCGGCGTGCCGTCCGCCTGCGTGACGAATCCGTATCCTCCCGCCAGTCTGGCGGCGGGAGACAGTCCCGCCAGGATCCCGGCGTCCTTCTCGAGCCGGCTCCGGCTGCTGTGCAGGGAGCGTTCCATCTGTCCCCGCAGCGCCTCGCAGGCTCTCAGGCGCATGCGACCGGCGCGGATCCTCTCCAGCATCCTCTCCGTCAGCCGCTCCCGGAAGGTCTCCAGGCGGTCCCGCCGCAGCGTCAGCTGCATCTGCGGTGAAAGGTGCTGCAGGTGCTGCCGGTCCAGGCGCAGGCGGTCCCTGGCCGCGTTCAGTTCTCTCTCCATGCGCTGCCGCAGGCTGTCCTGCGCCATCGCGAGGTCCTGCTGCAGCCGGTCCAGCTCGAACACCGCCAGCTCGGCGGCCGCGGAGGGCGTCGGCGCGCGCAGGTCCGCCACGTAGTCCGTGATGACCGTGTCCGTCTCGTGGCCCACGGCGGAGATCACCGGCGTCTCGCAGTCGTAGACGGCCATCGCCACCGCCTCTTCATTGAAAGCCCAGAGGTCCTCCAGAGAGCCGCCTCCGCGCCCGATGATGATGACGTCCACGCCGATCCGGTCCAGCATGGAGATGCCGCGGACGATGCTCTCCGCAGCCGCCTCCCCCTGCACGATGGCCGGATACAGGATGATCTGCACCCCCGGATTGCGCCGCATGGTGATATGTATGATGTCCCGCACAGCCGCCCCCGTCGATGCCGTGACAACGCCGAGCGTGCGGATGAATTTCGGGATCGGCTTCTTGTGCGCCTCGTCGAAGTATCCCTCCTCGTGGAGGCGCTTCTTCAGGCGCTCGTAGCGCTCGTTGAGCACCCCCGCGCCGTCCGCCAGGATCTGGTCCGCATAGAGCTGGTACTTCCCGTCGCGCTCGTAGACGTCCACGTGCCCGTGGACGATCACCTGATCTCCTTCTTTCATGCGAAAAGAAAGACCCCTGCGACGGCCTGCGAACATCACGCAGGACAACGTTCCCGTGGCGTCTTTCAATGTAAAGTAGATATGGCCGGAGGCATGGTACTTGCAGTTGCTGACTTCCCCGCGCACCAGAAGGGACGGAAGAAGGTAATCCTCCGTGAACATGCGGCGGATGTAGCCGTTTACCTGCGAGACGGTATAGACAGTCCTCATGTATGCCGTTCCCTGTCAGGAGCATCGGCGGTCCGGCCGGACGCCGTGCGTCCGCGACCCGTCACCACGACGACGGTCCCGGACTTCTTCGCCCGCTTCTCCGCTTCCTTCTCGCGCTCCTCCGCCTCGATGTCTCTGCGGATGCCTCTTGACAGCCGTCCGAGGACCCCGTTCACGAATGTGCCGGCCCCGTCCTGTCCGAACCTGGTCGCCAGTTCGATGGCTTCACTGATGGCGACCTTCTCCGGGATCTCCTCGTCGTAGCGCATCTCATAGACGGCCAGACGGAGCACCGCGAGCTCCACCTTCCCGACGCGGTCCAGTCTCCACTCCTTCATGCTGCCGGCGATCTCTTCGTCGATCTCCGGGAGACGCTGCAGGATCTTCTCCGTCTTCTCCCGGATGATCGTCCGGTCCTCCTCGGAAAATGTCTGATCCCCGCTCTCGAAGAACATCTCCGTCTGCGCCTGCATCTCCTCGGGCTCGTTGAACGCTGCCCTGAACAGGAGCTTGAAGATCTGTTCTCTGCGTGCCTTCTTCTTCATATATACCGGTTCCTCACTGCGGATCGGAGACGCCGCAGACACGGATGCCCACATCCGCGACCGCCAGTCCCGTCATGCTCTCGATGACTTCCTTGACGCGTGCCTGCACCTTGCTGCTGACAGCCGGAATGCTGCAGCCGTACTGCACGACAAGGGAGAGGTCGGCCTTGACGCCTTCCTTGCCCACGTCGACCTTGACGCTCTTCTGCAGGCGCTTCACGCCGCCCCGGCTGATCGCCTCGCGGTCCTCCCCGCCTGCCAGCGTCGACACGCCGTCCACGTCCAGCGCGGCGTATCCCGCGATCAGTGCCACTACGTCATCCGCGATCTTTACGGTGCCGATCTCGGCATCGCTGTATCTCTCGAGATTCTTCTCGTTCTTTTCCTGTGCCATGTCTGCCTCCTTGTTCCCTGGGATCTCTGAGCAGTTATGACCATTCTATCATTCGCGCGAAAACTCCGCAAGTTCGAGCCCGTCATTGCGGTCGAGCACCATCTGCACCGACCAGGGGTTCACGAACAGCAGGAGCGGGTTGCCCTTGAGGTCCTTGATCCGTTTCATGTCCGTCGTGCCCACGATCTTCTGCGGATCCGTCTCGCAGTGCGTGATCCACCGGATGTGCTCATAGGGCAGCGTCTCCAGAAGAATGTCCACGTTGTACTCGCTCTTGAGCCGGAATTTCAGTACGTCGAACTGCAGCATGCCGACGACGCCGCAGATGATCTCCTCCATGCCGGTGTTGAACTCCTGGAAGATCTGGATCGCGCCTTCCTGCGCGATCTGGGAGATGCCCTTCACGAACTGGTCGCGCTTCATCGTATCCACCTGCCGGACTCTGGCGAAGTGCTCCGGCGCGAAGGTCGGGATCCCCTCGTAGCGGAACTTCTCCCTGGGCAGGCAGAAGGTGTCGCCGATCGAGTAGAGACCCGGATCGAAGACGCCGATGATGTCGCCGGCATAGGCCTCCTCGAGGATCTTCCGGTCGCTCGCCATCAGCTGCTGGGGCTGGGACAGCCTCTGCACGCGTCCGCTCTGCACGTGGCGCACTTCCCGGTCCGCCTCGTACTTGCCGCTGCAAATGCGCATGAAGGCGATCCTGTCCCTGTGCGCCTTGTTCATATTGGCCTGGATCTTGAAGACGAATGCGGAGAATCCGTGCTCCACCGGATCGATCATCCCGGCGTCCGAGCGCCTGGCCGTCGGCGGCAGGGCCATCTCCAGGAAGCCTTTCAGGAAGACTTCCACGCCGAAGTTGTTCAGGGCCGACCCGAAGAAGACGGGCGTGAGCATACCGCTCCGGACCGCCTCCAGGTCGAAGGCCGCGCTGGCGCCGTCGATCAGTTCGACCTCCTCCTCCAGCTTCTCAAGGGCCTCCTCCCCGATCTCGGACAGGAGCACATCGCGGTCGTCCACGGAGATGCGGGTCTCCGTGCCTTCCTTCGTCCCCTTCTGGGTGTCGGCATAGGTGACCACCGTCCGGCTGTCGCGGTCATAGACGCCCTTGAAGCCCTTGCCGCTGCCGATGGGCCAGTTCACGGGGCAGGTGTCGATGCCCAGGTTCTTCTCGATGTCGTCGAGCAGGTCGAACGTGTCCAGCGCGTCGCGGTCCAGCTTGTTGATGAAGGTGAAGATCGGGATGTGCCGCAGCGTACAGACCTTGAACAGCTTCTTGGTCTGGGCCTCCACGCCTTTGGAGGCGTCGATGACCATGACCGCGCTGTCCGCCGCCATCAGCGTGCGGTAG
>DFIR01000007.1 GCA_002372815.1 Lachnospiraceae bacterium UBA3692
GCTTCCATGACGGGCTTGTTGTTGACGAAGTCATTGTCCTTGACGACGATATCCTTCATGATCTCGTCATCGGTGGTGAGCTTCAGGATGATGTCCTTGATCAGGCTCGGGTTGTCGGTGCCGGCCGCAGCCGTGATCCATGTGCCGCCCCATGCGAAGCCCTGCGGGCCTGCCGTCGCAGCCCAGCCGCCCTGTGCGGCGATGGAAGTCGCATCCTCGGCCTTCATGCTGAAATCGACCAGCCATGCGGGTCCGAAGTAGCAGAATACCTTGCCTTCCGGATAGAAGCCCTTGTTCCAGTCCTCATCCCAGAGGGAAGCGCTGCCGATAGCCTTGGCGTCATAGAGTTCCTTGGAGACCTCGATCCACTTCTCGATGGAAGGATTGATCACGATCTTGCCGTCCTGTACGCTCTTGCCTTCCTTGTTGAAATCGAAGACACGATAGTAGTCATCGGGGCCGGCGGTCATCTTGTAGCCTGCCGCCGCGACTTCCTTCGCGGTCGCGATGAAGGTATCCCAGTCTTTGACCTTCTCCTGGATAGCAGCCTGATCATCGGTGCCGAAGATCTCCTTGGCCGCTTCGCGGTTATAGATCAGGACGCCGGGGCAGCCCTGCCACGAAACACCCTTCAGGACGCCGTTGGAATCGGTCACGGTATCCTTGGTGTACTGGAACTGCTTGGACAGATCCGCATCCGTGATGCCGAGGTCCGCGATGGGCAGTGTGTAGTCGGTGTCCACATACTTGATGGCGTAGTCGGCCTCGACCAGGAAGAGGTCGATCTTCTCATCGGCCGGAGCGTCCGCCTGCGCGAGCAGCTTCTGGTCGAGGTTGTTCTGATAGGCGTTGTCCTGGTTCGGAGTGATGTTCCAGACCACGTCCACATCGCCGATCTTGCCGTGTGTAGCGTCCACTTCCTGATAGCCCGGATAGTGATCGGTCAGTCTGCTCTTGAACTCCTCGTTCCAGCAGTAGATGTTGAAGACCTTGCCTTCCTCGGAAGCAGTCTCTTCCGCCGGAGCTTCCGCCTGCTCAGCAGGGGCTTCCGCGGTCTCTTCCTTCGCCGCCTCTTCCTTGGCCGGCTCGGCAGCCTGCTGTGACGAACCGCCGCCGCATCCTGCGAGCATGCCGGCCGCCATCACGGTGGTGAGCAGAACACTCAGCATTCTTTTCTTCATACCTTAATACCTCCCTTTAAGGTTCCGGCGCACCTCCGTGCCCGGAGAATAATGGTTTTTTATTGCAAATGTGCGTGCATATCCCGCACAGTATTGCCTTCGTAAAGTGTACCTTCGATCGTGATCGGCCGGATGATCGTCGCCCGCGGGCGCTCGATCAGGCTGATGAGCTGCTCCGCCGCGCAAGCGCCGATGCGCTCGGTATCCTGCCGGATCGTCGTCAGCTTCGGTTCGATGTGCCGCCCCAGGCTGATGCCGTCGTAACCGGCGATCGAGATGTCCTCCGGGATCCGGAGTCCCATCTCCCGGATCGCGTTCATGCCGCCGAAGCAGGCAAAATCGTCCGGGTACAGAATGCAGGTCGGCGGGTCCGGCATCGACAGGAGCCTGCGAGTCTCCGCGCAGGCCGCCTCGGTGCTCCTGTATGCGGCTTCGCGGACATACGCTTCGGGAATCTTCAGTCCCAGCTGTGCCGCTGTCGTATAGAAGGAAGACAGCCGCGCCTGTGTCACCGACGAGTCGGAACCGTGAATGTAGGCGATCTTCCGATGCCCCATTTTCCAGACGTAAGTGAGGAGCTCTTTCATCCCCTTCACGTTGTCGGAGACCACGGCGATCCGGTCGTTGAAGATGTAGTCGATCGTGACCACCGGCACCTTGCTGTGCACCAGTTCCAGCACCTGCGGGTCCCGGAAGTCGATGCAGGCGATCGCGACGCCGTCGAATCCTCTGTACTTCGTTCTCTCCAGATAGCTCATCGAACGGCTGTGGCTCGTCGAGCAGTTGACCATGGTCATATCGTAGTCATACTGTTCGATCGTTCTCTTGAAGCTGTCCAGCACATGTGCGAAAAAGTCATGTGTCAGCCCGCTCTGTGAATCATCCACGAACAGGACGCCGATGTTGTGCGAGCGGTTCGTCTTGAGCGCCTTGGCTGCCGAGTTCGGATAGTACCCGAGCTCCCTGGCCTTCTGCCGGATCATCTCTTTGGTCTTCGGACTCACGTCCTTCTGGTCATTCAGGGCCTTGCTGACCGTCGCGATCGATACATTGCAGGCGGCCGCAAGATCTTTCATCGAGACCATGTCATCCCCCTGTTGTAACGTTTCCGTTCCGTAAACGTTTTTGTAACTTTACTGTACAGCGCTTTTCACCGATTGGCAAGCTGTTTTTTGATATTTTAGGGCATTTTGCGCAGAATTGGCAGATTTTCACAATTCCGACTACGAAATTTTTCGCGAAACGAACATATAGGGAGCGATTAAGGCAATTTTTACCTAAAACGATTTCGATAATCTGTGCAGTGTAGACATTGCCGGTTTTTGCCAGATTTTCTATAATGTTATGCAGAAATATACTGTGCAGACTATGTTCCTCATCTGCACGCCATTCTTACGTAAACGTTATGGAGGATCCTGATGAAATTCGGCTATTTCGACGACAGCAATCGCGAGTATGTGATCACCACCCCGAAGACGCCCCTTCCCTGGATCAACTATCTGGGCAGCCGCGACTTCTTCACGCTCCTGTCCAACACCGGCGGCGGCTATTCTTTCTATAAAGATGCGCGGCTCCTGCGGCTGACCCGCTACCGCTACAACGACATGCCGCTCGACGGCAACGGGAAGTACTTCTATATTAAGGATGGCGATACGGCCTGGAATCCCGGCTGGCTCCCGACCCGGACGGATCTGGACGCCTACGAGTGCCGGCACGGCATGGGCTACACCCGCTTCGTTTCGGAGAAAAA
>DFIR01000069.1:0-4564 GCA_002372815.1 Lachnospiraceae bacterium UBA3692
GATAGTTTTCCAGACAGAAGCGAGTTCCGAGCACTGAAAATTCGCTTTTGAGAGAAGACTTAAAAAAGGAAAGCGAGTTATGTATAGCAAACACTCGCTTTCTCATACCTGGAATTACTTTCAAAGTGAAACCGCACGTCCGGAACTCGCTTCCGTTTAAACAATTCCTATTGAAAAGCGAAAACTACGCTGAGAAAACCGAATCGATACTTTTCCCACTGGATTCCGCAACGTGTCGCTTATCTAAATGACATTGGAACCGTCCCCTGTGTGAGACGCGGTCAGCGCTGCAGGTACGCCATCAGCAGCTGATAGGTGTTGCGCAGCCCTTCCACGTGCGTGCGCTCGTAGCCGTGGCTGTTGGCGGTGCCGAAGCCGATGGCGGCGTGGCGGATGTCGTAGCCGGCAACGATGCTGACGTCGCAGTCGGTGCCGTAGTGGGGGGTGAAGATGTCCATGACGTAGTCCACGCCGGCGGCGATCGCGGTGTCGCGCAGCTCGTTGGTCATGCCCCAGTGGTAGGGGAAGCGGGAGTCCTTGGCGAAGATCGTCACCTTGCGCTCGTCGGAGTTCTGGTCGGGACCGGTCGGGGCGATGTCGATGGCCAGCATGTCCCTGACGCCTTCGGGCAGCCAGGAGGTGCCGTGGCCGATCTCCTCGTACATGGCGAAATAGAAATATACCTTGCGCCGGGGCAGAAGCTCCGGCGCTTCTTTCATGGCCCGCAGGGCGGTCAGGAGGATGGCGGCGGCAGCTTTGTCGTCGATGAAGCGGGACTTGATGTAGCCGCCGGCCATGGTGAAGCGTGGTTCGAGGGCGATGACGTCACCGGTGTCGATGCCGAGGGCCCGGACATCGGCGGCGGTGTGCACGTCCTCATCCAGGACGACGCAGACGTTGGTGCGGAAATCGGGCAGGACGGTCCGCAGTTCCTCCTCGGTCACGTGGATCGAGTTGGGCGTGCGGCAGACGGTGCCGGTATAGACCGCGCCGCCGCGGGTGTAGATGCGGACGTTCTCCGTGACACAGTAGAAGGGATAGAGGCCGCCGACGGGGCAGACGTTGAGGGTGCCGTCGGCGTTTACGTGGCGGACCATCAGGCCGATGTCGTCGAGGTGGGCCGTCACGACGAGGGGATCGCCCTCCCCACCCAGATCCGCTATGACACCGCCTTTGTGCGTGATATGATAAGAACAGCCGAGCTCATCCAGAAAAGCGCAGAGCAGCGACTGAATGGCCTCATACTGGCCGGTGGTGCTGTCGACTTCGATGAGACGGCGGAGATAGTCCAGACACAGAGACTGATCGAAAGAATGCATATCGGGCTCCTTTATGAGAGAATGTGAGAGAATGAAGCGGAACGATGAGCTGCAGGGCACCTCTCCTGCGGGAAAGGATGCCCTTATCACTTTAGCAGATTTTGGGACCGGAGAAAACATATGCTGACCTACGACATGGAAGCGCGCGGCAGCCGCGGCAAGACCGTCTATCTGTATGAGCAGATCAAAAATGACATTCTCACGGGAGCGCTGGCAGCCGGAGAGCGGCTTCCCTCCAAGCGGGACCTGGCGGAGCACCTCTCCGTCAGCGTGATCACGGCGGAGCACGCCTACATCATGCTGGAGGAGGAGGGCTACATCGAAGCCCGGCCCAGGAGCGGCTATTACGTGCTCCCTCTGACGCTGCCGAAAGACCGGGACCGGCGGGACACGGAGATCCGGTTCCTGCCGGAGGAGCCGGCCGGCGCGGACACGGGGAACGTCCCGGAAGCGGCGGGACTGTCCCGGATCATCCGGAGGATCCTGACGGAGCAGCCGGATATCATGCTGCGCAAGCCGCCCCACGAGGGCTGTGCGGTCCTGCGCAATGCCATCGCCGCCTACCTGGGCAGGTACAGGGGCATGCGCGCGCAGCCTGAGAACATCATCATCGGCAGCGGCGCCGAGTACCTGTACGGGATGCTCGTGCAGCTGTTCGGGAGGCGGGTCATCTTCGGGATCGAGTCGCCCTCCTATGAGAAGATCGAGAGCGTCTACTGCGCCAACGGCGTGATGGTGGAGCACCTGACCATGGGCAGGGACGGCATCACGTCGGAGGCTCTGGCCGAGACCAACGCGGAAGTGCTCCACGTGACGCCTTTTCACTCCTATCCCTCGGGTGTGACGGCGGGCGCCGGCAAGCGCTACGAGTACCTGCGCTGGGCGCGGGACCGGGGCGGGTATGTGATCGAGGATGATTTTGACTCGGAGCTGACTTTCTTCCGCAAGCCCATCGAGACGCTGTACGCCATGGACGGCGGGGAGCGCGTGATCTACATGAATACTTTCTCCAAGAGCATCGCGCCGGGGATCCGCATCGCCTACATGGTCCTGCCGGAGCCGCTGCTGCAGAGATACCGGGAGGGGCTCGGCTTCTATTCCTGCACGGTGCCGGTCTTCGACCAGTATGTGCTGGCGAGATTCATTGACAGCGGCGCCTTCGAGCGCCATCTGGGGCGCCTGCGCAGGGCGGGCCGCAGCTGAGACAGGTTCGGAAGCAGGTTTTGGAATCATGAACACAGAAAAAACGACATCAGAGAAGAACGCTCACCGCGCGTCAGGAACCGCCGCCGGGCGCTATTACCGCACGGGGATGACCACTTATTTTCTCAGCGGGATCTGCAGTATCTCCATGGGGGTCATCGTGAGCCTGCTGCAGGACCACTACGGCCTGTCCTACGGATCTATGGGGACGATGGTGTCCGCCTCCAGCATCGGCAATATGCTGGCCGTGCTGCTGGCAGGCATCCTGCCGGGCAGGATCGGGGAGCGGCGGACGACGCTGCTGCTGAGCATCGGTTTCTTCACCGGGTATCTCCTCATGAGCCTCACGGGGAATCCGGCGCTGCTCCTGGCGGCGTTCCTCATGACCGGCGCCGCGAGAGGGCTGTGCACCAACAAGTGCACGGTGCTCGTGGGCAATTACGCGCCGGACCGGGCCAGGGGCGTCGCGCTGCTGAACGTCTGGTGGTCCGTCGGGGCGCTCCTGTGTCCCTTCCTGATCGCCGGCTTCGGCCTGCTCGGGAAGGCACTGCACACGCCCTTCCTGATGGAGACGGCCGGGCTGACGGCTGCCGGCCTTCTGCTGTGGAGCCTGTTCGCGCGGGCGGGACTGCCGGACGGCAGGTTCGAGGGGACGCAGGAGGAGGGCGTCACGACGTACGCCTTCCTGAGGCAGCCGGTGTTCTGGCTGCTGACCCTGCTGATCCTCTGCAACATGGGCGTCGAGAACAGCGTGAACGGGTGGCTGGTCAGCTACTACAAGAGCGAGAAGATCCTCAGCGGGACCCTCAGCACCTACACGGTCACGATCCAGTGGGCGGCGATCCTGGCGGGGCGTCTCATGACGGCCTACGTGTGGAAGTCGAAGCGGATCTTCCGGACGACCGCCGTCATGAGCGCGGCGGTCCTGTGCACCTACCTGGTCATGGTGACGGTGCGGACGCCGGTGCCGGCGATCCTGGCGCTCATCGTGTATTCCTTCGCGGTGGGCGGCGTTTTCCCCAAAGCGGTGCTGGGGATCGGGGAGATGATGAGCTCGGAGAGCATGGGCGTGATGCTGTCCATCGCCGCTGCCGGGGCGATCCTGTTTCCCTCCCTCGTCGGTGCCGCCGCGGACCGCTTCGGACTGCGGGCGGGCATGACGGTGATCCTGATCCCCGCCGCGGGAGTCGTGGCGCTGAGCCTGCTGATGGACAGGCTGCGCGCAGGGGAATGACATATCAGGTAAAACAGAGCAAAAAGAAAGACAGGGCCGCCGGCTGCCGGCAGTCCTGCCTTTTGCTTTTTATATGCTGTCAAGAGATCCTGCTGTCTCTTCAGATCCTTGCCACACCGCTGTCGATCGCGGCCTGCGCCACGGCCTTCGCGACAGCCGGGCCCACCTTCGGGTCGAAGGCGTAGGGGATGATATAGTCGGCGCTGAGCTCCCCGTCAGGGATGAGGTCCGCGAGAGCCTTTGCGGCGGCCATCTTCATCGCTTCGTTGATGTCCCTTGCGCGGACGTCGAAGGCGCCCCGGAAGATGCCGGGGAAGGCCAGCACGTTGTTGATCTGGTTCGGGAAGTCGCTGCGGCCGGTGGAGATGACGGCTGCGCCGCCCGCCTTGGCGTCCTCCGGGAAGATCTCGGGGGTCGGGTTCGCGCAGGCGAAGACGATGGCGTCCCTGTTCATGGTGCGGACCATCTCCGTGGTGACGGTGCCGGGGGCGGAGACGCCGATGAAGACGTCCGCGCCGACGAGCATGTCGGCCAGGGAGCCGGCCTTTCTCTCCAGATTTGTGACGAGGGCCATCTCCTCCTTGATCCAGTTGAGACCTTCGCGGCCCAGGTAGATGGCGCCCTTGCGGTCACACATGGTGACGTGCTTGAAACCGGCGGAGAGCAGAAGCTTCACGATGGCGATGGCGGCGGCGCCGGCGCCGGAGGTGACGATCTTCACGTCCTCCTTCTTCTTGCCGACGACTTTCAAGGCGTTTGTGAGGCCCGCCAGCGTGATGACGGCCGTGCCGTGCTGGTCGTCGTGGAA
>DFIR01000069.1:4697-6362 GCA_002372815.1 Lachnospiraceae bacterium UBA3692
TGCCGCCGAAGGAGCCGGAGATCAGCGCGACGGTGTTGACGAATTCGTCCACGTCCTTGGTCTTGACGCAGAGCGGGAAGGCATCCACGTCGCCGAAGGACTTGAAGAGCACGCACTTGCCCTCCATGACCGGCATGCCGGCTTCAGGGCCGATGTCGCCGAGACCGAGGACGGCGCTGCCGTCGGTGATGACGGCGCACATGTTGTGGCGGCGTGTCAGGTCATAGGACCTGTTGACATCCTTCTGGATCTCCAGGCAGGGCTGCGCGACGCCGGGCGTGTATGCGAGGGACAGATCTTCTTTATTGTTGACGGGTACACGGGAGATCACTTCGATCTTGCCCTTCCATTCGCCGTGCAGGCGCAGGGATTCTTCAGCGTAGTTCATGTAGGTCCTCCATGCTGAAACGGTCATTCTGCAGCGCGGATACCGCGCGGGGTCGTGGTGATTATAACACAGGTGGGCGGGACTAAAGAAGACCTGACCGAAAATCTATGTTTCCCGGGGGAGAAACACAGAAAAACCGTAAAACCCCAGTGCACCGTGTGCTATACTGAAAATGGTTTTTCGCAAATGGATCCGGTGCGATACAAGGAGCACAAACCGGCGGACCGGCACCGCAGCATCTCGGGAAGGAGCACAGATATGGAACACTACAATCCGCTGCTGGCAAGGGACGGGCAGTCCCCCAAATTCATCACGATCGGCGAGATCATGCTGCGCCTGACCCCGCCCAACTATGAGAAGATCCGCATGGCCTCGAGCTTTGAAGCCAGCTACGGCGGGAGCGAGGCGAACATCGCGCTGGCCCTTGCCAATCTGGGCGTGGACAGCACCTTTTTCACTGTCGTACCCAACAACAGTCTGGGCAAGAGCGCGATCCGCTGGCTGCGCTCCAATGACGTGCACTGCACGCCGGTGATCCTCTCGACGCCGGCCGAGACGCCGACCCACAGGCTGGGGACCTATTATCTGGAGACCGGCTACGGGATCCGCGCCTCCAAGGTCATCTATGACCGCAAGCACAGCGCGATCGCGGAGTATGATTTCTCCGGCGTGGACCTGGGAGAGCTTCTGGATGGCTTCGACTGGCTGCACCTGTCCGGCATCACGCCGGCCCTCAGCAGCGGCTGCAAGGACCTGATCCTGAACTGCATGAAGACGGCAAAGGAGAAGGGGATGACGGTCAGCTTCGACGGCAACTTCCGCAGCAATCTCTGGACCTGGGACGAGGCGCGGGACTTCTGCACGGAGTGCCTGCCCTACGTGGACGTGCTGTTCGGCATCGAGCCCTACCACCTCTGGAAGGACGAGGAGGACCACAGCAAGGGCGACTGGAAGGACGGTGTGCCGTTCCAGCCGAACTACGAGCAGCAGGACGAGGTGTTTCAGCACTTCATCGAGCGCTATCCGAACATCAAATGCATCGCGCGCCATGTCCGCTATGCCCACAGCGGCAGCGAGAACAGCCTGAAGGCCTATATGTGGTATGAGGGGCACACCTTCGAGAGCCGCCTCTTCACCTTCAATATCCTGGACCGTGTCGGCGGCGGCGACGCCTTCGCCAGCGGCCTGATCTACGCCATGATGCACGGCTACCGCGCCATGGACATGGTCAACTTCGCGGTCGCCAGCAGCGTGCTCAAGCACACCATCCACGGCGA
>DFIR01000069.1:6421-16058 GCA_002372815.1 Lachnospiraceae bacterium UBA3692
GCCAACATCACGGACGATGTGGAGAGCATCCGCAGCCTGATGAACATGAATTACGACATCAAGAGATGATCGTCTCTCACACAGGGGACGGTTCTCTGTGTGAGCCAGTCATTTCCTGGCCTGAATGGCCCTCAGCCACTGCATTCACACAGAGAACCGTCCCCTGTGTGAGGTGACCGGAGGAATACTCGCATGTTGAAGACAGCATTGATGTTTCAGGACCACATGATCCTGCAGAGGGAGAAGCCGGTCGCCGTGTGGGGAACGGCGGCGCCCGGGGCGGAAGTCCTTGTGACCGTACAGGGGCAGAGCACACGCGTGCAGGCGGGAGAAGACGGAAGATGGACGGCGAAGGTCGGCCCGCTGAGGGCGTCCTTCCATGAGACGATGCAGATCTCGGCGGGGGAGGAGAGCCTGACCCTGCGGGACGTGCAGGTCGGGGACGTCTTCCTGGCAGCCGGACAGTCCAATATGGAATTCCACATGCGCTACGACGCGGATCTGGAGGAGGAGAGGCTCCGGTGCACGGATGACCGGCTCCGCTTCTTCGATTACCCGGAGGTCTCCTACCCGGGGCAGATCGACGAGGCGGACTACGGAAAGAACTTCGGCTTCTGGAGAAAAGCGAACCCGAAGCAGATCGAGTGGTTCTCGGCGGTGGGGTATTATTTTGCCAAAGAGATCCGGAAGCGGTACGACGTGCCCGTGGGGATCCTGGGATGCAACTGGGGCGGCACGCCCGCATGCGCCTGGATGCGCGAGGAGAAGATCCGGGAAGGCGGCGGAGAAGCCTGGCTGGAAGATTACAGGAAAGCGCTGGACAAGATCGATCTGGCCGCCTACGAGAAGAATTTCGCGAAGAGGAACGGGTCCTGGGGGAACTGGCGCCTGGATCCTTTTGCCGATCCGGTGAATGAGATCCTCATGAAAGGGAAGACGGCGTCCGTGTTCGTGAAGAAAGTCCTGGACCTGCTGCAGTCTCTGGCGGCTTCCCAGAGTGACGATGGCAGTGCTCCGGTGGATCCTATGATGGGTCCCAAATATGAGCGCAGGCCTTCGGGACTCTACGAGAGCATGCTCTCCGAGGTGACGCCTTACGGGATCCGCGGCATTCTCTATTATCAGGGAGAGTCGGACGGGGACGGCCATCCCGAGGTCTATCAGACCCTTTTCCCTGCCCTGATCAGCGGATTCCGGGAGCTCTGGGGGGAGGAGCTTCCCTTCCTCTTCGTCCAGCTCGCCCCCTTCGGCCACTGGCTCTCCTGTGAGGGAACTCCCTATACGAAGATCCGCGCGGCACAGCAGCACACGGCGGAGACGGTCCCCGGCACCGGCATGGCGGTGATCTCGGACGTCGGCATGGAACTGGATATCCATCCCAAGAAAAAGCAGCCCGTCGGATACCGGCTGGCCCTGCAGGCGGAGCGTGTGATCTACGGGGAGGATGTCCTGTGCGAAGCCCCGACCCTCCGCACCGTAGATGCGGAACCGGGCCGGCTGCACCTGCGCTTTGAGAACGCCGGTACAGGGCTGTACCTGGCTGCGCAGACGCCGGACGGTGTGAAGACGGATCCGCACAGGCTGGGAGGCCTGGCTATCACGATCGACGGGGAACCGGTCGACATCGAGCCGGTCAGGGCCTTCGCGAGAGGAGATACCGTCACAATCACCGGGCCGGATCTCCGCCCCGGAGAGATCTGCGTGGAACTGGGCTGCACAGGCTGGTACCGCATCAACCTGTACAACAGCGCCGGGCTCCCGGCCCGGCCGGCCAGGGTCTGAGGCCAGAGGCAGGGGCCTCACACAGGGGACGGTTCTCTGTGTGAAGGAAGTGAAAAATACCCGTTGAAGTAAGATAATTACTGGCTCACACAGAGAACCGTCCCCTGTGTGACCCTGTGTGAGGCGTGTGAGGTGCGGAGGTCGTGATGCAGGAGAAGATCGGAGCTGTCAGAGAGAATATTGCCCGCGTCATGGTCGGCAGTGAGGAGGTGACGGACCTCCTCCTTGCGGCGTTTCTTGCGGGCGGACATGTGCTGCTGGAGGATATGCCCGGCACCGGCAAGACGGTGCTGGCCCGTTCCATGGCGCGGTCCATGGACGTGCGCTTCGGGCGGATCCAGTTCACGCCGGACCTGCTGCCCGGGGATGTGACGGGCATCCATTATTATCACCAGCAGAGGGGAGAGTTTATCTTCCGGGAGGGGCCCGTCTTCGCGAACATCCTGCTGGCGGACGAGATCAACCGCGCGACGCCCCGCACGCAGTCGGCCCTCCTCGAGTGCATGGCGGAAGGGCAGGTGACCGTGGACGGAGAGACCCGGGAACTGGCGGAACCTTTTATGGTCATCGCGACGCAGAACCCGGTGGAGACCTACGGATGTTTCCCGCTGCCGGAGGCGCAGCTGGACAGATTCCTGATGAAACTCTCCATGGGCAGCCTCACGCAGGCACAGGAGCGGGCCATGGTGGACCGCTTCATCGACGCGGAGCCGCTCGCTTCGCTGGCCCCTGTCGTGACACAGGAGGAGACCCGCGCACTGCGGGCAAAATGCCGGGAGATCTACGTCCATGCCGACCTCCGCAGCTACCTCGTGCAGATCGTCCAGGGCACCAGAAGCGCGACGGCGGCGGGCGTGAGCCCCCGCGGAACGCTGGCGCTCCTGCGGGCGGCGCAGGGCTACGCGATGGTGCGCGGGCGGGACTTCGTGACGCCGGAGGACATCAAGGCCGTCGCTGCGCCTGTCCTCGTCCACCGCTGGATCGGCGGCGAAGGCGGCGAGCGGGAGGCGGCCGCCGGCATCCGGCAGTTCCTGCAGACGGTCCCGGTCCCGACCGAGAACTGGAGCCGGTCATGATGCTTGTCTATGCGCTCCTCGCCGCAGCGGTCTTCCTGCTGTTCCGGGAGACCTACGCGCACCGGTGGGGGCGGGGGACCCAGGCGCGGATCTCCGTGGAGGAGCCCTATGTCTACGCAGGGGAGCAGGCGCATCTCACCGAGACCGTGGCCAATCTGGGGCAGATCCCGGTCCCGGAGCTGGAAGTGCGCTTCCGGATCCCCCGGGGACCGGTCTTCCAGGACGCGGAGAACGTGATCATCAGCGATCACGTGTACAAACGGGACGTTTTCGCCCTGCGGCCGCAGGAGCAGGTGACCCGCCGCTATACCCTCCAGTGCCCGGAGCGGGGCATCTACCCGGTCAGCGACCTGACCCTGCGCGCCAGATCCCTCTACCACAGAAGGGAATATGAGCTGGACGGAGAGACAGACGCGTGCGTCACCGTCTACGCCGGCTGGATCGACGTCTCCGGGATCCTCGCGCACTGCGACGCGATCCTCGGGAGCATGGAGAGCAGGCGGAGGACGATCGAGGACCCCTACGCCTGGGCGGGGATCCGCGCCTACACGCCGCAGGATCCCATGCGGTCCGTGAACTGGAAAGCCAGCGCGCGCACCGGGGAACTGATGGTGAACACCTATGCATCCGTGCAGGCCTCCCGCTTCTGCATCTATCTGGATACGTCGGACGACCATATCCTGAAGCAGGAGCAGCTGGTGGAGACCGGCATCCGCGCGGCCGCCTCCCTCTGCCGCCATCTGATCCGCCGCGGAGAGGAGACCGGGCTGTCTGTCTACGCACCCGAGATACAGATCCCCCCCGCCCGCGGAACAGCGCAGCTGACCCGCATCGAGCAGGCCCTGACGGAGGATCTGACCGGCGTCCGAAGACAGCGGGCCGGCGCGGCTCCGGCAGAGAAAACTGCGCCGACAGGGACAGGGGCGGCCGCTCCGGGGACGGACGGCTACGCCCGCTGGGCCTTCGACTGCAGCCGGAAGACACCCGAATACATCAGTGTCTTCATCTCCAAAGAGGAGGAAAGCCTGCAGCAGCTGCAGCGGCTGCTGCACGGCGTTTCCGGCGCCGCGGCGGCAGGCATGCCTTCGATCCTGGTGCGTCCGGTCACGGAAGACGGAAGCTGCAGACTTCACACACAGTTATTCGTATGAGGAGCAGAAGCACGCGAAAACTTATTTTTCTCGAGATCCTGCACCCGGTGATGCTGATCATGCTCGCCGGGCCGGTGCTCTATACGTTCTTTGAGCTGCGGGTCGACGCGCTGGTCCTCCCGCTGTATCTGTCCGGCCTGTGCCTGCTGCCGCTGTCCGCGGCTGTGCGGATCGCGGCGGACAGAGTCACTTCCATGTGGCTCTTCCTCCTGCTCAGCGGAGCGGTCCTGGCTTTGATCCTGTATGCGGTGCCGCCGCTGGCGGAAACAGCGTTCATGGACCTGCTGCAGGGGGCGGGGGCCGGCGATCCGGAGGCGCTGCGCCTGCAGGCGGGCGTTCCCGCGGCGCTGCTGCAGGCGGAGACTTTGCTCGGAGGGATCTGGCTGGCATTCAGCGCACTGCGCCTGTGCCTCCGTGAAAACAGACGCGCCAGAGCGAGACTGGAGAACGACACGACCTGGCGGGAGCGGCCGCTGCTCGCCGAGAAGCCGGCGGCGCTCTGTCTGATTTGTTTTGCGTTTGGGTATGCTGCGGGGCTCTTCACTGCCTGCCCGGTGCTGTGCAACATTGCGCTGGTGGCCGGAGCCCTCTATCTCCTGATCTGTGTGTATGACTGCGCCGTCCGCGTGACGGACGCGTATCTGGAGGAGACGCAGCGCCTCGCCAACGTGCCGCAGATCAAGCTGCGCAGCATCCGCGGAAAAATGCTCGCCCTCCTGATGGTCCTGCTCTGCGTGACGTTCGTGCCGGCCTGGCTGTCCCGGAATGACAGGCAGTATCACGACATCCGCAAATGGGAGTGGGAGTCCGAGCCGGTGGAGCCGGCACAGGAAGAGCCGCCGGGGCAGACCGGCGGCGCGGAGGAGCTGGAAGAACTTCTGGGAGATCATGAGACGCTCTGGGAACCGCCCGCATGGCTTCTGACCCTCGCAAGGATCCTGTCGACGGCCCTCATGACGGCCGTCCTGGCGGGCGTCGCGCTGAGCATCTGGCGGGAGATCATGAACGTGGCGGGGGATTTCTCCGACAGACCGGAGGAGAACGGCGATATATCCCGGCGCATCCGGGAGGAGGATCAGGCAGACCAGGTCCCTGGCGGAAGACTCCGCCGTCTGCTGCAGGGGCGCCCCCGCACAGAGAAGGAGCAGATCCGCCGGACCTACCGCAGGACGATCCGCAGGTACAGAAAAGACCTGCCCGGACGCGGCGAGACCCCTTCCGAGATCGAAAGCGCCGCCTCCCTCCCGCAGGGCTTCGACATGCAGACACTGCACGATCAATACGAAAAGGCCCGCTACGGGCGCTGACCACGCAGGGGACGGTTCTCCGCGCGGTCCTGTCATCAGGAACCAGCCGCCCGTATCCGCGAGATGCACGGATCACTGCGCAGAGATACACATAGACCGGCACAGCACGTCTGCCGGGCAATGATCCAACTCGGGTTCCGCTCTGATGAGCGGTCCCCTCAGACATCAGAGAAATCTAAATGACAATGGAACCATTCCCGGCATGCTCTGGGCAGTTACTGGGCGAACAGCTGCCGGACGCAGGCTGCTGCGGCATCCGGGCGGGGGGTGTTGCGGATGATGGCGAGGTAGACGGGCTGGGTCCGACCTTCGGAGGAGGAGAGGGAGGCGGCGAGGGCGGTGCCGGAGAGGTCAACGGCGACCACGCGCTCTTCCGTGACAGCCTGGTAGACGACGGAGTCGTCGAGAAGTGCTTCTGTGCGGTTGTCCGAGAGGATGACCGTGGCGGAGACGAGAGACGGTGCGATGGCGGGATCGTCGGCGAAGAGGTCTTCGAGAGGGAGCAGGAAGTCCTGCTCCGCGAAGGCGTCGAGCGCCTGCCGGTCCGCGAGCACGAGATCGAGCTTCTCCGCGTCGATGGAGCCCAGGATCTTCATGCGGGAGGCATAGACCAGCTGGTGGAGGTCGCCTTCCGCGTCTTCCGCGAGGCAGAGGCCGTCCACGATCTCGGCAGTGCCGTCCGGGTCCAGCATCGCGCGCCCTTCCTCTGTGAGGGGCACGTTGACGGCGCAGAGATAGAAGGACGGATCCCGGTGCGAGACGATCCGCACGATCACATAGATCAGGATATAGAGCAAAAGCGCCGCCGCGAACAGCGGCAGCTTATAATAATCCCAGATATAACGGAGCTTCTGCGGCAGGGTCATGCCTGCCATGGCGGTGGCTTTTTTCATTATTGCAGGTCCTCCCCGGTACTGCCGGATTCCGCCATCGCATGTTCCTCCCCGGGGCTGTCGGATTCCGCCATCGCACGCTCCTCCAGCTGCAGGAAGATCCCGTTCATCAGCCAGGCGCTGATCAGGGCGCAGAGGCCTTCCCCGAGGAACATCAGGGGCGTGTAGACGAAGATGATCAGATACCCCATGACGAAGTGGACCGCCGCCACGAGCACCGTCACGAGGAGGAAGTGGAAGCCGGTGATGACCGCGTTGCGCATCAGGGCCGGCGTCGTGTTTTCAAAGCGGGCGAGAAGAGGGAAAACATAGAGAAGCTCCACCAGCCAGAAGACGGCGAGGACCGCAAGTGCGGCCGTCAGGACCGTCCAGAAGGCGCCGGCGCTGCCGGTGCGCAGGTGGAGGAGGATGTAGGCGTCAAATCCCAGAAACGCGCCGAAGGCGGCGAGGAGGAGCCAGATGACGGTGGCCTGGCGGAAGTTGTCGCGAAAGGCGCGGAAGAAGGAGCGGGTGATGCCGGCCTCCTCATCGCGCACCACTTTCTGCATGACGCTGTAGAGGGCGGTGGTGGAAGCGCCGACCGTCACGAGCGGAATGCTGCAGAAGAACCAGAGGGCGTTCAGAAACATGGCGTAGCCGATGCGGGTGAGAAAACGCATCGCCGGGCTGTCCGGATTGAGTAAATTGCGCATGTGCGGGCAGCCTCCTCACTGCCTGGCCGCCCGCAGCCGGGTTATCTGCGGCGCGTGGAGGCGCGGCTGACCAGGTCTGTGGCGACGTGTACGGTCACGTTGTATACATCGGGCTGGCGCATCCGCCTGTACAGAAGGGCGGCGGCGTACTGCCCCATCGTCTGACTGTGGATGTGGACCGAGGACAGTGCGGGCGTGACGATCCGTGACTCGGAGGAGTCGTCGAAGCCCAACAGCATCACGTCCTCCGGCACCCGGAGAAAATCACGGCAGGACGTCATCAGGTCGATGGCGATGAAATCATTGGCACAGATGAAGACCTCGGGAAGCCCCGGCAGCGCGCGGACGCGCGCGCGCAGGCGCTCAAAATAAAGCTTCTGGTCCTGCAGAAGCGCCTGGTCCAGCTCGTCCAGGATGCAGAATTCCTCGCGGAAAGGAAGACCCAGATTCTCCAGGGCCATCCGGTAGCTGCGGTAGCGCTCGTTGAAAGAGCGGCAGTGCAGGTAGGGACCGACGAATCCGAACTTCGTGACCCCCTGCGCCTTCATATCCCGGACGAAGGAGAAGATGCACTGCTCATTGTCCATGAGCAGAATGTCCACGTCCGGCTGGTCCCCGTGCAGGAACAGGGGAGCATCCACGAACAGGAGCGGAATGCCCAGAGAGGCAAGCATCCGGCAGTAGGACTCATCGAGCAGCTCGGCACAGATCATGCCCCGGATCTTACCGGGGTCGATGGTCTTGGGCAGACGGAGCGCGGCGATGTCCTGCGGCAGGGCCAGGTGGATCGAGACGGTGCAGTGCAGTTCCGAGAATTCATGGCAGATCTTGTCCAGCATGACGGAGCCGAAGTGCGAACTGTCGAGACCCATCGTGGTCAGAAACACGATCTCCCCTGTGACGGCACCGGCGAGCTCCGGAATGGACGTGAACGGTCCCGTCAGATTGTCCGGCTGGAAATAGGAGAACTGCTTGTACCCCATTTCGGCGGCTTTCTGCAGGACGTCACGGCGGGTGCTCTCCGCAATGACACCGGTGTTATTGATGGCCTTGGAGACGGTATTTCTCGAAAGCCCGAGTGCGTCTGCTATATCCTGGATGGTGACTCTTGCTGCCATTTCTGCCTCCGGTCTCTGAAAATATGTTACAAAACTATATTAGTAGAAACGCGGAGGGGTGTCAAACCGCACAGTGCGGTTATTCAAATGCACAATAGGGATACAGATCATTGTATCAGACGGAAATAGAACAAAAAACTTTCTAAATGCACAAAATGAAATCTGATAAACTGTGAATATGTGATAATAAGTGTGCAAATGCACAATTTTTTATTGCATTCATTGTGCAGAAATTGTAAAATGCAGTCAAAGGGGGAGACTGCGGATGACGGCCGGATCCGCAAGTTTCTTCAAAGAAAGAAACAGCAGCAAGAGTTATAAGGAGAATGAGAGAATGCGAAAGACACTGTTGTATGTCAGACAGCACTGGCAGCTGTACGTCATCTTTCTGCTGCCGGCACTGCTTCTGACACTCATCTTCCGGTATATTCCTATGGGCGGTATCATGATCGCTTTCCAGGATTACAACCCGATCAGGGGCATACTCGGAAGCAGATGGGTCGGTTTCAAGTATTTTCAGAGGTTCCTTTCGTCGCCTGACTTCCTGAAGTATCTGGCGAATACGCTGAAGCTCAGTGTTTTCGGTCTGTTATGGGGATTCCCCGTACCGGTCCTGCTGGCGCTTCTTCTGAACCGGATCCAGAGTCAGGGGATCAAGCAGAAGATCCAGACGGTCCTGTACCTGCCGAACTTCATCTCGGTCATCGTTCTCTGCGGTCTCGTGAGAATCGTTCTCTCCGTGACCGGTCCGCTGAACCATCTGATGGGGACGCAGATCAACTTCATGACGATGCCCGGCGCTTTCCGGACGATCTACATCATGTCCGGTATCTGGCAGGGCGCAGGCTGGGGCTCCATCATGTACACGGCAGCGCTGTCCGGCGCCAGCCAGGAACTGCGGGAAGCGGCGATCATGGACGGCGCCAACATCCTGCAGCAGATCCAGGTCGTCGAGTGGCCCGCGATCAAGGACATGGTGGTCATCCAGTTCATTCTGCAGGCCGGTAATATCATGAGCATCGGCTTTGAAAAGGCCTATGCGCTGCAGACTGACCTGAACCTGTCTTCTTCTGAGATCATCGCCACCTACGTGTACAAAAAGGGCCTTCTGGACGGAGATTACAGCTTCTCCACGGCGGTCGGCCTGTTCAACACAGTCATCAACGTCATCCTTCTGATCTCGGTGAACAAGATCGTTGAGAAGATGAATGACGGCAAGGGTCTGTAAGCGGAGGGGGACATCATGAGAACAGTAAAATTTTCAAAAATGTCGGCTTCCGACAAGATCCTGCTCATCGTGGGCTATATCCTGCTCGGCCTGTTTGTCGTCGCCATCATCGTCCCGATCATCTACATCATCATCGCTTCCTTCATGGACCCGATCACGCTGCAGAATACGGGTATCAGCTTTGACCTCGAGAAGTGGACGACGACCGCTTACGAGCGCGTTCTGTCCAACTCCCAGATCTGGGTCGGTTTCCGCAACGCGATCCTGTACTCGGTCGTATTCACGGTCGTTTCCGTGGGCATCACGCTCCTGGCTGCCTATCCCATGTCCCGGAAGGACTTCAAGGGAAGGGGCCTCTTCAATACGATCTTCATGATCACCATGTTCTTC
>DFIR01000074.1 GCA_002372815.1 Lachnospiraceae bacterium UBA3692
CCGAAGGATCACAGAGATGGAAAAGCATCTTCGCACGCGGCCATGGCTTGTTGAGACCCTCAGGGAAGCGAAGCGCCTCGGGTTTGCGGACAGGGAGATCGCGTTCCTCTGGGGGACCACGGAAGAAGCGGCCCGGCAGTTCCGAACAAAGAACGGGATCCTGCCGGTCTTCAAGATGATCGACACCTGTGCCTCGGAATTCCGGAGCTATGTGCCCTACTTCTATTCGACTTACGAGGATGAAAATGAATCAGCCGTGACTGACCGGAAGAAGGTCGTCGTGCTCGGCGCGGGACCGATCCGCATCGGCCAGGGCGTCGAATTCGACTACTCCACAGTGCACGCGGTGCAGACGATCCGCGAGGCGGGATATGAGGCGATCATCATCAACAACAACCCCGAGACGGTGTCGACGGACTACACGTGCTCGGACAAGCTCTACTTCGAGCCGCTGGATCCCGAGAGCGTGATGAATGTCATCGAGATGGAGCAGCCGGTGGGCGTCATCGCGACTCTGGGCGGCCAGACGGCGATCAACCTCGCGAAGCCGCTGAAGGAGCGCGGCGTCAGGATCATCGGCACAGACTGCGACGCGATCGCCCGCGCGGAGGACAGGGAGCAGTTCGAGCGGCTGCTCGTCGACCTGCAGATTCCACAGCCGCCGGGAGCGGCGGTCTCCTCCGTCGATGAGGGGATCCGCGCGGCGCAGGAGATCGGATACCCCGTTCTGGTCCGCCCCAGCTTCGTGCTCGGCGGCCGGGCGATGCAGATCGTCGCGCGGGAGGAGGAACTGTGGACCTATCTCACGGAGGCGGTGCGCGTGAGCCACGAACACCCGGTGCTCGTGGACAAGTACATCCGCGGGCGCGAGGTCGAGGTCGACGCCGTCTGCGACGGCGATGAAGTCTTCGTCCCTGGAATCATGGAACTCGTGGAGCGGACCGGCGTCCACTCCGGGGACTCCATCTCCATCTACCCGCCGGTCAGCCTCTCCACCGCCGTGAAGGAGAAGATCCTGGACTACACCTGCAGGCTCGGCCTGGGAATTGGGATCGTCGGGCTGTTCAACATCCAGTTCATCGTGGACGCGGATGAGAGCGTATACGTCATCGAAGTGAATCCCCGGTCATCGAGGACGGTCCCGTTCCTCTCCAAAGCCACGGGTCGCAGCCTCGCGGACATCGCTACGAGAGTGATCCTTGGACGCAGCCTCACACGGCAGGGCCTCAGTGGAGCAAACCTCGAGGAGCGGGAGTGCTGCTTTGTCAAGGTACCTGAGTTTTCCTTCGCGAAGCTGCAGGGGATGGACTCCTTCCTGTCGCCGGAGATGAAGTCGACCGGCGAGGCCATCGGATACGACCGCAGGCTCCCGCGCGCGATGTACAAAGCCATGACGGCAGCGGGCATGAAGCTGCAGAACTACGGGACGGTCGTGGTCACCCTCGCGGACGAGGACAAGGAGGAGGCGCTCCCGCTGATCCGCAGATTCTATGAACTCGGATTCAACATCGAGGCCACGGTCGGCACGGCGGTATTTCTGAAGCGGCACGGGATCCGGACCAGGCTCCGCCGCAAGCTCTCCGAGGGCAGCAACGAGATCCTGGAGTGCCTCAGCGCGGGTTACGTAAGCTACCTGATCTGCACGCGGGCGATCCTGTCGGGACACCATTACATCGACGGCGCGCGGATCCGTCAGTGCGCGATCCGAAACGGCATTACGACGCTGACGTCGCTCGACACCGCGGCGATGCTGCTGACCGTGCTGGAGGACATGACCATCGGCGTCGCGCCGCTTGGCGCAGTGTAATAACAGGAAAGACAGGACATCTTTCGTGAGGTATTCGAAATGATCAAATACGTATTTGTAACCGGAGGCGTCGTCTCCGGACTGGGAAAAGGAATTACCGCCGCCTCTCTCGGCCGTCTCCTGAAGATGCGGGGATACAGCGTCACCATGCAGAAGTTCGACCCGTACATCAACGTGGATCCGGGCACGATGAACCCGATCCAGCACGGGGAGGTGTATGTGACACAGGACGGGACCGAGACGGACCTTGACCTGGGACACTACGAGCGGTTCATCGACGAGGAACTGGACTCGAATTCCAATGTGACTTCCGGCAAGGTGTACTGGTCCGTCCTGAACAAGGAGCGCCACGGGGACTACGGCGGCGGCACGGTCCAGGTCATCCCGCACATCACGAACGAGATCAAGAGCCGGTTCTACAGGGAGAAGGAACCCGGAGAGGACCGCGTCGCCATCATCGAGGTCGGCGGCACGGTCGGCGACATCGAGAGCCAGCCGTTCCTGGAGGCGATCCGGCAGTTCCGCCAGGAGATGGGTGAGGGGAACGTCATCATGATCCATGTGACGCTGATCCCCTACCTGCGCATGTCGGGCGAAATGAAGACGAAGCCGACACAGATGAGCATAAGGGAACTGCAGCGTCTGGGCCTCAGGGCAGACATCATCGTCTGCAGGACGGAGCTGCCGCTCACCGATGACATCCGCGGCAAGATCGGCCTGTTCTGCAACGTGCCGCCGAAGCGGGTGCTGCAGAACCTGGACGCGGAGCACCTCTATGAAGTGCCGCTCATGATGGAGGAGGAGCACCTGGCCGGGGAAGTCCTGGAGTGCCTCTCGCTGCCGCAGCGGGCGCCGGACCTCACGGAATGGCAGCACCTCGTGCAGATGCTGCGGCAGCCGCAGTACAGGACTGAGATCGCGATCGTCGGCAAATATACGCAGCTGCACGACGCCTATCTGAGCGTCGTGGAAGCGCTGAAGCACGGCGGGATCGCCTGCCGCGCGAAAGTGGACATCCGCTGGATCGAATCGGAAGAGGTCGAGGAGAAAGGCGCGCAGGAACTGCTTGAGGGCGTGCACGGCGTCCTGATCCCCGGCGGCTTCGGGGCGCGCGGGACGGAAGGAATGATCCTCGCCGCGCAGTACGCGCGGGAGCAGGGGATCCCGTATCTCGGAATCTGTCTTGGAATGCAGATGGCGATTGTGGAATTCGCGAGGAATGTATTACAATACAGTGACGCAAACAGTTCGGAACTGGACGCGGCGACGACGCACCCCGTCATCGACCTGATGCCGGAACAGGAAGGCGTCGAGGACCTGGGCGGCACGCTCCGGCTGGGCGCCTATCCATGCGTCCTGCAGGAGGAGACGAGGGCGTATGAGCTCTACGGAGCAAAGGAGATCTCGGAGCGGCACAGGCACAGATACGAAGTGAACAATGATTACCGCGTCCTGCTTGAAGAAGCGGGAATGACGCTCTCCGGCATGTCTCCCGACGGGAGGATCGTCGAGATGATCGAGCTGAAGGATCACCCCTTCTATCTCGGTACGCAGGCGCACCCGGAGTTCAAATCCCGCCCGAACCATCCCCACCCTCTGTTCCGCGGATTTGTGGAGGCGGCAGTCCGGCACAGTAATTAAAACAATAAAATTAAAGGGCTGGAAGTAAGAACTTAAACTCTCACCAAAATAGCATAATAATAGCAAGATTAAAGATAATTCACTTAAATAGATAATAATTTAAGCACAATAATATCAAATTAACGGAGAACTAAGATGCGGACTCTCGAAGAACTGAAAGAATATGTGGAAGAGGAGAACATTCGATTTCTCCGTCTCGCCTTTTTTGACGTGTTCGGCGTGCAGAAGAACGTCTCGATCCTGCCGGACGAACTGGAAAAGGCGATGACGGACGGCATCTCGATCGACGCCTCCGCCATCGCGGGATTCGGCGGCCAGGTCCGCAGCGACCTGTTCCTGATCCCGGAGCCGGAGACGCTCACGATCGTCCCGTGGAGATCTTTTGACGGGAAGGTCGCGAGAATGTTCTGCCGCATCATCAAGCCGGACGGCGTGCTCTTTGAGCTCGACAGCAGGGAGATCCTGCGCGGCGCCGTGCGCAAAGCGAAAGAGGAAGGCGTCAGTGTGGACTTCGGCGCAGCGATGGAGTTCTACGTCTTCCGCAAAGATGAGAACGGAGAGCCGACGGACATCCCGCTCGACCGCGCCGGATACATGGACATGGCGCCGGAGGACAAGGGAGAGAACCTGAGAAGAGACATCTGCGGCGCGCTCCGCGACATGGGAATCACGCCGGAGTCCTCCCATCATGAACAAGGACCCGGACAGAACGAGATCGACTTCCGCTACAGCGACGCGCTGACGAGCGCGGACAACACCGCGACGTTCATCTGGACCGTGAAGAATACGGCGAACGCGAACGGCTGTGCCGCCGACTTTTCTCCCAAGCCGCTCAAGGGAATGCCCGGCAATGGAATGCATATCAACATTTCCATCGACTGCAGCGACGGCAAGGACCGCACGATGCAGTTCATGGCAGGCGTGATGCGCCATGTGAGGGAGATGACGCTCTTTTTCAACCGCACGACGGAGTCTTACGACAGGCTGGGAGCGATGGAAGCGCCCGGCTATATCAGCTGGTCGGAGCAGAACCGCTCCCAGCTGATCCGCATCCCGGCGGTGCGCTCCGGCCACCCGCGGATCGAACTCCGCTCCCCGGACCCGATGGCCAACCCTTACCTGGTCTATGCCCTGCTGATCTACGCGGGGCTTGACGGGATCCGACACCACATGACGCCGGACCGGCCGATGAACATCAACCTGTACAAAGCGGATCCGGAGCTGACGGACAACCTGTCCAAGCTCCCGCTCCACATCGG
>DFIR01000022.1:0-12170 GCA_002372815.1 Lachnospiraceae bacterium UBA3692
ATATTGTTTAACTTAATGACATTGGGACGGTTTCCTGTGTGAGGCAAAAAAAAACCGCGCAGGGGATGTTCCCCTGTGCGGTCTGTATACGGAATTACTCGATCGCGATGATCTTCTTCTCAGGCAGCTTCTTCGCTTCCTTCTTCGGGACTTCCATCTTCAGGACGCCGTCCTTGAAGGATGCCTTCACATCTTCCTCGGTCAGGTATTCGCCGACGTAGAAGCTTCTCTGCATGGAGCCCATGTAGCGCTCCTGACGGATGAGCTTGCCTTCCTTCTTCTCCTCATTGTTGAGGTTCTTCTCGGCCTTGACGGTCAGGTAACCGTCGTGGAGCTCCAGGCCGATGTCCTCCTTGGCGAAGCCGGGCAGGTCCACGTCGATCTCGAAGTGGTCCTCGTGCTCTCTCACGTCGGTCCGCATCACTCTGTCGGCGTGGCGGCCGTAGAGCTTGCGCTCGGTCCTGTCAAAGTCTCTGAAATCCGGGAACTGAAACCAGTCATCAAAAAGATTCTCACCAAACACGCTGGGTACTAACATCGTATTGCCTCCTTTGTATCGTATGGTCGGCGGATCCGGAACCTGTTGGAGCATCAGGTCTTCTCTGCGCCTGCCGCTTACGCGCTCCGTTGTTCCGCGCCTTTGTTTTATTTGTTCTAAGTGTGTTATAACACTCCTTTTAGCACTCGTCAAGAGGGAGTGCTAACAATTTTTGAAATTTTTTTCTTCCACGTAAAAAGTCGCCGCCTGCCCTCGCAGACGGTATTTGCCGTCGATCTCCCATAAATTCTGCCCCGGACGGCTCCTTTGTGTTACAATGATTCGTAATATCACACCCCAGGAGGCACCACTTGACCGGCACCCATCACATCCGCAAACTGTTTCGCGGCATCCTCATACTGTTCCTGCTCCTTGCAGCCGCCGCGGCCGTATATATCTCCGACTATTCCCACGCGTCCGACTATGTCCGCGCGTATCTGCAGGATACGGCGGAGGTCGCCGTCCGGGAGATCCCGGAAGGACTCTTTCTGGACGGTCCGGGCACACAGAACGCCCTGATCTTCTACCCCGGCGGCAAGGTCGAGTACACCGCCTACCTGCCCCTCCTGCACAGGCTGGCGAAAGGAGGAACGGACTGCTTTCTGGTCAAAATGCCCGCCAACCTGGCCTTTCTCGGCGTGAACAAGGCGGGCGGCATTCTGGAGGCCTACGATTATGACAGCTGGTATCTGGCCGGGCACTCTCTGGGCGGTGTCGCTGCAGCCTTCTACGCGGCGGATCACGATCTGAACGGGCTCATCCTGCTGGCGTCCTACGCCACGAAGCCGGTCGACGAGCCGGTCCTGCAGATCTATGGCAGCGAAGACGGCGTCCTCAACCTCGATGCCCTGGAAGAAAATGCGGGCAACCTCCCTGCGGACAGCGCCGTGGAAGTGCTGGACGGCGCCAACCACGCCGGCTTCGGCGATTACGGAGACCAGGACGGGGACGGCGAGGCGCAGATCACACGGGAACAGCAGCAGGAGATCACTGCGGACCTGATCGAAGAAATGATCACGAGATAAAAGGATCGATTCAATGAAGAAGCTTTTCACACCTCCCACGCTCATGGTCCTCGCAAGTGCGGTCCTGTGGGGCACCTACGGCTCCATGGCCACCGTCCTCATGAATATGGGCCTGGCCCGCAACGCGCTGACGCTCCTGCGCTTTCTGGTCACGGCCGGTTCCATGGGCCTTCTGATCCTCGCGAAGGACCGCTCTCTCCTGCGCATAAAGAAAGAAGACCTCCCGCTGTTTCTCGCGAACGGTCTTCTGAGTCTCTTTTTCTTCTTCTACTGCTACACGGCCGCGATCCGCATCACTAAGGTCGCGACGGCCGCCGCGCTGCTCTACACTGCCCCGGCCATCGTCATGGTCCTCTCGGCCCTCCTGTTTCACGAGAAAATGACCCCTGGCAAAGTCCTCTGCTGCCTCCTCGCCGTCGCGGGCTGCGCGCTGGCTTCCGGCCTGGGCAATGACCTTCTGTCGGCAGGCGCCGCTCACCCGGACGCGGGCAGCTCTGCCGCAGGCCTCTCCCCCGCCGGTCTCCTCTTCGGGCTCGGCGCCGGCCTGGGCTACGCGCTCTACAGCATCTTCAGCCGCATGATCCTGGACCGCGGCTATGCCGTCTACACCAATCTCTTCTACAGCTTCGGCGCGGGCCTGCTGGGCCAGCTGGTCTTCTCCTGCGCGGACGGGAGCGTCCTGCAGCTCGCGGAGGCGCCCGGGCGGATGGGCTTCGGGCTGATCTGCGCGTTCCTCACCGGGCCGCTGGCCTACTATCTCTACACCACCGGCATGAAAGGGATGGAGACCTCCCGGGCGGCCAGGCTGGCGGCCGTCGAGCCGGCCACCGCGGCGCTTCTGGGGAGCTTTCTGCTGCGGCAGCCGCTGTCGGCGACAGAGGCTCTCGGCGTCGCCATGATCGTCGGATCGGTCCTGCTGTCCGGGTGACGGTCTTCAGAATCGTCAGCGCCGTCATTCCTCCGCCGCCAGAAGGCCCGCGACTTCCTCCATCTGCGCCATTTCCCTGTAAAACGCTTCTGAATAAGTCGTCTCCTGCGTCAGGAACTGTACGACCACGAAAGAGCCGGTCCGGTCCGTGACGAACGTCAGGAGACCTGTCGTGTCGTCGTAGACCGCCGGATAGGCAGCGAGCTCTCCGTCTGTCCCGGCAAAGACGGCGTACAGTCCCTCATACGCCCCGTCCGTCCGCGCAGCATCCTCCCGGTCCGCCCCTGTCTCCCGGGGGACCCAGGTCTGCGGCACTTCAAAGACCATCTCTACGGAGAGGGTCTCCCCTTCCGGATCCGCGACTTCGGTGAATCCGTCGTATACCGAAAGGACATAGATCTTATAGACTCCCGCCGGCGTTCCGGCGTCCTGTCCTTCGGATACTTCCGCCTGCGCGTCCTCCTGCCGCACGGCAACGATCACGCGCAGGGTCCGGCCTTCCGCCGGGATCGTCTGCGCGGTCTCCGCCCCGCCTGTCCGGCTGCCTCCGCTCTTATTCCCGCCTTTTTTCTGCTTCTCTTTCTCCTGTTCCTTCTCCTTTCCGCCGGCGCTGTAATCTTTCGTTCCGGTGAAGATCCCGTATCTGCTGCCGCCGCTGACCGAGCCGGCGCCGGATCCGCCGAGGATCCCGGAACCGGTGAAGGCCGTCTCCGTCGAAGTCGAGGCGCTGCCGCCTTCACCGTTCGTTACGGAGTGCACCTCCAGAATGCGGATCGCGATGACGTTCTCCAGCGGGATCGACTGTATCTCTTCGATCTTCCGCAGAGTCTCCGAAAAACCGCCCTGTTCTGTATATTGCAGCACCTCCGCATACAGAGGAAGCCCATTTGTCACAGGTGCCTCCCCTGTCGCAGGCAGCTCTCCTGTCACAGGCAGCATTCCGCAGAAATCAAGCAGTTCCCCGACGGGAAGCTCCCCTTCCTGTGCCGCGGACCTCGGGAGGTCCCCGCACGCTGTCCGGCCGGTATACGTCGTCAGGAACCTTCCGTCCGTCTCGAGGACCTGGCTCACGTTGAGAAAGGTCACCGGCACCGTATCCTGTGCCAGACGCACCAGCGCTTCCTCAGGCGTCATGAACAGCGGAACGTCTGACGCTGTCCCGGCCGCTCCGGTCAGGTCCCAGATGACGGCAGTGCCGTTTTCGGCAGCTGCAATGCTTCCTGCAGGCACCCCCGCATCCGCGGAGATCTGCAGGATGCCGGACCGCAGCGTCAGCACAGCTGCCGCTTCCGCCGCTCCGGCCAGTGCTCCGGTGATCTCCACGACACGCGGATCCTCCGGTTCGCGCAGCGTACTGTAATCCAGCGCCCCGTCAGCGGAGATGGTGATATCTCCGATGCGGAGATCCCCGTCAGCCGCAAGACTGCTGTTCCCGCTGATCAGCAATTCTTCCAGTTCTGAAACGCCCTGCAGATACAGCGCGCTCCCATCCAGACGCACTGTCCCGGCCTTTCCGCCCTGTTCTCCCGCGATCGTCACGGAGGCGTCTTTATATGTGATCTGCTCCGACATCCGCGCACCGCCGGCTGCGGATACGCGGCTGCCGCTGATCGTCCCGTTCCCGGATACTGCCGCATCCTGCCCTTCCGCCGTCAGAATGCCGCCGTCGATCTTTCCGAGCAGGTTCAGCACCCCGCTGACCTCGATCGAGGAGACGAACTTCATCGTCGCGGCTGCGATGCTCTCCAGCACCATCGCCGCCCCCTGCTCGACCGTCAGCACGGCCCCTGTTCCGATCCGCAGCGCCGCTGCGGTTCCTTTCGTCTCCACAATGCCCCCGTGCGCGGGTTCCGGGGAACCTGCCGGCAACGATACTCTGCTGCGGGTGACTTCCGTGACGGTCTCGCCGGTATCCTCGTCCGCATACACTTCATACTGCGCGGTATTGGCAGCCATGAGGATCTTCGCGCCGGAAGGCAGGACGAGCGTGACGTCCTCCAGCTCATACCGCTCATCCAGAATGGCCTGCACATCCCCGTTGAGCAGCCTGTAGCTGCCGTCCTCCTGTTTCAGGAAGACTGCTGCGCTGCCCTCCCGGTACAGTTCTGTGTCCGTCATCAGGGAGAGCGTCCGCTCCTTCCCGATCCCGATCTCATCGATCAGCACGATGCCGGTCCCGACGATGCTGACATCGCAGTCCCCGCTGATCTTTCCGATCCGGTTCAGGCCTGCGGCGGCGATGACGAGTTCTCCGCCCTCCGCGGTGATCTCCGCGCCGATGCCGTCATAATCGACCATCGCGACATAGCGGTCCGCAAGATTCTTCCAGCCCTTGCCGGCCGCTTCGTCCCAGCCGTCCGTCCGGTCCTCTCCACTGGAAAAAACAGTCCCGCCGACGGTAATGACCGCAGCTGCTGCGGATGTCTCTTCCGCCGCAGCTGACTGCGGAACCGCCTCCACCGCCGCATCGGGCTGCGCGGCAGGCTCTTCCGTACTGTCAGGCTGCGCGGCAGGCTCTTCCGTACTGTCAGGCTGCGGGGCCGGCTCTTCCTCTGCAGCGGGCTGCGGGGCCGGCTCTTCCTCTGCAGCGGGCTGCGGAGCCGGCTCTTCCGTACTGTCAGGCTGCGCGGCAGGCTCCTCCTCTGCAGCAGGCTGCAGGACCGCCTCCTCCGCTGCGGCAGGCTGCGGGGCCGGCTCCGCCGCAGCTTCTGCCTCCGGCGCAGTCCCCGGCTCTTCTGAAGCTGCTGTTTCCGCCGCGGCAGACACCTCAGAGGCAAGAAGCCGCACCGGCGACGATCCCAGAAGGATCCCTGCCAACAGAACTCCCAAGGTCTTCATGATCTTTCTGTTCATAGTTCATTCCTCCAGGATCTTCAGAATGGTTTCCGTGTGCGGATCGGTGAGCCCGGCGAGCGCCTGCGCTTCCAGATCCCTGCGGATCGTGTCCCTCTGCCCGTCGCCGAGTGACGCCAGGATCCGCATGAGTGTGTCACACTCCTCATAATTGCCGCTGTAGAGGCAGGCATAGGCGAGATTGAGATGCGGCAGGACCCCGTCCGGCTGCAGGTCGCAGGCGGTGCGGGCTTCCCGGACGGCCTCCTCGGGATCCCGGGCAAACAGCAGGAGGTCATAGGATCTCCATGCATGGTACTGCGCGAGATCGAACGGTCCCAGTTCCTCCGCCGCCTCTTCGTACACCCGCAGCCCTTCCGCAAAGAGAGCTTCCGCCTCCGCATACGCCTGCATTTTGAAAGCGTTCTCCCCTGTATTCAGAAGGGCCTGCGCGAGCGCGCCTCTGTCAGCTGCCGCGCCTGTCTTTGCGGAGATCTCCTCTCTTTTATTCACGGCTTCTCTGTATGCCTCATCCGCGTCCGCGTAGGCGCCGCGCATGTTCCTGCAGAGGCCCAGATTGTTGCAGAGCTCCGCGAGCAGCCGGTTGTAGGGGATGTTTTCCCCGTCCTCCGCGAGCACCTGCGCGATACCGATCGCCTGCAGATAGTATCTCTCCGCGCGCTCATACGCCCCCTCCTCCGTGACACAGGCGGCAAGCGCGGACACAGCGGCAAGGTATTCTCCCCGGTTCTGCAGGGAATCGCTCCGGTCCAGGAGCTGTGCGCAGAGTTCACAGGCGGATTCGAGTTTCTGCTCCGCTTCCGCGTAAGAGCCGCGCCGGTACTGCAGCACGCCGTCATTTCGAAGCACCAGCGCCGCCGTCAGCAGGACCTCCTCCGAATAAGTGTCCGGATCCCGGTCCGCCTCTGCCGGAGCTCCCTCCGCAGGAATGCCGAGCACATCGAGGCTGTCCGCAAACAGCTGCCGGGCCGCGTCGGCATCCCCCGCGTCCACGGCATTGGCCCCCGCATTCAGGAGAATGCGCGCGCGAAGCACCGTGTCTTCTGCCGGTGCCAGACGGGATGCCTCCTCATAGGATCCCGCCGCAGCAGCGAGATCGCCCGCTCTGTGCAGGATCGCGCCGCGGTTATTCCAGGCGGAAGCCAGCGCCGCCCCGGTCTGCGGCGACACCTCCGCGTCCGTTTCTGTTTCTTCCTGTGCAAGGACCCGGTAGATCTCCAGTGCCCGGTCCTGCGCCTCCAGCGCCTCCTGATACATCCCGAGGACGCTCCTGGCGTTCGCGAGCTTCTCATAGTTGGCGCCGATCTCCATGCGCGTGTCCGGCCGGTCTCCCGACAGAAGCAGCACGTCGTTCAGATCCTCTGTATTTTCCTCCAGAATATCCGCGATCCGGGCATATGCCCCCGGCACGTTGGTGAGATGGTCGGGCAGGTCATAAGTGAGTTCCCGCAGGAGGCGTATCGATGCCTCCGCGCCGCGCGCCGCCTCATCGCGGTATGAGCGGGCGAGATGCATCAGCGCGCCGGAGATCCCGGTCACCGTCGCCAGGACCGCCGCCGCCACCGCCGCCCTCCTGCGCAGGAACTTCCTGCTCCGCAGCGCGTCCTCTCTGCGAAGTTCCTCCTCGCCGCAGCCGGCAGCCGCGGCGATCGCCTTCAGGATGGCCCCGTCGGCCGCCGACGCGATCCCGCGCCTGCTTCCGTCCTCCGCGCGGGCATCCATGATCCGGCTGCCGATATCCGGCACCTTCCGGAGCGAGGGCGGGAAGGAGGTCTCCGGATCCCCTGTGATCAGCAGCGGGTAGATCCTGTCCGCTCTCCCGCATTCGATGAAGACCGCGATCTCCCGGTCCACCCACTCCGAGTAGGGCGTATCTGCGGAACAGACGACGACAAGGCAGCGGGAGGCCCGGAGCGCGTCATCGATGGTCTCCGTCAGGACACGGCTGACCGAGAGCTCCTCCGTGTCGCGAAAGGCGCGCGTGACCTCCCTGCAGCCTTCCCGGCGCAGTGCCGCGGGCATGCGGAAGCTCTCCGCCCTCTCGAACATCCTGCGGGTGATCTCACTGTCAAGCGGCTTATGCCTGTAACTGAAAAAAAGGTCATAGCGGAAGACACCCGCGGGATCTCTCGCGCTGTCCATACTATTCCCCCTCTTCTTCGGGCAGGTCTTCCAGCCCGAGTTCCCGCAGGACCTCCCGGGCATGCTCTGCCGCTTCTTCGATATATGCTGACGCCTGCGCGTCCTCTGCAAAACGCGCCGGCAGTTCCCTGACGGTTCTCGCCGCGATCCCGGCAGCCTTCTGCGTCTGCCGCTCCGCGATCTCCCCCTCTCTGTGCGCCAGGTACCCCAGGCGCAAGAAGATCGCCGCAGCAAGCAGACATACAGCCGCAGCAGCCGACAGGGCCGACAGGAGCGTCCTGCGCTCCCTTGCCCTGTGCCGCTGTACCAGGTCGTCCGGATGCAGTCCGAGGAGCGTGGCGACGATCCTCGTCGTCTCATACTGCAGAAGCTGCCGCCTTCGCGCCGGCGTTTCGGCGCGAAGATCCGCCGCGACCGGCTCGATGGTCTCTTCCCTCTCCCTGCGGGAGCCGTCCGGGAGCAGCTGCGTCACGATCCTTTTTTCAATAAATCCTTCCGGCATGGCTTCCGAAGGTTCCCCGCTGACGAGCACGGGCATGATCCCGGCGCCGTCGCCGCGGCTGCGATAAGCCGCCAGGGCGCGATCGACCGCCGGGTCGTCTCTCGCGGCGGGAGAACAGAGGACCGCCAGCCATCTGCTCCTCCGCGCCTGCTGCTGCGCCCTCTCCGGGTCCCCGGACGCCTCTGCCGCGACCCGGCGCCACCCGGTCTGTTCATCCTGCACGGCGGGACGGATGCCTTTGGGCAGCCGGTATCCGCGGATCCGCCGCGCAAGCGTCTCCGCTGCTTCCGCATTTTCCGGCACTGCGATGATGCAGAGGTCCAGATCGTACATAGCGCTCCTGTTCTGCTGACAGCCGCCCGCTCCGTTCCCGCTGATACTTCCGCTGTGGGGCCGAGCCGATAATTTCTGATCAATATCCAGTTTAAGTTTACTACACAGCCTCCGAAAAAGCGAGGCTGTAACTGCACATTTCCGGGATTTGCACATTTCACGCCGGGTGCGTATACTCGTGATACAGACATCTGCGGATACGCAGGAACAGGAGGGCTTCTTTCATGAGATGGGAATTTCTCTGGATCGCGGCAGCGGTCCTGTGCATGCTGTACGGCTGGATGGTCCTCAGCACCGCTTCCGGCACCGCCTTCTGGCTGGTGTGGATGGCGCTGGGGGGCTTTTTCCTTGTGTGTGCGCTGTGCGCGCGCATGCATCTCTGGAGGATCCTTCCGGGAGCAGTCCGCGCGGCCTTTCTGCTTCTGGCCGCACTCTGCGCCGGCCTGTTCCTCCTGGTCGAGGCGCAGATCGTCCGCGCCTTCCGCGCCTCCCCGGAGCCGGGGCTGGACTGCCTGATCGTGCTCGGGGCGCAGGTCAGGGCATCGGGACCCAGCACCGTCCTCCGCTACCGCCTCGACGCCGCCTGCGGCTATCTGCAGGAGAATCCGGATACGCTCTGCGTCGTCTCCGGCGGACAGGGCCCGAACGAGCCCTGTCCGGAAGCAGAAGGCATGCGCGACTATCTCCTCTCCCGGGGCATAAAAGAAGACCGGATCCTGCTCGAAGCAGCATCCGGCAACACCAAAGATAATATTGAGTTCAGCAAGGTCGTCCTTGCGGAAGCCCTCGGCGCGTCGTCCCCTGACAGCGCGGAAGTCCTCGGCCTCCGCATCGGCGTCGTCACCAACAACTTCCACGTCTTCCGCGGCTGCGCGATCGCCCGGAAGGCGGGCTTCACACACGTGTCGCCCGTCCCCGCCGGCAGCACGCCCCTCTTCCTCCCCAACAACATGCTGCGGGAGTTCCTGGGCGTTGTAAAGGACCGGCTGGCGGGAAATCTCTGAGTGTCAGGCTCACACAGGGGACGGTTCTCTGTGTGAGCCTTTTTCAGTCTTCAGGCCTTCACTTCACCAGTCTTCCGCTGTACCCCTCGATGCCGCCGATATTCGTGACATTCGTGTAACCGGCCTTCCTGAGCGCCGACACGGCTTTCCTGCTGCGTCCTCCGCTGAGACAGTAGACATACAGCGGCATATCCTTGTCGTGGATCGCCGACACCGCCTTGTCGATCGTGCTGAGCGGGATGTTGCGCGCTCCCTGCAGATGCCCTGCGGCGTACTCATTCTTATCCCGCACATCGATCAGCATCGCGCGATGCTGTTTCCGATACTCCTTATACCCTTCATTGATATCCGCTTTCTTAAACAGGTCCAACAGGCCCATGGCCGCACCTCCGATCACAAATAGTTGAAATACCGCTGTACCAGTCCATTATACCGCGCAGGGAGACAAAAGTATCGATTCGGTTTTCGCTTTTCAATAGGAATTGTTTAAACGGAAGCGAGTTCCGGAACTCGCTTCTGTCTGGAAAACTATCATTTGAAAGTGAAAAGTCACTGGTCGGCACTCGCTTTGTCTGGGGCATTTTCATTTGAAAGCGAAAGCGACATGCATGTGACGGGGTTTTCGCATAACGCGGCACACATCACCAGCGTATCACCTTCGGACTGCCATATTGTTTAACTTAATGACATTGGAACCGTCCCCTGCGTGAGGCCCTGTGTGAGGCCCTGTGTGAGAGCCCCCGCGTAAATAGATTCCCTGGGCCTGACGGATCAGGAAGAGGATGCCGCGGACGCAGAGTTCGATGCACATGGCGATCCAGACGCCGCGGAGGCCGATCCGGGAGGCCAGGAGCATGGCGAGCGGGATGCGGATGCACCACATCGTGCCGAGGCAGAACAGGGCCGGGACGAAGGTGTCGCCGCCTCCGCGCATGACGCCCGCCGAGACGATCTGGGCGGCGAACATCGGCTCCGCAAAGGCTTCGATCCGCAGCACCCGGGTGCCCAGCGCCACGACCTGCGGATCCGGGCTCAGGAAGCCGATCATCTGCGGCGCGAAGAGGAACATGAGCAGGCCGCTCAGCGTCATGACGCCCATCCCCAGAAAGGTCGTGATCCAGCCGACGCGCCGGGTCGTCCGGTACCTGCCGGCGCCGATGCACTGGCCGATCACGGCCGTGGCGGCCGCGGCGATCCCGTAGCCGGGCATGTAGCAGAGACTCTCCGCCGTGACGGAGAGCGAATTCGCGGCAACAGAGACGGTTCCCAGCGGCGCAACGATCTTCGTGGAAGCGATCTGCGCGCTGTTCATCACGACATTTTCCACCGCCACGGGCAGCGCGATCTGCAGGCTGCGCAGGATCTGGTCGCGGCGGAAGCGCATCTTCTCTCCCTCCCGCAGGTGCAGCACCGGCGACCGGAAGTAGAGATACCACAGCATCACGCACATGGAGCAGAGTCTCGCCAGCCCCGTCCCGAGCGCCGCGCCGCCGACGCCGAGGCCGGCCCCCGGCATCACGATGCCCGCCGCCGGCAGCGTCCACTCCCCGAAGATCAGGAACGCATTGAAGATTACGTCCAGCACACACATCATCACGTGCAGGATGCCCGGCAGCAGCATGTTGCCGGTCGCCTGCAGGAAGCTCCCGCCGATATAATTCAGCCTCTCCACCGGGAAAAACAGCGCAAACACCAGAAAATACCGCGACGCGTCCCCGCAGATCTCCGGCCCGCCGCCGAGCCATCCCGGAAGCCAGCTGCTGCAGAACACCCCGACAGCGCCCATGACCGCCGCGACGATCAGCATCATCCGCATGCCCTGCCGCATCAGGTTCCTGGCGTCCGCCTCGTCCCCTGCGCCGATCCTCTGTGCGCACTGCACGGAGAAGCCCATGCCCGCCGCCATCGCGATGCCGCCGAACAGCCATGTGGAGGACGAGACCAGCCCGATCGCGGCGGATCCGC
The DNA here is from genome assembly GCA_002372815.1 of Lachnospiraceae bacterium UBA3692. GTDB lineage: Bacteria > Bacillota > Clostridia > Lachnospirales > Lachnospiraceae > CAG-791. The sequence continues at coordinate 11,291 of DFIR01000022.1, forward strand.
CCGCGCCGAGCCTCCCGACCATGGAGGCGTCGATATACTGCATGATGATCGTGGAGATCTGCGCCATGATCGCCGGCAGGCTCAGCTGCAGGATCATCTCACACAGTTCTCTCAGCCGCAGCGACTCTCCCTCCCGGAGCCGCTGCAGGTAGTCTTTCTGTTTTTTACTCTGATTGCTCATTGAACGCTTGCTGTATTATCCGGTCTTCCTTATTTCCTGAACATAAACTTCCTGGCCGCCGCGATGCCGATCCTGTAGGGCAGCGGGCGCAGGGCGCGGTCGGCCTCCTTCAGCTTCTCCCGGATCGGGATGTTCTGGGGACAGTGCTGCTCGCACTTCCCGCACCCGATGCACTGTGTTGCGAAGGCCGGCTCCTTCGTCAGCCCGACCGTCTGCGCGAACTGGAATCTCCCCTGGCTCTTCGACTCGATGAACATGGTGTTGTAGCACCGGAAGATGCCGGGGATGTCCACGCCCTTCGGACAGGGCATGCAGTAGCGGCAGCCGGTGCAGCCGACCCGCTCCTTCTCGCGGATCCTGCTCCGCACAGTTTCGAGGACCGCCTGGTCCTGCTCCGTCATATGGCCCGGCAACGCCTCCGAGGCCGTGCGGCAGTTCTCCTCCACCATCTCCACGGAGTTCATGCCGGAGAGCACGACCGTCACCTCCGGCTGGTCATACAGCCAGCGCAGGCCCCACTCCGCGGGCGACCAGTCTCTGCCGCTCTGCTGCATGGCTTTCCTGGCGTCCTCCGGGAGCATGTTCACGAGCTTTCCGCCCCGCAGCGGCTCCATGATGACCACGGGGACGCCCTTCGCGGCGGCCGCCTGCAGGCCCGTCCTGCCGGCCTGCGACACCTCGTCGAGGTAGTTGTACTGG
>DFIR01000022.1:12225-24979 GCA_002372815.1 Lachnospiraceae bacterium UBA3692
TGGATCTGGCAGAAGTCCCAGTCGTAATCGTCCAGGATCTTCAGGAAGTTCTCGGTGTTGCCGTGGTAGGAGAAGCCGATATTCCGGATCGTGCCGGCGGCCTTCCGCTCCGCGATCCAGTCCAGGATGCCGACTTCCTTCAGCTTGTTCCACATCTCCACGTCTGTCACGTGGTGCATGAGATAGTAGTCCACATAGCCGGTCCGGAGCCTGGCCAGTTCCTCCTCGAAGTACCGGTCCAGCGCCGCCCTGCTGCGGATCATGAACTGGGGCAGCTTCGTCGCGATGTTCACCTTCTCTCGGATCCCGTTCCTCTCCAGGATCTCCCCGAGCGCCGCTTCGCTCCCGGGATAGATGTAGGCCGTGTCAAAATAATTGACCCCCGCCTCATACGCCGCAAGGATCTCCCGCTCCGCCTTGGCAATATCGATCCCGCCGCCTTTCCTGGTGAAGCGCATGCACCCGAATCCCAGAACCGACAGCTCCTTTCCGTACTTGTCCCGCCTGTACTGCATCCCCAAACCTCCTCTGCATCTTACGCGAAAACACTACTACTATATCCCATCCGCCGCGCTCTGGCAATGCGTACACCCCGCTGTATTATCTGCCGGGATTTCCGCGTTGTGCACGCGTGGAAAAATATGCTATGATGTCCGGGAACATCCAGATGATCTACATATTTTCGGAGGTTTTATCCATGCAGAAAGCAAAAGTATATATCGACGGCCAGAGCGGCACGACCGGCCTGCAGATCTACGACCGGATCGGCGCGAGGGAGGATCTCGAGCTCCTGCGCATCGACGAGGACAAAAGGCACGATCTCGAAGAGCGCTGCAGATTCCTCAACGCGGCGGACATCGTTTTCCTGTGCCTGCCCGATGACGGCGCGCGCGAGGCGGTCTCGCTCATCGAGAATCCCGACGTGCGCGTGATCGACGCCTCCACAGCCCACCGCACGAACGACGGCTGGACCTACGGCTTCCCGGAGCTCTCCCGCGAGCAGCGCGAGGCCATCCGGCACAGCAAAAGGGTCGCCAATCCCGGCTGCCACGCGACCGGTTTCATCTCCTGTGCGGCGCCGCTCGTGCGCATGGGGATCGTTCCGGCGAACTATCCGCTCACTTGCTTCTCCCTCACCGGCTACTCGGGAGGCGGCAAGAAGATGATCGCGTCCTATGAGTCCGACGTCAGGGATCCGCAGCTGGATGCGCCCGGCATCTACGGCCTGAACCTGCATCACAAGCATCTCCCGGAGATGCAGAAGGTGTGCGGGCTGGAGAAGGCGCCTGTTTTTCTCCCTGTTGTGGATGATTACTACAAGGGCATGGCCACCACGATCATGCTCCACAACGAGCTGCTGCCCGGCTGCCCCTCCGCGGAGGAGATCAGCCGCCGCCTGCAGGAATACTATGCCGGCGAGCAGTTCGTGAAGGTCCTTCCGTACGCGCCTTCGCGGCCCACCGCCTATGCCGCCGCCCTGGCCGGTACCGATGAGCTCCACATCTTCGTGTGCGGCCATGAGACGCAGACGACCGTGACCGCCCTCTTCGACAACCTCGGCAAGGGCGCCTCCGGCGCCGCCGTCCAGAACATGGACATCATGCTGGGCCTCGACCGCGGAGCTCCCGTATGAGTGCGAAGCCCGCCCTCGGCATCCTCATGATGGTGGCGGCATCGGTGTGTTTCTCGCTCGGCGGTCTGCTGATCAAGCTGATCCCCTGGAACCCGCTCGCCATCAACGGCGCGAGGAACCTGATCGCGAGCTGCGTGATCGGCCTCTACATCCTGTGCACGCGCCACCGGCTGAAATGGAATTTCACGGTCTTCGTCGGGGCGGTGAGCATGGCCGGCGTGACGACGCTCTTCGCGATCGCCAACAAGCTGACCACCGCCGGCAACACGATCATCCTGCAGTACACGGCGCCGGTCTGGATCATCCTGCTGATGATGCTCTTCTTCGGAAAAAAGCCCGGCAGGCTCGAACTGATCACCATCGTGTTCGTGCTTGCCGGGATCCTGTGCTTCTTCTATGAGGGCCTCTCCGCCGGGAGATGGCTGGGAGACCTGCTGGCGCTCCTGTCCGGCATCTTCTACGCCGGTGTCTTCATGCTGAACCAGTTCGAGAGAGGCGACGCGCTGAGCTCGATGTTCTTCGGCCAGCTCGCGTGCGGGATCTTCCTCTCCCCTCTCGCGCTGCAGGAGACGGTCTTCACCCCGCAGGTGCTCACGGCCGTCTTCGTCCTCGGCGCCGTGCAGGTCGGCCTCGCCTACATCTTCTTCTCCTACGGGACCAGATACACCGATCCCGTCACGGCCTCCATCATCGGCGCCATCGAACCGATCCTGAACCCGGTCCTGGTCGCCCTCTTCTACGGAGAACAGCTGGGCCGGCTCTCGCTCATCGGGGCCGCGATGGTCGTCTGCGCCGTCCTTTACTACAACATCGCCTCGATCAGGAAGTGAGCCTCCCGGAAGGGAAGCATGCATCCCGGTCAGGAAATAAACGCCTCCGTCTTCTCCATCACCGAGGCCAGGATCTTCAGATCCTTCTGCACATCGCCGCGCTCCAGAGAGTGGTTCGCCTTCTTCGCGATGTGGAGGGGGATCTTTTTTTCTTCGCAGATCCTCTCCAGGACGTCCGTCTCCACCCAAGGGTCCGCCGTCCCGTGAAAAGCGATCGCGTCCGCATCGCCCTCCCCGAGAGGAAACCGGAACGTCCCCTCCACCGGTGTGTAGAGGACATGCTTCGCGCGGATCCCATGATCGCAGGCGTACGACAGCGCCACCGCTGTCCCCACGCTCTTGGAGACGAAAAGGATCCTCCCGTACCGCTCCCAGCCGATCCGCGACAGCAGGTCCTCCGTCTGCTCCCGCGCCGTCAGGAAGCACTGGTACATCTTCACCGGGTCCCCTTTCACATTCTTCGGGAAGTTCCCGTAGGGCACCCGCACGATCTCATACCCTTCCTTCCCGGCCAGCTTCGCGCTGTAGTACAGAAGCGGCCTGTCGCAGGTATATCCGATGCCGGGCAGAAACACCGCGATCCCCGGGACTGTCCCCTGCGCCGCTTCCTTCTTGCGATCGCCCATCTGCCTGTTCTCCTCTCTCCTCTGAAAAAACTGCCGGCTTACCGCAGCCGGATGTCCATCATCTGCAGCACGCCACGTCCTCTGAATGTAAGCCGCAGCTCACAGACGCCGTCAGGTCGCGTACGTCCGCCGAGTAGCAGACATAGTCGTTCATGCAGAACCGCCTTCCGCCGAAGCGGTCGTGGCTGCCGTAGATATAGACACGGTCCCCGAAGACGTGGGGCTCCCCGTCGGGGATATATTCATACTCCGGAAGGTATGGATTGGTGATCTGGCCGCGGATCTTCATAGCTGTCCTCCCTCTGCTGCCTGTGGATCCGGCAGTGTCCTAATTTATTCTATCATGGGCGGAAAATGAATAAAAGAGCGCCCGCGGAGGCGCACTGCCGTCTGCAGTACGCTTCACAGGCGCTTCTGTTCATACAGTCATGACCGCTGTCGCAGAAAACTATGTCTTACAGCACTTCCACCAGTTCGATGCGGAAATTCAGGGGTCTGCCGGCCATCTCGTGGTTGGCGTCCAGGGTGATGGTCGCCTCGTCCATGGCGAGGACCGTGACGCCGAAAGGCTGGCCCATACCGTCGCTCAGGTAGACGCGCTCGCCGACGTGGAGCTGCTCCGCGCCGGGCAGCTGGGTGAGGTTGATCCGGAAGATCCTGCCGGGATCCGGCATGCCGTAGGCCTCCTCCGGCTGCAGGTGGGCGTCCAGGACCTGGCCGACCTCCATGTCCGCGACCGCCTTGTCGAAACCGGGGATCATCATCCCGGCGCCGCAGGTGAACTCCAGCGGCTCGCCGCGGTCATAGGAGGAATCGAACTGCGTCCCGTCGTCGAACGTGCCGCGGTAGTGCACGCGCACGGTCTTGCCGACGTTGCGGCCTTCGATCCAGTTGGGTCTCTCGCCGCAGCATCCGCCGCAGCCGCCCTGCTCGTCATCGCCGCCGCAGCACTCGCCTTCTTCTTCGTGGTGACCGCAGCACTCGTGGTCCTCCCCGTGATGATGATGATCGCAGTTCGCGCCGCTGTCCTGCAGTTCGCCCTTCAGATAAGCCTCCACAGCCGCGTCGGTGTCTCCCTGTGCGCCGGCGACCACCTCGATGCCTGCCTGCCGCAGCGCGTTGAGGGCGCCGCCGCCGAGTCCGCCGCAGATCAGCACGTCCACGCCGCCTTCCGCCAGAAGGCCGGCGAGCGCGCCGTGTCCGATCCCGTTCGAGCCGATCACCTCACTGCTGACGACCTTTCCGTCCTCGACGGTGTAGACCTTGAACTGCTCTGTTCTTCCGAAATGCTGGAAGACATTTCCGTTTTCATACGTCACTGCGATCTTCATTTTTTCTCCTTTTCTGAGCGCGCGGAGAACCGTCCCCTGCGCGATATTTTATTTGCCTGCTTTTTTCACTTGGATCAGGTAGTTGAGCCTGGTCGACAGGTGCTCTCCGATCAGATGGGAGCCGATCGTCACCAGCTTCATCTTCGTGCCGGGGATCACCAGCATCTTCCCTCTCAGGGCGCCCTCCACGCCTTCTCTGGCGGCCTGCCGCGCCGTGATCTGCCTGCCCGACACCTTCACGCCGGCGTTGGTGTTGAAGGCCGTGTCGACGGGACCGGGGCACAGACAGGAGACTTTCACCTTGCTGTGCGCGCGCCGCAGTTCCTCGTGGATCGCCTCCGTCAGGCGCACCACATAGTTCTTCGAGGCGTAATAACTTGAAAAAGTAGGCCCCGACGTAAACCCGGCGCAGGACCCGACATTGATGAGCACACCGTGCCCGCGGATGAACATGTCCCGCAGGAACAGCTTCGACAGGATGTGCACAGAGGTCACGTTCAGGTCGATCAGGGTCAGCTCGCGGTCCAGGTCCGTCTCCAGGAACTTCCCGTAAACGCCCATGCCGGCGTTGTTCACCACGAACTCGATGTTCTCCGCGCCCGCCTGCGCGCAGGCCTCGCGGTAGAGACGCCGGCACTCCTCCCGCACGGACAGGTCGGCCGGTATCACCAGGATCTTCCGCTCGGGATGGTCGCGGAAGATCTCCCGCTGCAGCGCCTTCAGGCGCTCCTCACTGCGGGCTGTCAGGAGCAGGTCGTACCCCTTTTCCGCAAGACAGATCGCGATCTCTCTTCCGATCCCGGCACTCGCGCCGGTCACCAGTGCAAACATACGGCATCTCCTCTCTGCATTTACGCGGGGAACCGTCCCCTGCGTATATTTACACCCGGCTCACGCGGATCTTCCGCACCCGTCTCTTGGAGACCTCCAGGATCTGCACCCGGACATCTCTGTAAACGAAGGAGCTGTTGACATTCGGGAACCCGTTGCTGTATTCGATGCACCAGCCCCCCACGGTCTCCGAGTCGTAGTCGAAGTCTTCCTCTTTCCAGTTCATCAGCTCCAGGAACTCATAGACCGGCATGTCGCCGTCCAGCTCATACACGCCGTCCGCCGTCCGCACGACGTCCTTCTCGATCGTGTCGGTCTCGTCCCAGATGTCGCCGACCAGCTGCTCCAGCACGTCCTCCATGGAGACGACGCCGAGTGTGCCGCCGTACTCATCCGTGACCACGGCCAGATGCTGCTGCGCGTTGCGCAAAGAAGAGAGCACCGCTGGAAGCTTCATCGTCTTGTAGACGTAGCAGGTGGGCAGGAGGAGTTTCCGGATCTCGACCTTCTCGCTGTCGATCATCGCCTTCAGGAACCGGTTCAGCGACAGGATGCCGATCACGTGGTCGACACTGCCTTCATAGACGGGGATCCTCGAATAAGGCGACGCGTCGATCGTCCGCAGGATCTCCTCCCAGGGATCGTCGATGTCGATGCCGATGATGTCCACGCGGGCTGTCATGACTTCCGATGCCGCGATCTCGGCAAAATCGATCGCCGCACTCACCAGCTCCGAGGCGTCCTCGTCAAGGATATCCTCGTCCTCCGCCATGTCGATCATCGTGTGCAGCTCTTCGAGCGCCTCATCCCCGTTTCCCTCCGCCGGATCGGGCAGCATGCGGGTGATCAGGTTCACGAGCCCCACGACGATCATCGTGACAGGCTTCAGGATGATCATGAGGAAGCGGATGGGATACGCGAAGGAAAGCGCGTATTTTGTGGGATTCTTCTTCGCGGTGATCTTGGGGATCGTCTCTCCGAAGAAGATGACCAGCACCGTGATGATCAGTGTGGACAGCCAGGCGTACTTCTCGCTGAGCACCAGCATGACCGCCAGGGATCCCAGGGAGGACGCCGCGATATTCACAAGGTTGTTTCCGACCAGGATCGCCGAGAGCGCGTCGTCAAATCCCTCGGTGATGCTCACAGCGACGCCGGCCTTCTTGCTGCCGTTGTCACGGGCATGCTCCAGGCGAACTTTGCTGCAGGCGGAATAGGACATCTCCGAAGCCGAGAAAAATGCCGAGCACGCCACACACGCGATGATCCCGGCGATGTAGATATACAGCTCTTCCATCCCGGTCACCTCCCTTCGTGCGTGTGCGCTGTCACGCTGCGCGCATAATGCTTGTTCCCGGACTGCCGTACATCGTACGCGTGCGCGGACGCGCGGTCCTCAGGGCGGAGGCTGCTGTCGATGTCCGTATTCCGGTCGCCTCTCTCGATCGCCGCCTCGGCCTCCCGGGCGTCCGCGGCGAGTTCCTCGTCCGTCAGGCGGCGGACCTTCAGGCGCATGATGCGGTTGTGGCGCATGACGAGCACCGAGATCTTGGTCCCGAGATAGCGGAAGCTGTCGCCCGCCACCGGAATCGAAGGAAACGCTTCATAGGCCAGCTCATTCATGAGCTTCCGGCCGATCTCCTCCTCGATCTCCTCCGTGTAGTCGATCCCCAGCTCATCGAGCACGTCGATCACATGCTCCTCCGGGTTGACGCTGTAGGAGCCGTCCGTCATGGGCACGACATTGCGCACCGCGCGGTCGTCCTCGTCCCAGATCTCGCCGACAAGTTCCTCCAGGATATCCTCGTCCGTCACGATGCCCAGCGTCCCGCCGTAATTGTCCGTGACGACGGCGAGATTGATCTTCTTCCGGGACATGATGGTCAGAAGATCGTCGATCTTCGTGGACTGGTGGATGAAGAAAGGCTCATAAAGGAGCGGCCGGATATCGACGGCCTTCCTCCCGCGCATGTAATAGCGGATATATCTGCGGATGTGCAGGATGCCGATGATGTTGTCGATCGTGCCCTCATAGACCGGCAGACGGCTGTGGTTCTGCTCCTTGATGAACGAGAGGATCTCCTCCTGCGGCATATTGATATCGATCGCCGCCACGTCCATGCGGCTCGTGAGGATGCTCTCCACCGTCACGTCGCCGAACTGCAGCGCGGACGAGATCAGGTCCCCCTGCGCCTCGTCGATCGTGCCCTCCTCGGTCATATCCTCGATGATATCGTAGAGATCATTCTCTGTGACGGAGGTCTCGTCCTCCCCTTTGGTCAGTCCTGCCGCCGCATTGCCGATCCATGTCAGGAACGAAGCGGCCGGCATCAGGAGCGTCATCAGGAACCGCAGCGGCCCCACCGTCGCCAGGCTCATCTGCAGACTGTATTTGCGCGCAATACTTTTAGGCAGCATTTCTCCGAAGAAAAACACCACCAGCGTCGTAATCAGTGTGGACAAGGATACTGCCGAGATGCCCCACCGCCTCGTCACATAGACAGTCACGATGGAAGCGGCGGCCAGATGCACGATATTCGTGCAGATCAGAAGTGTCGTGACCGCACGGTCAAAATGCTCCGTAACATAGAGAGCTTTCTTCGCGCGCTCATCCCCTTTCTCGGCGTCTGTCTTCAGACGCACATGGGAGACAGAAGCGAACGCGGTCTCCGCGACCGCAAAGAACATCGCCGCAAACAACAGCAACAGCAAGGTCAGCCATGTCATTCGACTGCCATCGTCCATAAGACTCGATCACACTCCTTCAATAAAGAAATGAACGATATTTACATCATGCCCATGAGCGTACCATAAAACGCCCCTCCGCGCAAGAACGACCGCGCAGTACCGCGCAGGGGACCGCGCGCAGGGGACGGTTCTCTGCGCGCTGCGTATACAATAATACAGTTCGCGCAGGGGACGGTTCTCCGCGCGCTGCGTATACAATAATACAGGAACCTTCGTCCCATATCCGTGAGAGCCACGGATCACTTCGCGGAGATGTACTCAGATCTGCGCGGCGCACCTGCCGGGCAATGACCAACTCGGACCCCGTTCTGATGAACGGGCTCCTCAGACATTGGGTCAACAAAATCCGCAGCCGGAAGCCGCGGATTTTGACCCGGCAGATGCCCTGCGCAGATCAGGTACATCAACCCGCTCGTTCAAAGTGTCTCTCCCGGATACGGGATGTCGGTTCCTGCCGTTATTGTACTCTACAGCCCGCTCGGAGAACCGTCCTCCGGCGCGGCGGAAGAGCGGAAGGACGCTTTATGGTCGCTGCAGACTCTATTCCGTCCATCTTCCGTACTTCTCGTCCCCGGCAGAATCCGATGTACGCTCCGCGGTCGCTGCAGACTCTATTCTGTCCATCTTCCGTACTTCTCGTCCACGGCATTTCGCACGTGCTTCGCGTACAGCAGCCCTCCTGTGGGCCGCACAGCAGAAGGTTCTCCGTGTGGGCACAACGGAAACCGACACCCCGTATCCGGGAGAGACACTTTTGAGCAAGCGGGTTGACGCACCTGCCCAGGTCTAAGTGCGTCTCCGCGAAGTGATCCGTGGCTCTCCGGATACGGGACGGCGGTTTCTGTCTATGCTCACACAGAGAACCGTCCCCTGTGCGAGCCTGTCATTCCACGGATTTCAATGATTCCACCATGTCTATCTTCTGTATGGAGAAGAAGGCAAAGAAGTTCACGCTCAGTGAGAAGAGGATCGTCAGGCCGGCGGCGTACAGGTAGCTCTTTGTGTGGAGGCCGCGGCCGAGGAGGAGGTAGTCCATCTCGATGGTGCCGATCAGCCAGCGGTGGAGCCAGCGGCCGGCGGGGATGCCCAGAAGGACCGCCAGCAGCGTCAGGAAGATGTTCTCGCGATAGACATAGGAAGCGGTCTCCCCGTCGTAGAAGCCGAGGACCTTCAGCGTCGCCAGTTCCCGGAGGCGCTCCGTGACGTTGATGTTCGTCAGGTTGAAAAGGACCAGGAAAGCGAGTGCCGCAGCAGCGATCAGGATGATCCAGACCACCGCGTCCAGGCTCTTCATGCTGTCCTCATAGTGCCCGCGGACCTCGTCGATCCGGTTGTACGTGCGCACCGCGCGCAGGGAAGAAACACGTGCCGCCACGTCGGCGGGATCGGCGCCCGGCGCTGTCCCGAGCAGGAGCGTGTTGTCGACGGCTTTTTCGCCGAAAACTTCCCGGTATGTCTCCGCTGTCATGTACACGTAGTGCACGATATAGTTTTCACAGATGCCGGACACGCGCGCCGGATACTCCAGTTCCTCTGACTCCCGCAGCAGGATGGTCTCCCCCTCGGAGATGTGCAGCAGCTCCTGCATCCGCTCATCGATGAGGACCCCGCCGTCAGGGACGGTCAAGGTGTCCTCTTCTTCCTGCGCGCTCCGGGCGGCATTCAGGCCCGCCCCGCTCCGGTCCGCTCCTCCCCCGTAGCGCTTCACGCCGCCGCCCTCCGGGTAGAGCCGGATAAAGTTTCCAAGCGTCTCCCAGTCATCCGTGACTGTGAGGGTGACGTTCTCGACGATCCCCGCCTCCGTGCGCACACTGATCTCCCGCTGCATGCAGAGGGCGTAGGCGCCGATGCCCGGGTCCGCGTCCAGCGACTCCTGCAGCGCAGCCTGCTCGGAAGGCCGCAGGTCCTCGCTGATCCGGGCCGTGGCGCTGTAGAGCATCAGGTCGTCGAACTGCCACCGCAGCACGTCGAAGATCGAGTCCCGGATCCCGAAACCGGTGACGAGCAGCGCCATGCAGCCGGCGATCCCGGCCGTCGTCATCCACAGCCTCTTCTGGTAGCGGAACAGGTTGCGCATGCTGACTTTCCGGAGAAAAGAGAGCCGGCTCCACACCGGCGTGATCCTCTCGAGCAGGATCCTCCGCCCCGGCCGCGGCGCCCGCGGCCGCAGCAGCTCCGCCGGCTGTGCCAGCAGGTTCGACCGGCAAGCCCCCCAGGCCGCCCCGGCTGTCGCCAGAAGCGCCGCCCCGAGGCATACGCCCGCCGTCACCGGGGACATCCCCGGCTGCAGGGGCGGCAGCAGGTACAGGATCCCCCACTCGTAGTAGATCAGCTCCGGGATCACCAGCCCGCCGATCAGGAGCCCGGCCGCGCCGCCCAGAAGGCTCGCCGCCGCGGCATACCCCAGATACTTCATCGAGACGGCCGCGTCGGAGAATCCCAGCGCCTTCAGGGACCCGATCTCCGTCCGGTGCTCCTCCACCATCCGCGTCATGGAAGTCAGCGAGCTGAGCGCCGCGACAAGGAAGAAGACGACCGGGAAGACCGTCGCCAGGTCGCTCATCCGCTCCGCGTCATTCGTGAACTCCACGTAGCTGCGGATCGAGTTCCGGTCGAGGACGTACCAGTCCCCGGCAGGGATCTCCAGATTGGATACATCCCCCGTCAGAAGCTGCGACAGCAGATCCGTAAATGTCATGTCGCTGCGGATCTGGTCTCTCCGCAGCCGCGCCCGCTCCTTCGCGAGCGGCTCCATGCGGTCGATAAAATCATCCACCGCCTCCTCATACGCCGCATCCGTGTAGCAGTTCCACCCCTGCACGCCTTCCAGTTCCAGGTAGATCGAGGTGTAGTATGGGGCGGTGAAGTTTTCTCCGGGGAGCATGACGAATCCCGTGCTGCTCCCGCTGCCCGTCTGCGAGCCGCCCCGGTTGCGCGACACGTACAGCGGGTCCCGCACCATCCCGACGATGGTATAAGTGTGCCGGACGAGCGGATCCTCCTCCAGCGCGCTGTTGTAGGCCTGCCGCGTGTCGACCGTCAGGCTGCTGCCGACCTCCAGTCCCAGCGCCTCCAGGACCTTGGCCTCCGTCACGCACTCGTCCGGCGCCTCCGGGAGGCGCCCCTCCTCGAGCTCCGGCAGGTTCAGGACCGCCGGCAGGCTGAGCACCGTCACGCTCTCCTCCCCGCTGCGGGCATCAAAAGAGCGGCTGCCCTCCGCGGCCTGTACGCCGGGAAAGGCAGCCGCCGCTGCCAGGTCCTCTTCTGTGAGTCCCAGTGCGGAGAGGATCCGCACATCCATAAAATGCTGCCGGTCGTAGTAGGCGTCCATCGTCCGCTGCATGTCGGGCGCCGTCATCCGGAGCCCGGCGAGAAAGCCCACGGCCAGCAGGTTCATCAAAAAGAGCGAGAGGAACCGTTTCCGCGTGCGGCGGATCTCCCGAAACATATCCGTGATGAGCCTGTCCGGCCTGTGTGTCTCTCTCATCTGCATCCGCGGTCCTTCCGGACCCTGAAACGATCAGAACAGTCCGCTGATCTTTCCGTTCTCGTCCACGTCGATCCGCTCCGCCGCGGGCACCTTCGGCAGGCCGGGCATCGTCATGATGTCGCCGGTCAGCGCGACGATGAAGCCCGCGCCCGCGCTCACCTTCAGGTTGCGCACGGAGACGGTGAAGCCCTTCGGTGCGCCCAGCAGCGCCGGGTCATCCGAGAAGGAGTACTGCGTCTTGGCCATGCAGATCGGGAGACCCGCGAAGCCGAGATCGGTCAGCTGCTTCACCTGCTTGACCGCGTTGCCCACCAGCTGCACGCCGTCGGCGTGATAGATCTTCCGGCAGATCATGTCCAGCTTCTCCTCGATGGAGAGATCCAGCGGATAGGACTGACGGAAATCATTCGGCAGCTCGCAGAGGCGCACGACCTCTTCGGCCAGTGCCTTTCCGCCTTCGCCGCCCTTGGCCCACACTTCGGAGAGCGCGACGTTCACGCCCAGCTCGCGGCACTTCGCCTCGACCAGGTCCAGCTCCGCCTTCGTGTCGGTGGGGAAAGCATTGATCGCCACGACGCAGGGCAGCCCGTAGACGTCCTTGATGTTGCTGACGTGCTGCAGCAGGTTCGGAAGGCCCTTCTCCAGCGCCTCCAGGTTCTCATTGTTCAGGTCCGCCTTCGGCACGCCGCCGTGATACTTCAGCGCGCGCACGGTGGCCACGATGACGACCGCGCTCGGATGAAGGTCCGCAAGGCGGCACTTGATGTCCAGGAACTTCTCCGCGCCGAGGTCCGCCGCGAAGCCGGCCTCCGTGACGATGTAATCGCCGAGCTTCAGCGCCATCCTGGTGGCGGTCACGCTGTTGCAGCCGTGCGCGATGTTGGCGAAAGGTCCGCCGTGCACGAACGCAGGGGTGTGCTCCAGTGTCTGCACCAGATTGGGCTTCAGGGCATCCTTCAGCAGGGCCGCCATGGCGCCGTCCGCCTTCAGGTCATGGGCCGTCACCGGCTTGCCGTCATAAGTGTAGGCGACGATGATCCTGCCGAGACGCGCCTTCAGGTCCATGATGTCGGAGGCCAGACAGAGCACCGCCATGACCTCGGACGCCACCGTGATCTCGAAGCCGTCCTCGCGCGGCACGCCCTGCATCCTTCCGCCGAGACCGTCGACGATGTTGCGGAGCTGGCGGTCGTTCATGTCCACCGCGCGCTTCCAGGTGATCTGCTTCACGTCGATGCCCAGCTGGTTGCCCTGCTGGATGTGGT
>DFIR01000022.1:25165-29855 GCA_002372815.1 Lachnospiraceae bacterium UBA3692
CCTTGATGCCGAAGACCGGTCCCAGGGAGGGCTCGCGGAGCGCGACCACGGACTTCTTCCCGATCGCCCGCAGGCCGTCCGCCAGGCCGACGCTCGTCGTGGTCTTGCCTTCGCCAGCAGGCGTAGGGGTGATCGCGGTGACCAGGATCAGCTTGCCGTCCGGTGCATCCGCGTGATCTTTGAGGAAATTATAGTCGATCTTTGCTTTATAGTTTCCGTACTGTTCGATGTACTGTTCGTCGATCCCCAGAGATGCGGCGATCTCCGTGATCTTCTTCGGCGCAGCTTCCTGTGCGATCTCGATGTCAGTCTTGTAGCCCATTCGTTCCAGCCTCCTCTTTCTTTCCGGCTCGCGCTGTCCCCGCCTGTTCCGGGTGATACAGCATAAAAAAACGCCTGCATGGATCTCGCATACAGCATACCATGCAGGCATCAAAAAATGAATTCCGAAAAAACCGCGATTTTCTCCGTTGTTTTTGGGACTTCTATGCAAAACATCCCCGTTTTGCGCAGGTTTTATGCGGCTTACTCCGCAAACAGAGGCGTCGAATAGTAGCGGTCGCCGCTGTCGGGCAGGAGGGCGACGATGACCTTGCCCTTGTTCTCCGGCCTTCTGGCCAGCTCGATCGCGCCGAAGAGCGCTGCGCCGGAGGAAATGCCGACGGAGATGCCTTCCTTCTTCGCGAGCAGCTTGGCCGTGGCAAAGGCATCCTCGTTCGAAGCCTTGAAGACCTCGTCATAGACGGCGGTGTTCAGAACGTCCGGGACAAAGCCCGCGCCGATCCCCTGGATCTTGTGGGCGCCGCTGCGGCCTTCCGAGAGCACCGGCGAATCCTCGGGCTCCAGAGCGACCACCTTGACCGCCGGATTCTGCGATTTCAGGTATTCCCCGGTTCCGGTCACGGTACCGCCCGTGCCGACGCCGGCGATGAAGATGTCGACCTTGCCGTCCGTATCTCTCCAGATCTCCGGACCGGTGGTCGCAAGGTGCGCGGCGGGGTTGGCGGGGTTCACGAACTGTCCCGGGATAAAGCCGCCCGGGATCTCCTTCGCCAGCTCCTCGGCCTTGGCGATGGCCCCCTTCATTCCCTTGCTGCCCTCCGTGAGCACGATCTCCGCGCCGTAGGCCTTGAGGATGTTGCGGCGCTCGACGCTCATGGTCTCCGGCATCGTGAGGATGGCCCGGTAGCCCTTCGCGGCGGCGATCGAAGCGAGACCGATGCCGGTGTTGCCGGAGGTCGGCTCGATGATCACGGAGCCCTCCTTCAGGAGTCCCTTGGCCTCGGCGTCCTCGATCATCGCCTTGGCGATGCGGTCCTTGACGCTCCCGGCCGGATTGAAGTACTCCAGTTTCACCAGGACCGTCGCTTCCAGGCCCAGTGCCTTCTCGATATTCGTCACCTCGACCAGCGGGGTGTTGCCGATGAGTTCGATCGCGCTCTTGTAGATGTTTGCCATGGGAATACCTTCTTTCTTATTTGGTGGCTAAGTCCTATTGTACCAGAATTGCCGCAGGTTTGCATCCGGAACCCGGCAGGACCGCGCGGCCGCGGAGCCCTTCTCCGGATCCTGTCAGGACTGCACGGCCGCAAATCCTTTCTCCAGATCCGCCAGGATGTCGTCAATGTGCTCTGTGCCGATGGACAGGCGGATCGTGTTCCTGCCGATCCCCTGGTCCTGGAGCTCCTCGTCGGAGAGCTGGGAGTGGGTGGTCGAAGCGGGATGGATCACCAGGCTCTTGACGTCCGCGACGTTCGCGAGCAGGGAAAAGATCTCCAGGTGGTCGATGAACTTCCAGGCCTCCTCCTGGCCGCCCTTGATGTTGAACGTGAAGATCGAGGCGCCGCCGTTCGGGAAGTACTTCTCGTAGAGGGCGTGGTCCGGGTGGTCCGGCAGGGACGGGTGGTGCACCTCCTCCACCAGCGGGTGGTCCTTGAGGAAAGCCACGACCTTCTTCGTGTTCTCCGCGTGCCGCTCGAGACGCAGGGACAGCGTCTCCACGCCCTGCAGCAGCAGGAAGGCGTTGAAAGGCGAGATCGCCGCGCCGGTGTCGCGCAGGAGTATGGCCCGGATATAGGTGACAAAAGCCGCCGGTCCCACCGCGTCGTAGAAGGAGATCCCGTGATAGCTCGGGTTCGGCGCCGCGATGTTCGGGTACTTGCCGGAGGCCTTCCAGTCGAAGGTCCCCGCCTCCACGATGATGCCGCCCATGGTGGTCCCGTGGCCGCCGATGAACTTGGTGGCCGAGTGGACGACGATGTCCGCGCCGTGCTCGATGGGGCGGATCAGGTAAGGTGTGCCGAAGGTGTTGTCGATCACGAGCGGCAGGCCGTGCCGGTGGGCGATCTCCGCGATCGCGTCGATGTCCGGGATATCGCTGTTCGGGTTGCCGAGGGTCTCCAGATAGATGGCCCGCGTGTTGTCCTGAATCGCCGCCTCAACTTCGGCCAGATCATGCGCGTCCACGAAGGTGGTCGTGATGCCGTACTGGGGCAGGGTGTGCTCAAGCAGATTGAAGCTGCCGCCGTAGATGGTCTTCTGGGAGACGATGTGGCCGCCGTTCGCCGCCAGGGCCTGGATGGTGTAGGTGATGGCCGCGGCGCCGGAGGCCAGGGCCAGCGCGGCGCTGCCGCCTTCGAGGGCGGCGATCCGCTTCTCCAGGACTTCCTGGGTCGAATTGGTCAGTCTCCCGTAGATGTTGCCGGGATCCGCAAGGCCGAACCTGTCGGCGGCGTGCTGACTGTTGCGGAAGACGTAGGACGTCGTCTGGTAGATCGGGACGGCGCGCGCGTCGGACGCCGGGTCGGGCTGTTCCTGCCCTACATGCAGCTGCAGTGTCTCAAATCTGTATTCGCTCATGATCTTTCTCCTTTTTCCTGGGATGGGTGCTCTGTATCTGCTGCTCCGCTCCCCTCCCGGTCTCTTTCACGCTGTGCCATGCCGGCCGTTTCGCGGACATTCTGCGCAAAAGAAACCCGGGGACCGTCTTCCGGCTCCCGGGCAAAATGGCTTCGTACGGCGCGCCGCCTCACGGCGCTGCTGTCTCATACGTCTCAGAGTCTTCCCGCTGCACAGGTGTGCATGCGGTCGCTCCGGCCATTCATACATGCCCGGGAGTTGCGCATTCGACACCACATACCTTTCTCTCTTGTGCGGGTGAACTCGGTGAACATCTCTCTGCCTCCTTCTGCAGACTGCCTGTCTCTGTGACGATCTGATAATACATCTATTTGACTACTATGTCAATAGGTGATTGGTGTTTTTTTCCTGTTCATTTTGTTCGCACATTCGCTATATTATTCGCTATAATATAGGGAGCGCAGAAATAGATTACGGAGGTACCGCCATGAATAACGAAGATTCCGTGCTCGGCCACTACGCCGGCCTCGGCAATATGGGTTCCGATTACGGCGCGAGCGATCCGCGCCCGAAGAAGACTGTGGAGTTTTCCCAGGTGGAGAACGTCTACGGCATCCGCTACGACCACCTCAACGCCGCCGGCCGTCTCTTCGGCGGACAGCTGGTATCCTGGATCGACGAGGTCGCCGGCGCTGTCGCGTTCCGGCACACTGGTCTCCCCATCACCACCGCTTCGATCGACAACCTGACCTTCAAGCGGGGGGCCTACCTGCACGACCGTCTCGTTCTGCTCGGGCGGATGACCTATGTCGGCCGCTGCTCCTGCGAAGTCCGCGTGGACTCCTTCATCGAGGACAAGGAGGGCTTCCGGCGCACGATCAACCGCGCCTTCCTGACCTTTGTCGCCATCGATGAGGATGGAAAACCCATGGAGATCCCCTACGGCCTCGATGTGAGCAGCGTCTCCGAAAAGGCCCGCTGGGACGGCGCACTGATGCGCCGCATGAACCGCGAGTCCCGCAAAGGGATCGGCTTCTGATCCTCTCCCGGCAGGATGCCGCCGAAAAAACGCGCACATCGGTATTGACAGCCTTTTTGATTTAATGGTATAAAGTATTAAACCGTTGAAGAAGAGTGAGTAGATCTTCTCCATGTTTCCACAGAGAGCTGCAGGCGGTGGGATTGCAGTGAAGCACGAAGATTGAATGGACTTCTGAGGGCGAACAGAAATGGCATGTGTCCGCGCGAGCGCGGGAGGCGGCCGGAGTATGTGAGACGGAGGAGACGCTCCGTGACCAAACGTCGGCATATGTCAGTATGCGCAAAGTGGGCGTGTTTATGCACGTCAAGCCGGGTGGCACCGCAGGATCCGTACGATCTTGTCCCAGCAGAACTTTGGGACGGGATCGTTTTTTATGTTCTCCGTCCAGCGCACACGAAGCTGTATCAGTTGTGAAAGGAGTAACAGCATGGAACCGGTGATGAATGCCAACGCAGCACAGAATTCTGAAAGCACGAAGATCCCTTACAAGATCTACCTCTCCGAGAACGAGATCCCCTCGTCCTGGTACAACGTCCGGGCGGACATGAAGAACAAGCCCGCGCCGCTCCTCAACCCCGGGACCCTGCAGCCGATGACGGCGGAGGAACTCGACACCGTCTTCTGCAGCGACCTCGTCGCGCAGGAACTGGACAACGACACCCCGTACATCCCGATCCCGCAGGAGATCCGCGATTTCTACAAGATGTACCGTCCGGCTCCGCTGATCCGCGCCTACTGCCTGGAGGAGAAGCTCCAGACCCCTGCCCACATCTACTACAAGTTCGAGGG
>DFIR01000029.1:0-12409 GCA_002372815.1 Lachnospiraceae bacterium UBA3692
CCGGTCTGCTGTCTTCGCTTTGTTTTCCTCAGCGGCGACAACTTCTACAAAATATCACAGCGTTTCGGCTCTGTCAACAACTTTTTCAAAGAACTTTTTAAAAAGTTTCTTCAGCACCGATCCCCGGTGATTTCAGGGAACAAAAAAATGAAACGAACCTCATCTGTAGATCACGTCGGTTCATTTCATCTTTTTGAGTGGAGAAAGAGGGATTTGAACCCTCGCGCCGGTTCTCCCGACCTACTCCCTTTCCAGGGGAGCCCCTTCGGCCTCTTGGGTATTTCTCCGAGCAGACACCGAATGTGGTTCTGTATTCTATTCTTATATACATCCCGTGAGGAATGCAGCGGAGAGGATGGGATTCGAACCCATGTGCCCGTTAGGACAAACGGTTTTCAAGACCGCCTCGTTATGACCGCTTCGATACCTCTCCATCAGGTTCGACCCGCTCGACTGGAGGCTTATCAGCATCGCATCTCTCGCGCGAACATATGCTATCTTAGCAGAACCCCTTTAAGGTGTCAACACCTTTTTGCAATTAATTTTGCAATTTATTTTACGTTCATTTCATTCCATTTTTTGGACATGCAGACCCGGACATTCGTGCCGCCGCAGGGTCAGTCCCGGACGATCTGCTCCAGTTCCGCCCGGAGCTCCTCCACCTTATCCAGCTGCTCCCAAGGCAGCTCGACATCCGTGCGCCCGAAGTGCCCGTAAGCGGCGGTCGGACGGTAGATGGGCCTGCGGAGATCCAGCATCCGGATGATCCCGGCCGGACGGAGATCGAAGTGTCTGCGGATCACCTCCGCGATCTTCTCTTCCGCCACTCTGCCTGTGCCGAATGTCTCCACCATGATGGAAGTGGGCTCCGCGACACCGATGGCATAGGAGACCTGGATCTCCAGCCTGTCCGCATAGCCTGCCGCGACCAGGTTCTTGGCCGCATAGCGGATCGCGTAGGTAGCACTCCGGTCCACTTTCGTGCAGTCCTTGCCGGAGAATGCGCCGCCGCCGTGGCGTGCCATGCCCCCGTAAGTGTCCACGATGATCTTGCGGCCGGTCAGTCCGCTGTCCCCGTGGGGACCGCCGATGACAAAACGGCCGGTAGGATTGATATAGATGCGCGTATCCGGGCGCAGCAGCTCCTTCGGGAGGACCACGTCGATCACTTCCCTGCGGATGTCCTCATGCAGCTGCTCCTGCGAGATCTCCTCCGCGTGCTGGGTCGACAGCACGACTGCCGTGATCCCCTGCGGCTTCCCGTCCTCGCCGTATGCCACGGACACCTGGGACTTGCCGTCCGGCCGCAGATAGGGAAGCGTCCCGTCCTTGCGGACCTGCGCGAGGCGGCGCGTCAGTCTGTGCGCGAGCGCGATCGGGTAAGGCATGAATTCCGGGGTCTCGTTGGACGCGTATCCGAACATCATCCCCTGGTCTCCGGCGCCGATCGCCTCGATCTCCGCCTCACTCATGCTGTTCTCGCGGGCCTCGAGCGCGCGGTCGACACCCATGGCGATGTCCGGGGACTGCCGGTCGATCTTCACCATGATGTCGCAGGAATCCGCGTCGAAACCCATGGCGGCATCTGTGTAGCCGATCTCCCGGATGGTCTTCCGCACGATCTTCTCGTAGTTGATCTGCGCCTTCGTCGTGATCTCTCCGCACAGGAGGACGAAGCCGGTGGAGGCGCACGTCTCGCAGGCCACCCTGCTCATGGGATCCTGCGCGAGGCAGGCGTCGAGCACCGCGTCCGAGATCGCGTCGCAGACCTTGTCGGGATGTCCCTCTGTAACAGATTCCGATGTAAAGATGTGATGAGACATATATCTCCTTCTTTATATGAAAGTATGTAAGATCTATCCGCCGCACAGGCATCGGAATCTCGCCTGTACGTTATGATTGCGTACCATCTTACAATAGGAACTCCTTTTCTGTCAATGATCCCCTGCAGCACAGATCGGATTCCGCTTTCTTTTCCCGTGAGAATGCTGTAAAGTACTACTAGGATAAACCGGGCGCGGCCTCCGGCGCCGTTCCCGGGATCATAAAATCTCTGCAGGAATCAGATCATGGACAAGACTTATCACCGCATACAGCAGGCGCGGCTCGCCGTCTATCTCGGCACCGCCTCGATCATCTTCACCTTCTTCATGCCGGTCATCATGCCGTATGTCCTCGGCTCGGTCGCGATCGTCTTCGCGATCCTGTCCAAAGGGCCGGAGGACCGGATGTCCTCCCGCGCCTGCAAGGCCTGTGTCCTGGCCTCGGTCGGCCTGGCGCTGAACACGGCGATGATCCTGATCTCCGTCAAGACGATGGCGGACGCCGCGGCGGACCCGGTGCGCTGGAAACAGCTCAACGACATGGTCTATCGCATGAACGGCTACACGCTCGACGAAGTTCTCTCACAGCTCCGCTCCTCTCTTCCCTTTTGATGGTGCGCCATGTATTCTCACCGATCCATCCGACAATTAAAAGCAGACGCAAGAAACGCGCTGCCGGGACGTCTCAGCGGCGCTGTCAGCTGTGTGCTCCTGTATACCCTCGCCAGCCTGTCCCTCGGCAGGCTTCCCGCGGATCTCGCCCCTTCGCGGACGGTCCCCGGCCTGCTCCTCTACTGCCTGCTCACATACGCCGCGGAGATCCTGCTGCGCATGGTGGCCATCGGGATGCATCTCCGGTTCCTGAAGTACCGGTTCGACCTTCCCGCGGCGCGCGGGGACCTGGGCGTCGCCTTTCGCGGAGACGTCGACCGCGCCGTGCGGCTGTGCGGTCTCAGGGCGCTGTTCTCCCTCGCCTGCATGCTGCCTTCCGTGCTGTGCGCATGGTTTCTTCCCGGAGAGGGAGACACCTCCCGGGCGCTGCTCTATTATCTGCTGTTCTTCGCCGGTATCCTTGGACGTTTTCTGTTCTCCGTGCTCTACTTCGGCGCCGACCAGCTGTTCCTGGAATTCCAGGAGCCGTCCGCGCTGCGGCTGCTCCGCACCGCCAGGCATCTGACCCGCGGAAGCAGGATCCGGCTCCTCCTCTTCTATCTGAGCTACGTGCCGCTGCACCTTCTGGGACTCCTCTCCCTCGGCGCGGCAGAGCCCTGGATCCTCTCCTACGTGCACGCCGGCGAGGCCGCCTTCTATGCGGACCTCATGGAAGCAAGGAAGAAGTCCTGAACCGCTCCCGATCGAAAAAAATGCCCGACAGCATCGCGCTGCGGGCATTTTCTTTATTTTGCAGGATCCGGCTGCTGCGCCTGTGCGGGTGCCGCCAGCAGGGGCGTCTCCGGCCGGTCGGTGCGGATCCCGATCTGCGGGCCGCCGCGGCCTTCGACATAGGCGCGCGTGATCGTCACGGTGCCGATATTCTCGTCCTTGGGGATCTCATACATGATGTCCAGCATAAAGTCCTCGATCACCGAGCGGAGGGCTCTCGCGCCGGTATCCCTCTGCAGCGCCTTCTCCGCGATCGCGTACAGAGCGTCGTCCTCAAAGCGCAGGTCCACTTCGTCCAGGGCCAGCAGCTTCTGGTACTGCTTCAGGATCGCGTTCCGGGGTTCCTTCAGAATCTGCACGAGCATGTCGACGCCCAGGCCCTGCATCGTGCAGACGATCGGCAGACGGCCCAGGAATTCCGGGATCATGCCGAACTTCTTCAGATCATCCCCGGTCACATAGCGGAGAATGTCCTTCTCCCGGTCATATTTGTCCCGCAGCTCCGCGGAGAATCCGATGGAAGTCTGCTTCCGCAGGCGCTCCCGGATGATGCTGTCCAGGTCCGGAAACGCGCCGCCGCAGATGAACAGGATATTGCGGGTATTCACGGTCGTCATGGGCACCATGGCATTCTTGCTGCCGGCGCCGACAGGCACTTCGACCTCCGCGCCTTCCAGCAGCTTCAGCATCCCCTGCTGCACGGATTCGCCGCTGACGTCGCGGGAGTTGAAATTCTTCTTCTTCGCGATCTTGTCGATCTCGTCGACGAATACAATGCCGGTCTCGCAGCGGTCCACATCATTGTCCGCCGCCGCCAGCAGTTTGGAGATCACGCTCTCGATATCGTCGCCGATGTAGCCCGCTTCGGTCAGACTCGTCGCGTCCGCGATGGCGAGCGGCACGTCGAGCAGTCTCGCCAGCGTGCGCACGATATAGGTCTTGCCGCAGCCGGTGGGACCCAGGAGCAGAATGTTGGACTTTTCGATCTCGATGTCGTCCATGGTTCCCGTCCGGACCCGCTTGTAGTGATTGTAGGCGGCCACGGAGATCACCTTCTTCGCGTGCTCCTGCCCGATCACATACTTGTCCAGCTCCTCCTTGATCCGGTGGGGCGCCGGGATATTGTCGATGGAGAAGACCGGCGGAGGTCCCTCCTTCTTCTTCTTTTTGACCTGCGGTCGCGGGCCGCCGAAGCCGCCGAGTCCGCCGAAGATATCCCCGAGATTCAGGAAGCTGATCTTGGGACCGCTGTCCTTCCCGTCCTCTTCCTTCTCCTCCGGGGACTCCTCTTCCGTCTCTTCGACCGTCACTTCCTGCGCCGGGGCGGCAGGGATGACGCCGCTCTGCGTCTCCTCCTCCGCCTTGCTGCCGGACGTGTCCGCGTCCGCAGGCGCGGGCGTCTGCGTTCCGCCGGCATTCTGCCCGGTGAAAGAGCGCAGAAGCTCCTGCATCTGGCTGCCCGCCGGGAAGAACTGCTCCATCATGCCGGACAGGTCCATTTTGCTGGCGCTGTCCATGGATCTGCGCATGCAGTCCTGGCACAACTTCATACCGCCGGGGAGATGAAACATCTCCCCGGCGTCGCGATCGGATCTTCCGCACATCATGCAGTATTCGATAACATTGTCGTCTTTACGGTCACTCATATAGCTGTATCCTCAGCACAGACGCGCCTGCTGTTCCGGAATCCGCCGCTCAGCGGCCGCCTTCCTCGTCTTCACCCGATTCGAAAGGCCATCCGAAGAGCCCGTTGCCGCCCTGCTGCCAGTCACTGCCGAAATCCGGCCTCTGGCCGCCCTGCGGATCCTGCTGTTCCTGCTGGGCGCTGCCCTGTGTATCCTGCTCCTGGGTCGTCAGGATGTCCTGGGTCCCCAGTGTCACTTCCATTGTGGTCTGCTCGTAGGAGCCGTCCTGTCCCTGTCTCGCTACCGTGAGCTGCACGCTGCTGCCGGCCTCATAGTATGTGAGCTGTTTCTTGAGGGACTCCATGGAGGTCACGGCTGTCCCGTTGATCTCTGTGATGATGTCGCCCTTCTGGAGCTCGGAACCGGATGCCGCTCCGCCGTCCAGCACTTCCGCCACATAGACGCCGGCAGGCATGCTGTAGAACTGCTGTGCCTCGGTGCTGACCGTCGCGCCGCTGATCCCCAGCGTCCCCTGCTGACCGTCCGCGACTTTTCTGCGCGTCTCCTGTTTCATCAGTTCTTCGATGATCGGCTGTGCATCGGAGATCGGGATCGCAAATCCCATGCCTTCGACGGTGGAGCCGCCGATCTTGCTCGAATTGATGCCGATGACCTCTCCGTTCATGTTGACGAGCGCGCCGCCGGAATTGCCCGGATTGATCGCCGCGTCTGTCTGAATGAAAGTGCCGGTGATCCCATCCTCGGACGTGATCTGTCTGTTGACGGCGCTGACGATGCCGCTCGTCACGGACTGTCCGTACCCGAGTGCGTTGCCGATCGCGACAGCTGCCTGTCCGACCTTCAGCGTCTCGCTGCTGCCGAGTGTCGCGATGGCGATCTCCTGCGTGGTCTCATCGTCGATATCCGCGAGATTCACCGCGATCACTGCCAGGTCATGCGTCGCATCTGTCCCCTTGACGTTGGCCTCGATCTCCGTATCGTTGATAAAACGGACGCTCAGGCTCTCCGCATTCTCCACGACATGGTTGTTCGTGGCGATCAGCAGTTCCTTATCTGTCGAGGCGATGATGATGCCGGATCCTGTCGAAGTGGCCTCCTGCCGGTAGGCCTGTCCGAAATAGTAGGACTCCGCGATATAGGAATTGTAGACCGAGACGATCGAAGGCATCACAGAAGCCGCGACTTCACTGATATCCGTGGACGGATTCTCGCCGCTGCCGGTGACGAACTGCGGATCCACCGCCTGGGCCTGCTCCGAAGCGGAGCTATCCTCCTCCTGCTGTTCGTCTCCTGCTGTTTCCGGAGTCCTGTCCTTCTTCTCCTCCTCGCCGCTTCCGCTGTCCTTCTCCGCCTGCTGAACAGATGCGGAGCTCTTCATCAGCGTGCCGGCGCCCCAGGCGCCTGCTCCTGTACACAGTCCGAAGATGACTGCCAGCAAAACAGCGAAGACGGCCTTGCTCTTCGAACCGCGCCGCTTCTCCTTCGTACGGCTGTCATCCGTATAGCGAAGGCTGCCGGAACCGCCTCCGGCGTATTCATGGGATCTCCCCTCTTCACCGCCGGAATATCTGTCGTAGTACTCGTGTCCCGAGGAGTAGCGGTAGCTGCCGTTGCCTGTCGCGGCGGCGTTCTTCTCCTGCGCAGGCTCTGCGGCCGCGGGAGCGCTCTCTTCCGGTTCCCGCACTTCCGCCTCTGCCGCATGCCCGGCGGCTGCATCCAGCAGCGGATCGTCGTCATCGAACATCGGCGTATACTGCGGCTCCTCTGCCGGGCTGACAGTCTCCGCGGTTTCCGCAGGTTCTGCAGTCTCCGCGGACTCTGCGTTTAAAGCATTCTCTGCGGTTTCTGTCAGATCTGCCGGCTCTTCACTGACCGGTGCGGCAGCTTCCGCGGGCCCGTAAGACTCCGCGAAAGTATTCTCCTCCTCGACAGGAGCCTTCGGCTCCAGCGATCCCGCCGGCTCCCAGAACGCGTTGTATCTGTTATCTCTCTCATCTGCCATGATGTGTGCGACCTTCCTTTCCCAGCATCGCGGACAGCAGTGCTGTTCCTCTCTTACACATCGACAGTATAGAGGCTAAATGTGTTCAATTTGTGAAACAAAGTTGTCTTTTCTGTTATAGGTTCCGGGAGACCGGAGGTCAGTCGTCCTCTTCGATCAGCCACAGTTCCAGGTAATCGAAGTCGATCGCCTCCATGAAGGCATCCTGCGTAAAGCGGCACTTCGCGTGCCGCTGAAAGTCCCGGATACTCGCGTCCAGCCAGATCGGGACCGGCAGGTCGAAGCGCCGGCAGGCCTCCTCCAGCGCATGCGTGACCTTGTGCGTGCGCGTCTCCCGGCGGCCGTCCTCCACGACGGTATCTCTGAGGAGCCGGTTATCCTTCAGCTCCCTCACCCACATTCTGAACATCCGCTCCTCCCAGGTCCCGGATCACAGTTCGATGCCGTTCATCCGGCAGAGCTCCCTGGCGGATTCGACGCTGTCGACACCCGTCGGATTCTTGATCGGCGCGAATTCCTTCTCGCGGACGACCTCGTAGGGCAGGCAGGACTGCATCTCGTGCACCATGTCCAGTACCAGCTGTTCATATTTGTAGCCGTTCGGAGACTCGGGGCGGACCGGGTTTCCGTCCGCGTCGATGTAAGGGATCTTCTTCTCCACGACGTGCATCGGCAGCTTCTCGTCCACGATCCTCTCCAGCTCGCTCTCGCGGAAGAGGTAGTTCATGATCACACCGAAATTGTAGGCAGGGTCGCCCTTCTCGTCGTTGGCGGCGAGCAGCTCCGGAGTCATCTCATAGTATTCCACGATCGAGGGCTTGCCGTCCTCGAGGCAGATCGTGCCGACGCGCTCCTCGCGGAAGGCCTTGCGCACGACCTTGGCGCCGACGCTGCATCCGCTCAGGATCGTCGCGCCGACGAAGCAGGGATCGCAGATCCGCTGCAGGACGTTGTCGACCGCGAAGATGTCCAGCCACTCCACGCCGAGCTCGTGCAGCTTGTCCACCAGTCCCGCTTTCCGCATGGAAAGGAACCAGCCGCCGTTGCCGTTGGGGGATGTTGCGATCCGGTCCTTCGCCTCCATATACACGTGTCCGTCATAGTCGGAAGCCGGCGCCATGTCCTGCATGAAGAACCAGACCTTGCTGCGGTCATAGCCGAAATAATTCATCTCTTCCATGAACTTCACGGTCTTCTCGTGGTTCTTCTCGCTGGTCATGATGAAGAGCGGGATCACCGCCCCCGCTTCCTTCACGACGTCCGTGAGATTCTCGATCAGGCGCTGCATGATGTAGACCGGCCGCGTCAGGCCGATATTGTACATGCACTTCGGGTCCTCCGACCCGAGTCTCGTGCCCATGCCGCCGGCAAGCAGCACCGCGGCTGTCTTCCCTTCGCGGATGGCGCGGATGCCCGCTTCCCGGAAATCCGCCTGTCTTCTCTCGATCTCCGGGGTCTCCATCGCGCCGAGCGGTGTGATCACGCCCCTCTCAAGAGCGCTGTCCTTATCGGCACTGTAATGCAGCACGGAGAAATCCGTGCTCCCGATCTGCTCGAGCAGCCCCTGCTTCTGCGCGTCGTCCAGCTCCTCATACCAGCGAAGGACGTGGCTCTGCCCGAAATCCGCAAGTTTCTTCGAGGCTTCCTCGTAGGTCATCATTTCTTCTTCCCTCTCCTTCTGCCGTTCTCCCGGGCCTGTGCCTGTGCCGCGCGGTTCGCGAACGCCTCCTGCTGCTGCATGATCAGTTCACGGTCATCGAAGTAGTTGATGCGCATGGCGCTCTTGACCTCCGAGAGGGTCTGGGCCGCCTTGGCCTCCGCCGCTTCGCTTCCCTTCTGCAGCACCTCATACACGTACGGGATGTCCTTCTCGAACTCCCTGCGTCTCGCGCGGATGGGTCCGAGCGTCTCCTGCAGGACATTGTTCAGGAACTTCTTGACCTTCACGTCCCCGAGGCCGCCGCGGCGGTAGTGCGCCTTCAGCTCCTCCAGGTCCGCATAGTCCGGAAGATAGGCCGCGAAGTGCTCCGGTGTGCAGAACGCGTCCAGATAGGTGAAGACGGTGTTGCCCTCCACCTTGCCGGGATCCGACACCTGCAGATGTCCGGGATCCGTGAACATGCTCATGACCTTCTTGCGGACGGTCTCCTCGTCGTCGGAGAGGTAGATGCAGTTGCCGAGGGACTTGCTCATCTTGGCCTGTCCGTCGGTGCCCGGCAGACGCATGCTCGCCTCGTTCTCGGGGAGCAGGATCTCCGGCTCCACGAGGGTCTCGCCGTAGATGCTGTTGAACTTGCGCACGATCTCGCGGGTCTGCTCGATCATGGGCTCCTGGTCCTCGCCCACCGGAACGGTCGTCGCCTTGAACGCCGTGATATCGGACGCCTGGCTGATCGGATAGGTGAAGAAACCGACCGGGATGCTGTTCTCAAACTTGCGCATCTGGATCTCGGCCTTGACCGTAGGGTTGCGCTGCAGCCTCGCCACCGTCACGAGATTCATATAGTAGAAAGAGAGCTCCGTGAGCTCCGGGATCTGCGACTGGATGAACAGGTTCGACTTCGCCGGATCCAGGCCTGCGGAGAGGTAGTCGAGCGCCACTTCCACGATGTTGGCGCGCACCTTGTCCGGATTGTCGAAATTGTCCGTCAGGGCCTGGGCGTCCGCGATCATGATATAGATCTCGTCAAATCCCCCCTCGTTCTGCAGCTGCACGCGGCGGCGCAGAGATCCTACATAGTGTCCGATATGGAGTCTTCCGGTGGGGCGGTCGCCCGTCAGAATGATCTTCTTCATGTTTCTGGTCCCTTCTGTATACTGAGATTGTTGCGACACTTCATTTTAAATGATTTTCCCAGGCATGTCTATCACACAAAGTACCGGACCTGCGCGATCAGGCGGCCTTTCCGCGTGCTGCCGGCACAGCCGAGATAGAGGAATTTCCCGTACCCGCGCACGCTGATCCGCTCCCCCTCCCGCGGGGTATAGGACGCGGAGGTCACCAGCGAACCGCCTGCGTAGACGAGCTCCTTCTCGATCAGTTTCTGTGCGTCCGACCGGGAGAGCTTCCAGACCATGGCCAGAAGCGCATCGATCCGCTCGGAGGCGATGCTTCCCCGCATCTCCTGTGTCCGGATCTGCGCACTGCACTGCGCCGCCGGTACGCGGGCCACTTCCACGGTCGTGTGCCGCACCTGCGTGAGCTCCTGCTCCACCGTCTCCGCGATGCTCTTCATGACGAAGAGGCAGGCCTCCTCCTCCCCGGGAAGGATATCTCCGATCATCTCCCGCCGGACGCCGAGGTGCATAAGTGCGCCCAGATAGTCCCTGTGCCCCGGATGATCCGTGAAGCGCGCGTTCGCGGGCCTGACGCGCAGACACACGAACGGAAGGATCCCTCCGTCCGCGTCCTCCGCCGCCTCCTCAGCCATCCCCCTGTCCATATAGGAAGGAAGGAACAGGAGCACTCTCCTGTCCGCCTCCGGATAGCCGCCGGTCAGCAGGCGGTCCGTCCCCGCAAACGCGTCCTGCCGGAGGAGCCTCTGCACAAAGGACTGCTCCTCCAGCGTGAGAAAAGCGGTGTGGGTGAGATAGTCGTTGCCGGCTGTGCGCCCCGCGAGATCGCGGATATGTCCGGCCAGTAGGTCTCTTTCTTCCAATCTTTCCTGCCTTTCCGGGATCCCGGGCCGCCGGGCGGCCTGTTGTCCTTTCCTTTCCTCCGATTGTGCGGTATACTTGCGGAACGGAACGAAATGGTTTCGAATCCTTACGAGAGGAGCATGCGCATGAACGCACAGTTTCTTACAAGACTCCGGGAGCTCCGCGCCGCGCGGAGCCTCACACAGACCCAGGTCGCCCGCGTCCTCGGCGTCTCGCAGCGCACGTATTCCGATTATGAGCGCGGCAGGCTTCCCATGCGCGGGAGCCACCTCATCCGGCTCGCCGCTCTCTACGGCGTCAGCGCGGACTACCTGTGCGGCATCACGGAGGATCCGCAGCCTTATGCCGGATCCTGACCGGCCGCGTCCTGCTGCGCCTCGGCCGCTTTCATCATCAGGGCGCACTCGATCCGCTTCCGGAAGAGCTTGCACCCGTATTCGTACGTGCCGTGGATATCCCCGGTCGCGTGGTAGGCGTTCGCGGCACACCCGCCGCTGCAGTAGAACTTCGCCCAGCAGTCCTGACATTCCGGTCTCGCGTAGACGTTGCAGAGCTTAAAGGCGTCCCGCTGCTTCGTATTCGTGACGCCGTCCCACACGCTGCCCATGAGGAAGTCCGGATCCCCCACGAACTGGTGGCAGGGATACAGGTCCCCCCAGGCCGTCACCGCGAGATATTCCGTGCCGCTGCCGCAGCCGGACACGCGCTTGTAGATGCAGGGGCCGTGGGACAGATCGATCATATAATGATAGAATGTGATCGGCCGGCCCTCCGCTCTCCTGCGGAGCATATCGGCGGCGAGCTTCTCGTACTGTTCGAAGAGGACCGGCAGATCCTCCTCCGTCAGCGCGCTGGGGCTGTCCGGGGAGGTGACGACCGGCTCCATGGAGAGCTCCCGGAACCCCAGGTCGTCCGCCATGTGGAAGATGTCCTCGGTGAAATCGGTGTTGAAATGCGTGAACGTGCCGCGCATGTAATAGCCGCGCCCGCGCCGCGCCTCCACGAGCTTCCGGAACTTCGGGACGATCGTGTCATAGCTGCCTCTGCCGCCGCGGTCCACGCGGAAGCGGTCGTTCACTTCCTTGCGGCCGTCCAGGCTCAGGACCACGTTGTAGCACTCCCGGTTCGCCCACTCGATGACCTCGTCCGTGATCCCCACGCCGTTGGTCGTGAGGGTGAAGCGGAAATTCTTGTTCTTCTCCTTCTCGATGCTTCTGGCATAGGCGACCAGTTCCTTGATCACCCCGAAATTCATCAGCGGCTCGCCGCCGAAGAAGTCCACCTCCAGGTTCCTGCGGAATCCGGAATTCTCCACCAGAAAATCGAGTGCCCGCTTCCCGGTCTCAAAGGACATCAGCCCCTGCGCTCCGTGGAAATCTCCCTGCGACGCGAAGCAGTAGGAGCACTGCAGGTTGCAGGTGTGCGCGACCAGCAGGCAGAGCGCCTTGATCACGGGCTTGCGCTGCTTCAGGTCGTACTGCACGCCTTCGTACACGTCCTCGGAGAACAGCCTGCCGCTCTCCCGCAGTTCGCGGATGTCCGAGAGCACGTCCTCCGCGTCCTCCCGGGTGAATCCCTTCTCTCCGAACTGCCGCACGAGGGCTTCGCGCGTCTCCTCTTCCGTCATGCCGCGGTCGAGCATGGCGACCGCCTCATATGCCGCATCATCCGTCACGTGCACGCTGCCGCTGTTCACGTCCAGGATCATGTTGTAACCGTTCAGTCTGTACTGATGGATCATTCTTTGCTGTCCTCACAGAAAACACTACGAAACTGCCGGAGTGTACATCGACACTCCGGCAGTCAATGCCTCGTCTCGTATCTTCGGCGCGCGTCCGCGCGCACAGAGATCACTCTGCCTTCTCGCACTCCTGGTTGGCGATGCCGCAGCTGGT
>DFIR01000029.1:12493-17223 GCA_002372815.1 Lachnospiraceae bacterium UBA3692
GGCACTCGCCGCATCCGCCGTTCTCGGCGCTCTTCTTCATGTCGCGGGTCTCAAGGGTCTGGATATGCTTCATGTCTTACCTTCTTTCTTGTGATTGTCCGTTGCCGCCGGATCCTCGGATCCTTGCGCATTCGTCGTTAAATATCATACATAGGGGTGCCTGTTTTTGTCAAGATATAGAGGTGCGGAGAGGCTCCGGAGATGCTGCGGATCAGGCACGTGCGTCCGGCCTCCTCCCGGCGGATCGCCGCCAGATGGGGCTCCCCGACCCTCTCGCCGGGAACCAGGATCGGGATCCCCGGGGGATAGGCGTAGACGTATTCGCCGCAGATACATCCGGCCGCGCTTTCTTCCGGAACGGAGACGCCCTCACAGAGTACGGCCTCCGCCGGCGTCATGCAGAGATCCGGGGACAGGGCGGCTGTCTCCGCCGCCTGTACAGTGCGCCGCGCCGCCTCCTCTTCCGCAGGCACCGGCACCGCTTCCCCGTCGATCCGCAGTAGCGCGTCCGCCAGCCGCCCGTATGCGTCAACGCCGTCGCATGGACTTGTCATCAGCAGGACCATCGAGGGCCGCATCATCTCCGGTTCCAGGCGGAAGTCCTCCCGGAGCCTGCGCGCCAGTTCCTCCCCCGTCAGGGAGGTGCCGCCGCAGAAGACGGCGATCTTGCCCGGATCGAAGGCATATACGCCGGGACAGGCCTCTCCCGCCTGCGCTCCGTGCCCGAACACCCGCAGCCCCCGAAGCGGCCGGATCCTCCTGTCGAATTCCTCCAGGCGTTCCTTCCATCTCAAAAACATCTCCGCGCCGTCAGCTCTCAGAAGCGCCGTACACGCGTCGATCGAAGCCATCAGCGGATAGGAAGGCGAGCTGGTCTCAAAGACATCCAGCTGCCGCTCGACCTCCGCCTCCCGCACGGACGGCAGCGCCTCCCGCCCGATGTGCAGAAGCGCCGTCTGCGTGAGTGCCGGCAGCGTCTTGTGGGTGCTCTGGACGACCAGGTCCGCCCCGCAGTGCACCGCACTCTCCGGGAAGAAGGGCACCTCAAAGAGCCCCAGATGCGCCCCGTGCGCCTCATCCACAAAGAGCGGCACGTTCCGCTCGTGGCAGATCCCGGCGATGGCGCGGATGTCGGACACCACGCCTTCATAGGTCGGACTTGTGAGGATCACGGCGCGGCAGTCCGGCACTTCCCGCAGCGCCTGCCGCACCTGCTGAGGCGAGACGCTCCCGCAGATCCCGTAAGCTCCCGCCGGCTGCGGACAGATCCAGTGGGGATGCAGCCCTCCCAGCTCGATCGCGTGGAAGACGGACTTGTGGCAGTTCCTCGCGGCGATGATGTGGCTCCCGAAAGGCGCCAGCGCCCGGATCCCCGCCAGGATCCCGGCGGTGGAGCCTCCCACTAGGTACCAGGTCCTGCGGCTGCCCCAGAGGGCTGCCGTCCGGTCCATGGCCTCCCGCAGGATGCCGTCGGCGGCGTGCAGGTCGTCGGCCCCTTCGATCTCGGTCATGTCGATGCCGTAAAGGGCGGTGAGATCCGCATCCGCAGACAGGCCGCTGACGCGGCGGAGGGCCTCCGCTGTCTCCGGATCCCGCTTGTGCCCCGGCATATGAAAAGGATATGCTGTGACGGCCAGGGCAGACAGCTGCCCTGCCAGGCCTTCCTGTCGAACGTTCATGATTCCTCCGGAGATGGTCCTCTGGATGCGGTGCGGCAGTACGCAAAAGGGCTGCCGGGATCCGGCAGCCCTCAGGCATCAGTTAATCAGATCAAAGCTGGGATGTGCAGTGAGGGCACCGGGTCGCCTCGATGCTGATCTCGCTCTTGCAGTAAGGGCACATCTTGGTCGTAGGAGCCGCTTCCTCTTCCTCGGGCTTCTTGGCAACTTCCTGCATCTTGTTCACCGCCTTGATGATGGAGAACAGGACGAATGCGATGATCAGGAAATTGATGATAGCGGTGATGAACTTGCCGTAAGCGATCGGAGAGCCGTTGACCTCTGCGACAAGGCTGCTGAAATCAGCGCCGCCGAAGATGCCGATGATCGGGCTGATGATGTCTTCCACCAGGGAGGATACGATCCCGGAGAAAGCGCCGCCGATGATCACGCCGACTGCCATGTCCATCACGTTGCCGCGTGCGATGAATGCCTTGAACTCCTCAAAAAATCCTTTCATGCCATACTCCTTCTTTCCTTGTGTGAATTCCGTCCCGGAAAGTGGAACGGAATGATTATAACACATTATATTGTATCAGATTTTCCCGCATGTACAATATGGCAGTGCATCTTTTTTCAAACGTTTCCGGTCACACCTGCAGGGTACATTCCCGGGTGCGCAGGTAGATCTCCCGGAGGTCCGGCATCCGCACCTTCGCGCTCCCCAGATCGCCCGCCCGCAGCAGTTCCGTGACGTCCGAGGCGGCGCGGTGCAGCGCTGTCAGATAGAGATTCGCCGCGACGCCTTTCAGTGTGTGGACAGCATGGAAAGCGCGCTCCGCGTCCTCCGACGCCATGGCTTCCTCCAGCTCCCCGAAGCTCGGATCCTCCGGAAACATGCGCAGAAACCTGCAGATCCTCTCCTCCCTGCGGAAGACCCCGATCGCAGCTTCATAGTCTCCGCCGCTGATTGTATAACATTCCTGTGCCGTCACTTCCGCACCATCCTTTCCTCTCCGCTTACAGCCCCGCCAGTGCCCGGATCTCTTCGCTCCGCCGCTCCACTTCCTCCGAGGGGACATAGTCCTCCTGTCCGAACAGGAACGCGTGCAGCTTCGTCACCTCCGAGGAGAGCGTGTAGGGGACCACGCAGTCCTGCCCGTTCACGGTGGCGAAGACGAAGCCGGCCTGGTCCGGGAACCCCTGGGTATCCGCGAGCTCCAGCTTGGTGAGCTTCATCATCAGGGAGGCCATCTCGCTGTCAGACAGGGACGTCGCGACCTTGTCGGACAGAGCGTTGCCCAGCTTCAGCATGGTGAAGGGACCGGACTTTCCGGCCTTCTCGAAAGTCTTCTGCAGGACGGTCCGCTGTCTGTTGGCCCTCTTGAAATCGTCCCCGGCGGTATACCGGATCCGGCAGTAGGCCGTCGCCTGGATCCCGTTGAGCGTCTGCAGACCGGCGCCGGGCACCGGCGTGTCGGGCGTGCCCAGCTCGCTGTGCATATCCCGCACGTACATATTGATGTATTCCGCCTCTTCCTCCGTGATCTCGATCTCAATGCCGCCCAGTGTGTCGATGGCTTCCGCGAGTCCCTCAAACCCGATCGTTACGAAATCGGTGATGTTCAGGTCCAGGTTCGCGTTGAGCATGGCGACCGCCTGCTCGGGCCCGCCGTAGGCGTAAGCGGCGTTGCATTTGGCGTACTCCCCGCCTCCGATGTCCAGCAGCGTGTCCCGGTAGACCGAGACGAGCTTCACCTCCCCGGTGCGGTCGTTCACAGATGCGATCATGATGCTGTCGCTGCGGTTGTCGCCGTCCGCCAGGCTCTGGTCCCTGGAATCGACCCCGAACAGGGCGATATTCGTGTAGCCGCGCAGCCCGGTGTCCGCGACCGTCTGTCCGCTGATGCTCCCGCTGACCGCGGCTTCCATCTGCCGGGAGTCGATCCTCTCGAAACCGTGCACGACTCGCAGGAACAGTCCGGCCGTCGCGGCGGCTGCGATCACGGCGATCATAAAGATCGACGTCAGCACGGGGTGCCCGTGCCTCCTGCGGCGGACCGCCCTGGCTCTTCGGGCCGGTGCCGTCTCCCGCCTCACAGCGCGTTCCTGCGGTGCGCGGCTCCTCTCCCGGGGAATCCGTCCCTGCGCCTGCAGTCCCCTGCGGAACGCGTATTCTTCGTAGGCCTGCTCCTCCTGCGGATCAAAGGCTCTGCGTGTTCTATCCATATATATTATGATGCTCCTTCCTGAAGAAGTCCTTCTGTCCCCACGACTATACCATGAAATCCTTTCCGTTTCATGTCTTTCACAGATTCTTTATAAATAAAACTTTGGGATGCTTTCTGTTGACATCCCGCTTTCCTGAGCATATAATCCTTAATGGTCGCGCTTTTAAGCTTTAAAGCGTTTATGCGTTTAAGCGTCTAAGCGTTTAAGTGTAAAAGCAAAAGGAGCCTGTTTCAGTACACCTTCCAACTGCAGCAAAGATTCATATGGAGGTCGCTATGTTTGTCAAGATCCTGCTTCTCATCGCCTTCTTCTCCGTCATGATCTCCGTCGGCTTCTACTCCCGGCGCAGCGCGACGGATGTCAACGGCTTCGTCCTGGGCGGCCGCAGCGTCGGCCCCTGGCTCACCGCCTTCGCTTACGGCACCTCCTATTTCTCCTCCGTCGTCTTCGTCGGTTACGCAGGCCAGTTCGGCTGGAAGTACGGTCTGTCCGCCACCTGGATCGGCCTCGGCAACGCGTTCATCGGCTCGCTCCTGGCATGGCTGGTCCTGGGCCGGCGCACGCGCGTCATGACGCAGAAGCTGGATTCCCGCACGATGCCCGATTTCTTCGGCAAGCGCTTCGAGTCCAAGGCGCTCCAGATCGCGGGCAGCGCCATCGCGTTCATCTTCCTCATCCCCTACACCGCTTCGATCTACAACGGCCTCTCCCGCCTGTTCGGCATGGCCTTCAACATCCCTTACAGCGTCTGCCTGTTCGTGATGGCGGCGCTCACGGGTGTCTATGTCATCGCCGGCGGCTATACCGCGACCGCGCTCAATGACTTCATCCAGGGCATCA
>DFIR01000029.1:17281-23093 GCA_002372815.1 Lachnospiraceae bacterium UBA3692
ATCATCATGCTGTTCGGCATCTGCGCCGTCATCGGCGCCGTGCTCAGCGGCCAGGGCGGCTTCCTGAACGCCATCCGGGAGCTCTCCGCCGTGAGCGCCGAGGATATGGCGGTCCCTGCGCTCTCCGGCAGCAGCGGCCTGCTCACGTCCTTCTTCGGCCCCGATCCCGTGAACCTGCTGGGCGTCATCATCCTGACCTCTCTCGGCACCTGGGGGCTTCCGCAGATGGTCCATAAGTTCTACGCCATCCGCGATGAGAAGGCCGTCCAGACCGGCACGATCGTCTCCACCTTCTTCGCCGTGATCATCGCCGGCGGCTGCTACTTCCTCGGCGGCTTCGCCAGACTGTTCGACGTGCCGGCGATCTACAACGAGAGCGGCGCTGTCGTCTACGACAGCATCATTCCCCAGATGCTCTCGACGCTGCCCGATCTCCTGATCGGCATCGTGATCGTCCTCGTGCTCTCCGCCTCCATGTCCACACTCTCCTCACTGGTCCTGACCTCCAGCTCCACCCTCACGCTGGACCTGCTCAAGGAGACCGTGATGAAGGATATGGACGAGCGCCGTCAGCTGGTCATCATGCGCGTCCTGATCGCGGTGTTCATCCTGGTCTCCGTCCTGATCGCGCTGCATCCGCCCACCTTCATCGCGCAGCTGATGGGGATCTCCTGGGGTGCCCTGGCGGGTGCTTTCCTCGCGCCTTTCATGTACGGTCTGTACTCGAAGAAGATCACCAGGGCGTCGGTCTGGGCCAGCTACATCGTGGGCGTCGGCCTCACCGTCTCCAATATGTTCCTGAAGTTCATCAAGTCCCCGATCAATGCCGGCGCCGCTGCCATGATCGCCGGCCTCATCATCGTGCCGCTCGTGAGCATATTCACAAAGAAACCGTCCCAGGCTTTCGTGGACGACATCTTCAGCAGCTACGACGTGACCGTGACCGTGCGCAAAGCGCACTCCCTCGAGGAGGAATGATCTCCGGCCCTTTCCGGAAGGCCATTTAAAATGAAGCAGCGGGAGGAACCTTGCAGTGACAGGTTCCTCCCGCTATACTTATGAATTGGGGCACGATGTCTTCCCCGTATGCCGTGAAAGGAAGTCTCCCATGCACGATCCTGTATATGACACAACCGAATCCGCCGGCACCGCCGGCAGCAAGAAGAAGAGCTCCGGCAGCAGCAGAATGCTCTACAACGTGATCCTGCTCGCCCTGCTCGCGGTCTTTCTCTACAGCGGATACAGGCTTCTGGGGATCGCCTCCGGATACCTCGCCGGCCGCAAAGAGTACGCCTCCACAGCGGACACCTATGTCAAGAAGGCGGAGCCCGCTGCCTCCGGCACCCAGACCGGCGATGCCGCTTCCGATCCTGCCGCACCCGCGGAGAGCGCAGAAAGCACGGATCCGCCCGTGGTCCCTCCGATCAGCGTCGATTTCGACGGCCTGAAAGCCGTCAACCCGGAGGTCGTCGGCTGGATCTACAGCGAGGGCACGATCATCAATTATCCGGTCCTGCGCGCGGAGGACAACGACAAATATCTGCACTACACCATGAACGGCTCCTACAACGACGGCGGAAGCATCTTCATGGACTGCCGCTGCCGCTCCGACCTCAGCGAGTTGTGCACGATCCTGTACGGACACCATATGAAGGACGGCTCCATGTTCGCCTCCCTGCACAACTACACGAAGTCGGAATATTACGACCAGCACCCGTACATGTGGTACCTCTCGCCCCGCGGCGACTACCGTCTGGACCTCTACGCGGGCTACCTGGACGACCCGGACGCGGATGTCTACGATCTGTTCACGGACCAGGCGGCGCTCGACGAGTTCCTGCTGCACGCGGACGGCCGTTCCAACTTCACCAGAAAATATGATATGGAGAGCATCGAACACATCATGGTCCTCTCCACCTGCGCGTACGAATTCAACGACGCGCGCTATCTCGTGGTCTGCGTGCCGGTCAAGGTGCGCTGACCGGTCTGCGCCGGCCGCAGGTCCCTGTTCAGGGCCTGTAGCCGCCCGCCTGCACTTCGGCGACCAGGGTCCCGAGATCATCCGTCACCCTGGTCCTGTAGAAGAGCACTCTCCGCCCCTCTCTCACCGGCTCGCTCTCCGCGTACAGGATGCTGCCGCGCGCGCCCGTCAGAAAGCTGACCGCGCTCGTGAGCGTCACACTGAGTCTTGGCTGCTCGCCCTCACCGGTGTGCAGGACCGCCTCCACGTTGCTGGCGACCGCGTACGCGAAGTCCGCCATCGTGTAGTAGACCGCTCCCATCACACGTCCCGCGGCGTTGTAATGCCGCTCATCCAGCGCCAGGCGCACCTTTGCGTAGCCCGGCGCCGCCTCCGCGATCTCGATCCCGGTCGTCCCGGTCGCGTAGCGATCCCCTTCAAAGATGGCGCGAAGCCTTGCCATTTCTGCCTCAGTGATCAGATTCCTTTCCATTCTGCACTCCGTTCCTCATAAAACATCATAAAGCACCGCTGTGTAAGCCGGCAGGATGAACGGCTGCGTTCTGCCTTTCTTCATCTGTACGGTCACATATGTCTCTTTGGTCCCGCCGCTGAACCTCTCCCAGTCCGAATGCAGGCGCAGGCGCAGCGCGTCGTCCTGCTCCGGCACGTGATAATACGTCTGCTCCGACGAGGAGAAATTGAACAGGGCGAAAGCCGCCGAATGTCTCCCGTTCCTGCGGATTCCGAAGACGTCGTGTCCCCTGTCGTTCATGGTGATCCAGGAGAATCCCTCCGGCTGATAGTCCATCTCCGACAGGGCCGGGAGCTCCCTGTACAGGCGGTTGAGTTCCTTCATGTACTCGTGGAAGGAATCATGGAGAGGATATTTCAGCAGGAACATGTCCGGGGCCTTCCGCTCGTCCCACTCCCGGAACATGGCGATCTCGTTGCCCATGAAGTTCAGTTTCTTCCCCGGATGCAGGTACATGTACATGTAGAGGGCGCGCGCCTGGGGGAATTTCTCCTCGTAAGGGCCGAAGATCTTGTCGATGATCGTCTTCTTGCCGTGCACCACCTCGTCGTGGGACAGCGGCAGCAGATACCGCTCGTTGAAGAAATAGTACATGGAGAAAGTGAGCTTCTCCGGGACACCGGCCCGCTCCTCGCTGGTCTTCTTGAAATAGTCGAGGGTGTCGTTCATCCACCCCAGGTCCCACTTGTAGTCGAATCCCAGGCCCCCTCTGTCGGCAGGCACCGTGCAGCCGGGGTAGGAAGTAGAATCCTCCGCGATCAGCATGGCTGTCGGGTGCAGGCAGCGGATCCCGTGGTTCATCCGCTTGAGGAAGGCGATGTTCTCCGGGTTGACCCCGCGCCATTCTTCTCCCTGCCAGTAGATCAGGCGGCTGACGGCGTCCATCCGGAGCCCGTCGAAGTGGTACTCCGCGAGCCAGTAGTTGGCCGCCGACTGCATGAAGCTGATCACTTCCCGGCGGGAATACATGAAATTGCAGGTGCCCCACTCGCTGTCCGAGACGTCGCTCGAAGGCAGCTCGTAGAGGCTGGTCCCGTCATACTTCAGCAGGCCGTAGCTGTCCCTCGCGAAATGCGCCGGGACGAAGTCCAGGATCGCCCCGAACCCGGCCCTGTGCAGGCGGTCGATCAGCTCCCGCAGCTGCGCCGCGGTCCCGTAGCGGGAAGTCGGTGCGAAGAAGCCCGTGTTCTGGTAGCCCCAGCTCCCGTCGAAGGGATGCTCGGAGAGCGGCATGAACTCCACGTGCGTGTAGTGGTTCTCCCGCAGATACGCGATCAGCGGCTCCGCGATCTCATCATAGCGGTACCAGCCGTCCTCCACGCGCGTCTGCTCTTCGTCTCCGTCCTGCTCCTTCTCCGCGGCGCTGTCCTTCCGCCGCCAGGAGCCGAGATGCATCTCGTAGATGTTGAGCGGGCTGTCATAGCACAGCGTGCGCTCCTGCATCCACTTGTCATCCTGAAACGTGTAGGAGCGCAGGTCCCGCAGCACGGACGCGAATCCGGGCCGCAGCTCCATGCCGAAGCCGTAGGGGTCACAGTGCTCGTACCGCCCGTTCTTCCCGTAGATGACGTACTTGTACATCTGCCCTTCGCGGGCGCCCGGCACCGTGCACTCGAAGAATTCCGCGCGCACGCGCTCGGTCATCTCCTGTTCCTGCCAGCCGTTGAAATCGCCGATGAGCATCACGCGCTCGGCATTGGGAGCGAAGGTCCGGAAGACCGCCCCGTCTTCCGTCAGATGCGCCCCCAGGTACTGGTAGGCGTCAAAACAGTCCCCCATATAGAACTTCTGGAAATCAAATCCCATGCTGTCTTCCCCCTTTGATGTGTCAGCTGTTCCCCCTGTGCCTATTTCAGAAATGTGTTCCGGTAATCCCGGATCTCCTGCGCGTTCGACGCCGTCACCGGGACAGGGTCGAGGACCACAGAAGCGGGCACTTCCAGCGCGCAGAGCTTCACGGCCGCCGCAGCGATCTCCGCGGACTCCGTGACGCTGTCGAAATAGACCGTCCCGGCGGCGGCACCGCCCACGATCTCCTGCAGCAGGTCTTCCTCCGCACCGGCCCCCAGGACCAGGATGTCCTTGCCCGGGTTCCTGCCAGCCTCACGGACCGTCTCCAGGACGTCCTCCGCAAGGTCGTCATCACTGCAGACGATCATCTCCAGCGACTTGCCGTGCTGGCCGAGCGCAGCCTGCAGGTCCGCCTCCAGACTCTCTCCGTCCCGCAGCGTCCCCTTGCTCTCCGCCTGGATCTTCCGCTCCTTCAGCCCCGCCGCATAGGCGGCAGGGAGCATGTCCTGTGCGGTCCCTTCCTGTGTCACATACAGATACCGGATCGTCCCGTCCCCGTCATGGTCACAGGCCTTGGTCCCCAGCGTCTCCGTCAGGAGCGCCTGCACGGTCCCCCGCGCGTCAAAAGCGGCTCCGACGTAAGTGGCCGGCTGCTCCATGGCAGCCCAGCGCGCCTGTTCCTCCGGTGTCGGTGCCTGCTGCACGAAGATCACAGGCACATGCGCCTCCATCGCGATGCCGCAGACGTTCCGCACGGCGGCATCCGCCTCCGCCTGGGACATCTCGTCATCCCCGGGCTCCACGATCAGCAGATCCGCGCCGCCGTCCAGCAGGCCGCGCACAGCCGCGGCCATCTTGTCCGGCTCGTCGCTGTTCTCCGCCATCAGGATCCTGTCCGCCGCAAAGCCGCGGCTCTCCAGCGCTTTCCGGAGGGCCGCAGGAAATTCCCGGTCTTCCGGGTCCTCGTCCTCTCCGTCCTCTTCGGCGTGATCGATGCATATGCCGATGACCGCCTCCGCGGGATCGACCGCGCGGAACGTCTCTTCGGCTGCCGGCTCCGCCGCTGCCTCCGCAGATGCTTCTGCCGGTCCTGCGGTCGTCTCTTCCGTCACATTCTCCGCCGCGGCGGCTGCAGCCGCTGCTTCCTTCTGTGTCTCTCCCGCCGTGCTCTGCTGCGAGGCACAGCCTGTGAACAGATACAGACAGAGCAGCGCGCAGGACAGAAGCGCGCAGAGCCCTGTGCGTCTCCTTCTTCTCTCATCTCTCATGTCTGTCTTTCCTTTCTCTCTCCCCCGCAGTTGTCAGTATCATGAAACGGACGCTCAGGCGTAGCTGTGGATCCCCGGCAGCAGTGTGTTCACGCCGATATAGGTGAAGATCACACAGATGAAGCCGATCACCGCGAAGATCGCGGCGCTGCGGTCCTTCCACCCGCGCCGGATCCGCAGGTGCAGATAGATCGCATAGATGATCCACGTGACGAGCGACCATGTCTCCTTCGGGTCCCAGGACCAGTAGCTGCCCCA
>DFIR01000029.1:23147-32299 GCA_002372815.1 Lachnospiraceae bacterium UBA3692
CCCCAGGCGCGCTCCGCCCAGATGGACCCGGTGATGATGGTGAATGTCAGAAACAGAAATCCGAGTGACGCGGCGCGGTAGCTCAGCATGTCCAGCTTCTCGCTGCCGGGCACGTGCTTCGACAGGAAGGCGCTCGAGGGCAGCTTCTCCCGGATCAGATAGATCAGGGACACGGCGAAGGAGACGCCGAAAGCGCCGTAGCCGATGATCGCCGTCGAGACGTGAAATCCCAGCCAGTAGCTCCTGAGCGCCGGCATGAGCTCATGCACGTCCTTGCTCTGCATCGCCGCGTATCCGATGACCAGGAAGATCACCGGCGTCGCGAACGTCCCCAGCACGCGGAATTTATGGCGGTAGATGAAGTAGAGGCAGACCAGGCTGAGTCCCCAGGCGAAGCTTGTAGCGAACTCGTACTGATTCGTCATCGGAAGCCTGCCCGCGCCGATCCCGCGGACGATCATCGCCGCCGTGTGCAGGACCAGGCCGATCGTCTGCAGCACCGCCGCGACGGCCGCGAGCTTCTCCTTCTGCATGGCGAAGAAGAGGAAGAACAGCAGCATCGACGCGAAATACAGCAGCATCACAGCGGTAAAAAGCATATTCTCCACTGCAAGATATCCGTTATTCATCTCTCTTCATGACCTCCTCAAATCTCTCCCGGAACAGGACGCCTCCCTTGGGACAGCTCCCGCGGACGATCCATATGCCTCTCTCCCCGTCCCGGACAGCCCATACCCTGGTCATCTGTACATAGAAAGCCAGAATGATCCCGGCCATCGTGACGAGTCCCCCCAGCAGCGCCAGCCAGGTGAACGGATCTCTCTTCACCTGGAGCAGCGTGTAATTCTGCGGGTCGTGGAACGTCACCGTGTATTCGTCGATCGTCAGCGGCTCGTTTCCGCCGATGACATTCATCCCCAGCACCTCTCCCCGGTAGTAGACGATGTACAGGTAGCCCGGGTTGTTCATTTCGGAGGAGGCCGTCGTCGGTCCCTGGTCCGTCATGACCAGGTCCGGATAGAAGGCCATCAGGCCGATCACCAGCTCCTCCTTGTCCGCCACCGGGAGAAAATCGCCCGCACAGAGGGTCTCCTCCTGCAGCGGCTCCCCGTCCCTGGTCACCGTGACGTCCGCCGCGAAGCCGGTCGAATTCTGGTAATAGGTCATCCCCAGGAGCCTTGCCGGCGCATTGACGCTCGTCGTCCCGTGCTCAGACTCCCCGGTCTCCACATTCCGGACGGTGATCTCGGCGGTGTACTGGTCCACCGTGTCATCCTCCCGCTTGTCGATCGTGAAATTCTCGATGGTCACGACATACTTCGTGTCGCCGACCCGCAGGTCGTCCCCCGGCACGCCGTAGACCGTGTAGACCTCCTGAAAGATCTGGCCGAGCCCGAAGCCCAGGATCAGCAGCAGGATGCCGAGATGGCACACCCAGGCACCCCAGATCCCGGCGCGTCCCTTCACGCCGTACAGGCACTCGCTTCCCTCCGCCGTCTTACCGGACTGTATCCGCAGGATCCCCAGCGCGCGCATCTTGGCGCGGACGGTCTCGCCGTCTGAGATCTCCGCGGAGATCTCCCCGTTCTCACCCGCAGCGGGTGCCTCCCCGGCCTTCCGGAACCTCCTGACAAGCGCCGGGACGCGGACCAGGTTGCAAGTGAGCAGGCTGATGCACAGAAACGCCGCCATCGCGATGATCCAAGGGCTGTGATAGACGTCGTCGAGCCCCAGGGCCATGATCCAGCCGGCAGCCATATCGGAGTACATCTCCGCGTACTGCGCGTATGTCTCCCCCTGCGGGATGAAGCTTCCGAGCGCGCAGAAGGACGCCAGGATCACCAGCAGCCCGACCGCGAATCCCATGGATCCGATCACTTTCCGGATCTTGATCAGTATTTCCACAATGTCCCTTTCTCTCAAAAGCGCTTCAGCGCCGCAGACCCTGACAGATCTTTTTAAAGACGAAAGTGTCCTGCGCCCCCCTCAGAGAGCGCAGGACCTCAAAAAGCTCTGTCGCTGCACTTAAAAGATCCGTCTTCCTTCCTGACAGTATATCTGCTTAAAACAGTCCCATGGCCTCCTCGATCAGCATCTCGGAGG
Organism: Lachnospiraceae bacterium UBA3692; assembly: GCA_002372815.1. Classification (GTDB taxonomy): domain Bacteria; phylum Bacillota; class Clostridia; order Lachnospirales; family Lachnospiraceae; genus CAG-791. Next base: position 25,251 of record DFIR01000029.1, read on the forward strand.
TATCCAGGCACTCATTCGCCAGGGACGAGTTATGCGCGCCTTCGGCGTTCTCCACATAGCAGTAGTCGAAATACCACTGCGCTTCCCTGTAGAGCTTCCGGACGGCGTCCAGTTCCTCCTCGGACATCTGTCCGTCCGCGACCGCCGCTGCGAGCGCGTCTTTCAGTTCGGAGAGCTTCGTGCCGACTTCCGTCTCCCGCTGCGTCACCTGCGACTGGATCCGCTCCACGAAGGCGACCATATCCTGGTCCCCGTGGCACTTCGCGCAGTTCGCGAGAAGCGTCTCGTTCTCCAGCGGGCTCACGAGCGTGTGGCTGTGATAGACCTTGCCCTCTTCGCTGATCTCCATCGGCATGTGGCAGTCCGCGCAGTTCATGCCCAGCGCCGCGTGCGGTCCCTGCAGGTAGGTCTCCATCTCGGGATGCTGCGCCTTCAGGAGGTGCGCGCCGGTGCTCTCCTGCACCCAGTCGCTGAAGCCCAGCTCATCGTAGTAGGCCAGGATCGCCGCGGGCGTCATGCCGGCGACGTCGTGATAAGGCATGGTCGTCGCCTTGTCCTCCGGAGCGAAGTAATATTCGATATGGCACTGTCCGCAGGCAAGCGTCGCCGGGTCGATCGAAGCGGCGTTCTCACCCAGGCACTCCTGCACATAGACATGTGTCGCGACGAGCTTCCCGCCGTTGCCGGCTTCATTGCCGTGGCAGTTGTAGCAGCTGGTGCTCTCCCGCATCTGCGCGTAGACTTCCTGGAAATCCATCGTATACGCGCTGTGCCCGACGTCCTGCACGAGCTTGGTGAAATTCGGCGTCTTGCAGGTCAGGCAGTTGGCCATCGCGTGGGGACGTTCCGTCGCCGCGACGTCCTCCAGGCAGTACTCATGCCCTCTCGCGCTCTCGTAGTCCTTCGCGAACCCGTACCCTTCGTAGATGTTGACGAGATACGGGGATTCCTCGAGATAGCTCACGTGCATCTCGTTGCTCTTGTTGGCCTTCCAGGAGGCCGCGATCTCCGGATAGATGGCGCTCCAGTCGTCCGCGGCGATCACGCCGTCCGGCGAGGATGCCTGCGGCGCATCTACCTGCAGGTACTCGATATCCTCTCTTGTCAGCTTCTCGGCCGCTTTCAGCGGAAGCGGTCCTTTCAGCGCCGGTGCCGCTGCCGCGAAAATGCCGGATCCGATCACAAATGCCGCTGTCAGGATGAGCTCCCGGGTCCCGAATCCCAGGCGGTGGTTCTTCATAGTTCCCCCTTTTCCGGTGCATTCCGTATGCACCGGTCTGTCTATAGGATCTGTTCTGTCTGAACAAGCGCAGATCTTCTAAAGCATAACAAACCAACAGGTTCTGCGCCTGTTACGATCATTCTACAGGATGGCGCAGACCTTGTCCAGTCTTTCGGATTCCTCAGTCTCTCCGCGCCGCCCTTTTTTACGCAAAATGAAAACGGCCGGCTGCTTGGGGGACAGTCGGTCGCTCTCTGGGGATGTAAAAATGTTTAGGGGGGTAATTATGAATGTGCCAGTCAGTTGTCTCTGCCTGACAAGTGTTATGATAGCCCTTGCATTTCTGTTTTTTTAGGCCCGCCGTTGACTAAAAATAGGGCGATTTTGACGTTTTCACTCTTCTGCCGAGAAAACGGCGACCGCGAAGGCCGGCAGGTGTACAGTGCCCTGCTGCACGGTCACTCTCTCCTCCCCTGTGACCAGGGCGCAGAGCGGCTCCTTATATGTCTCCATGAGCGGAAGGTCCTGCGGTTCCTCCCCCGTGTTGATCACAACGAGTGCGTTCTTGTAAGCAGCACCTTCCGGCGCCTGCCTCTCAAAAACACAGAGCGCGTCCCCGCTCAGCTCCGGATGCGGCACGGTCGTCCCTCTCGCAAGGACCGGGATGCTCCTGCGCATGCGCACCGCGTCCCGGTAGTACTGCCAGACGGAGGCCGGATCTTCCTGCTGCGCCGCAAGGCTGGGGAACTTCATGTCGAAGCGGTCCATCTCCGGCGGCCCGCTGCAGTTGCCGTCCGCGCCGGCGCCGCCGTCCGTCCAGAACATCGGCGCGCGCTTGTTCTCGTCCTTGCCGGACCCTTTCATACCGATCTCTTCCCCGTAGTAGATGAAGGCATTGCCCGTCATCAGAAGGTTCAGCGCGCCGGCAAGCTTCGTCCTGCTTCCGTCGTCATAGGCATAGTAGCCGGTGCTTCTCGCCATGTCGTGGTTGGTATAGAACGGCGCGTTGACATACGACGGGTTGTAGGAGGCGTACAGCTGCTCCTCCGACTCCATCATAGCCGCGAAATCCGCTGCCGGGCGGTTCCCCTTGACGACAGAGGCGATGATGCCGTCCTGCCCGGCGAAAGCGAAGTCGAACAGCGAGTCGATCCCGCTCTCATAGTAGCGCGCATATTCGTCCTGCGCCGCCCAGGCCTCCCCGACCAGCGTGGCCTCCGGCGACTGGGTCTTCACCGCGGACGTCAGCCAGGACAGAAACGCTACGGACGCATTCCTGTCGCCGGTATAGTAGGAAGTCACCGCGTCGAGGCGGAATCCGTCGACGCCGTGCCGCAGCCAGAATTCCGTGACCTCCGCCAGCTCGGACCGCACCGCATTGCTGTCGAGGTTCAGGTCTGGCATCCCTTCCCAGAACCTGGCCTCGTAATACCAGTTGGTCCCTGCCAGCGGCGCGTACCCGTTCTGCGCCTCCCGGCTGAAATGGTAATAGCCGAACTCCGGGCAGTAGTCCTCGGAGGCCTCCCAGTCCGGCGGCAGTTCCCGCAGGTAGGCCGCGGCAGTCTGAAACCACGGATGTTCCACGGACGTGTGATTGACGACCAGGTCCACGATCACACGGATCCCTCTGGCATGGCAGGCCTCGACCAGTGCGTCGAAATCCTCCATCGTCCCGTAGACCGGATCGATCGCGCAGTAGTCCGTCACATCGTATTTGTGATACGTCGGCGAGGGACAGACCGGCATGAGCCAGATCTGGTCGCAGTCCAGGTCGTTCACCGTGGCCGGGTCCCCGTCGTTGATGTAATCGAGCTTCGACAGGACGCCCGGCAGGTCGCCGATCCCGTCCCCGTCACTGTCGCAGAAGCTGTAGACGAAGATCTCATAGGACGTCCGGTAGTCGTCCGACGCGTCCGTCTGCACCGGCGTCAGGGCCGTCGGGGACGGCACGGTGCCGTCTGAACGCACGGAGCGGCCGCAGCCCGCGAGGACTGCAGCCGCCGTCAGGATGCCCGCCAGGCATCCCGCTGTCTGTTTCAAAAATGCTCTTTTCAAATGTCTCTCTCCATTGAGATCCGGATCAGCCCTTGACGGCGCCGCCGGTGACACCTTCCACATAGTAGCCCTGCAGGGCCATGAACAGCGCCGTGACCGGGATCGCGACCAGGATGCCGCCCGCGCAGAAGCGCGTGAAGAATCCCTGATAGTCGTTGGTCCACACCCATCGCTGCATCGCGACGGCGACGTTGTAGCTCTTGGAGTATCCGAACGCCACGTAGGACGCGAACACGAAGTCGCACCAGGGGGCCATGAAGGCGACCAGCGCGGTGTAGATGATGATGGGCTTGGAGAGCGGCACGATCATCTGGTAGAGGATCTGGAAGCGGTTGGCGCCGTCGATCCTCGCCGCCTCATCCAGCGACTTGGGCAGTGTGTCGAAGTATCCCTTGCACACATAGTAGCCCATGCCGGAGCTCGCGACACTGATCAGGATCAGTCCGGGGATCGCGCCGGCCTGCGTCAGTCCCAGCTGCTTCAGCAGGAAGTACAGGCAGATCATGGTGAGGAAGCCCGGGAACATGCCCAGCACAAGCCAGACGTTCATGAGGAGCTTTCTGCCGGTGAAGCGCATCCTGGACAGCGCGTAGCTGACGCAGATGACGACGATGGTCTGCAGGAGCGCCACCACGCAGGCGATGATCAGGGTGTTGAGGTACCAGGTGGTATACTGGCAGCCGTCGCTGAACAGATACTTATAGGAGTCCAGCGAGAACTGTTTGGGCACCAGATAGTTGACCAGGCCGCCGAATTCTGTCTGATAGGAGCGGAAGCTCTGCAGGATCAGGCAGAAGAAGGGGAACAGCCAGATGATGCTGATCAGGATCAGCACGATATACGTGATCGCATGGGAGATTCTCTTCTTGTGTGTCATTACTGGAATCCCTCCTCATCTTTGACGGACGGCAGGACATTGTAGACCACCAGGGAAATGACCGCCGTGACCAGGAAGACCATGATACCGATGACGGCGGCCATCTTGTAGTCGCTGTCGGTCACGGTCAGTTTGTAGAGCCATGTCACCAGCAGATCCGTGTAGCCGGCGCCGCCCGCCAGCTTCATGGACTGCGGCTGTCCCTGCGTCAGCAGGAAGATCACGTTGAAGTTGTTCAGGTTTCCTATGAACTGCGTGAGCAGGAAAGGCCCCGTCACGAAGAGCATGTAGGGAAGCGTGATGCTGAAGAACATCTGCACGGGATTGGCGCCGTCGATCTTCGCGCTCTCGTACAGGTCCTCCGGGATGTTCATCAGGAGGCCGGTGGCGATCAGCATCATGTAGGGGATACCGATCCACAGGTTGATCAGGATGATCAGGATCCGCGCGTAGGTCTTGTTGGTCCAGAACGGGATCGCGCGCTCGATGAATCCCCATTTGAGCAGGTAGGCGTTCACCAGTCCGTCCGCCGCAAACATCTTGCTGACGTACAGCAGGGACACGAACTGCGGTACCGCAATGGTGATGACCAGGATGGTCCTCCAGAGTTTCTTGAACTTGATGCCCTTCTGGTTGATCAGGATCGCGACCGCCATGCCCAGGAAGTAGTTCAGGAACGTAGCGAAGAAAGCCCACACCAGTGTCCAGCCCAGCACGCTGAAGAAGGTCTTGCCGTAGCCGGTACCGCCGACGGAAAGGATGTTCCGGAAGTTCTCGAGCCCCACCCAGGTGAAGAGCTGCGACGGCGGCTGGTGGTTATAGTCATAGTTCGTGAAGGCGACGCAGATCATGAAGATGATCGGCAGCACCGTGAAAACAAAGATACCGATGACCGGGAGGGCCAGCAGTGTCTTGTCGAAGTTCTCGTCAAGCAGCGAGTACAGGTCTTTTTTATTGGAAGGCAGTTTCTTGCCCGCCGCCAGAAGTCTCTGTGCCTCCTCATTCTGCTTCACATTGATGCGCCAGACGAGCAGCAGCATCAGGATCGCAATGATCGTGAGAATACCGTACAGGAGGATGAAGAAGCTGTTGTCCCCGTAGGAGACCGTACCGTCAGGATTGAATCCTCTCCCCTTCGTGCCCAGCGTCAGGAAATCCTTCAGGTAGCCCGCGCCGAAGCCGAAGATGTAATACAGAAGCGCGATCTCCGCCGCCAGCATGGCGATCCCGCGCACGATCTGTCCGCGCAGCAGCTGGCCGAACCCCATGATCAGGAAAGAGATCCGCGTCCGGAAGTCTCCCTCCGCAAAAGTGCGCCCGATATCCGCGAGATCCTTCCCCAGCCAGGAAAAAAAGTCCCCGATCCGCGCACCGATCGATCTTTTATCTCCCATATTCCTTCCCTTTCTTCAGAACAGGCAGGACCCGTGAAGGGCCCTGCCTGCATACGTACCGCTCAAAAGATGGTCACTTGATGGCAGCGACCTGATCCTGGAAGGACTGCAGGGCTTCCAGAAGCTTGGCGTCATCGGCGCTGTCATAGTCGCCCGCGATCACGCTGTCGCCGAGGGAAGTGGAGATGCTCCAGTAGTCATTAGGATACTGGCCCTGCGGGATGGTGTACTGCAGCTGCTCTGCCAGAGCAGAAAGCGCCTCATCCGCCTTCACAGCTTCGTTCTGCTGTGCAGCCTTGTTGGAGGGACCCCAGAACACGGCGTTGTAACGTGCGACCTGCACTTCTTCGCTGGAGAGATACTTGGCAAGTTCTCTGCAGACAGCCAGCTTGCCGGGGTCGGTCTGCGGCTTCACGCCGAGAAGCTTGAATCCGCCGAAGCCGCTCATCTGATAGTCCGTGCCGTCCACGTTGAAGGTGGGCAGTTTCGCGGTGGCATAGTTCTCGCCGAACATATCCTTGGCCGCCTGTGCGTCCCAGGTGCCGTCCACGATCGCCGCGCAGTTTGCGGCGTTGGAGACGGAGGAGCCGTTGTTGAAAGCTTTGGACTTGTGGAGCTCGATCATCTTCTTCAGAGCCGCCACGCCCTTGTCGGAGGCATAATCCATGTTTGCGCCGGTGAAGTTGCCGGTATCATCCGTTTCGAACTCCATCTTGCAGCCGGTGCCAAAGAAGAACGCGGTCTGGTACCATCCGGAGTTGATCTCCATGTAGAAGCCCTTGCCGGCCGCTTCGCAGTCCGCAACGATGCCTTCCAGCGTGGAGGGATCCTTCACGACGCTCTTGTCATAGTAAAGGAAGTAGCCATTATCGGAAGTGATGGGATACGCGAAGATCTGTCCGCCCATCGTCGCCGCGCTGACAGCGCCGGCATCGTTCTGCTCGGTGATCCACGCAGCGTCATCTCCTGCCGGTGTCAGGGCTCCTGCCGCGACCAGTCTTGCCAGCTGGTCCTGGGCGAATCCGAAGATATCCGCGCCGCCCTCGACGTCGGTGATCATGTTGGTGGCAGCGTCGCCTTCGCCGACCGCTTCGGTGGTGATGGTGTAGCCGGAGAACTCAGGGTGTGCCTCCAGGAAAGCCTGGCACTGCTCATCTGTGAAGGACTGCACGTTCTCAGCGACCCAGACTTTGATCTCGCCGGAGCCGTAGTCGACCTCTTCCGCCGCTTCCGCAGCCGCCTCTTCCTTCGGTGCGTCCGCGCCGCCCGTGGAAGAAGTCCCGGAGGAAGAGCCGCCGCCGCACGCAGCCAGAGAAGCTGCGAGCACACATGCCGTCAGTGCTGCAATCAGTTTCTTTTTCATAACAATTCCCTTTCTTTTTAGATGTGCCTGCACGTTCTTTCTCTCGCAAAACTTTCGATAAGTTTCGTGCTCTATGTTATTAAGATAGACCTTTTCAGATATTTTTGTCAATATCCCACTTGATATTTGTCAAAATAG
>DFIR01000010.1 GCA_002372815.1 Lachnospiraceae bacterium UBA3692
CCAATGTCATTAAGTTAAACAATATGGCAGTCCGAAGGTGATACGCTGGTGATGTGTGCCGCGTTATGCGAAAACCCCTCACATGCATGTCGCTTTCGCTTTCAAATGCAGATGCCCTGGATCAAAGCGAGCGCTGCACAGTGACTTTCGCTTTCAAAGGAAAATGCCCCAGACAAAGCGAGTGCCGACCAGTGACTTTTCACTTTCAAATGATAGTTTTCCAGACAGAAGCGAGTTCCGAGCACTGAAAATTCGCTTTTGAGAGAAGACCTAAGAAAGGAAGGCGAGTTAGCTCTAATAAACACTCGCTTTCTCATATCCGGAATTACTTTCAAAGTGAAACCGCACGTCCGGAACTCGCTTTCGTTTAAACAATTCCTATTGAAAAGCGAAAACTACGCTGAGAGAACCGAATCGATCCTTTTCCCACTGGATTCCGCAACGTGTCGCTTATCTAAATGACATTGGGACGGTTCTCTGTGTGAGGTCTCTCCCATGAACATCCCTCCTGTATCCGCGAGAGCCACGGTTCACTTCACGGTGATGTACATAGACCTGCACGGCGAATCTGCCGGGCAATGACCAACTCGGGCCCCGCTCTGACAGCGGGGCCCTCAGACATTGGGTCAACAAAATCCGCAGCCCGAAGCCGCGGATTATGACCCGGCAGATCCGCTGCGCAGATCAGGTACATCAAGCCGCTCGTTCAAAAGTGTCTCTCACGGATACAGGACGGCTGTTCATACAGGCTCACACCGGAACCGTCTGTGCGGCCTTTCTCGGGTTCTGCGGCGATGCCCTGTCCTCCGATCCCTACAGGGGCAGCAGCAGGGACGGCTCCCTGCTGTGAGCGCTGCAAAAATGACACCCTGCGGCCGGGAGAACTACTTTGAACGAGCAGTTTGATACACCTGGCATGCACAGGGCGTCTGATGGGCTGAAGGCCGCGGCTTCGGGCTGCGGCCGGAATTGATCTACTGTCTGAGTTCACCGCTCATCAGAGCGGGGAACGAGTTGGATCATTGCCCATCAGGCGCTCCGTGCAGGTCTATGTGGATCTCTGCGAAGTGATCGTAGGTCTCACGGCTGCAGGGCGACATTTTTGAAAAGAGGCTCACACAGAGAACCGTCCCCTGTGTGAGCCCTGTATGTGTCAGCTTCTGAGTACGATGCCGTGCACGAATTCGAGCTTGCGAAGGATCTTGGACATGCACTTGTCGATCTCCTCGCCGGTGAATTCCTGGTCCTCGGGGCGGAAGGTCACGGTGAAGGCCATGCTCTTCTTGTCCGCGGGGATCGGTGCGCCTTCGTAGATGTCGAAGAGCTTCACGTCGCGGATGTACTTGTTGGCGCCGCGGATCTCCTTCTCGACCTCGGCGCAGGTGATGGTGCGGTCCATGATGAGCGCGATGTCGCGGGAGACTTCCGGGAACTTCGGCAGCGGCTCGAAGGAAGGCGTCCTGTCGTACCACTGGGACAACGTCTGCAGATCGATCTCCAGAAGGAAGAGATCTGTGCGGAGGTTCTTCTCCGCCGCGATGTCGTAGGCGAGCTTGCCCATCCAGCCGATGGACTGTCCTTCGCAGAGGATCTCCGCTGTCTGGTAAGGATGCAGGAACGGCTTCTGCGCGGCGCGGTATTCGAACGCGACGTGCAGCGTGTCCGCAAGGAGCTCCGCAGCACCTTTCAGGCTGAAGAAGTCCTCTTTCTGTCCGAAGAAAGCGATTACGAGGTGATCTCTCTCCTCCGGATAGTCAGTCAGCGGAAGAGACTTCGGCAGGAAGACCTTCGCTGTCTCGAAGAGCCTGCCCTCGAGGATGCCGTTCTTCTGGTTGCGGGAGACCGCGTTGATCATCGACGCGGCAAGCGTCGTGCGCATCAGGGACAGCTCCTCGCTGATCGGGTTCAGGATGCGGATCGCGTTCCTCTCCGGCGCATCCGGGGCAAAACGCAGCATATCCAGATCGGAGGGCGAGAAGAAGGAGTAGTGCATGCACTCGTAGGCGCCCATGCCGCAGAGCACGTCCTTGATCTTCTTCTCGGTGCGCTGGCGGTGATCATAGCCGCCGGGCGTGACCTTCGCGCTGGGCAGGAAGGTCGGGACCAGGTGCTCGTAGCCGTACATACGGATGACTTCCTCGGCCACATCCTGATAGGACTCCATGTCCTCGCGGTAGGCAGGGATCTGCAGTGTCAGGGTGTCGCCGTCGATCGCGGGATCCATGGAGAGACCCGCAAGGATGCGCAGCACATCCTCCTGCGGCACTTCGATACCGAGCACGCCGTTCACGCGGGCGAGGGACACCGTCATCGGGTGCGGCTCCACGCTGTTGCCGGTGTTGATGTCGAAGTGGGTCGCGGAGACCTTACCGCAGCCAAGCTCCTCGACGAGGTGCAGGGCGCGCTTCATCGCCATCACGGTCGTGTACTCATCCACGCCTTTTTCAAAGCGGGCGCTGGAGTCGGTGCGCTTGCCGACGCCGCGGGAAGTGCGGCGGATGTTGTCGCGCGCGAACTTGGCCGACTCGAACATGACCGCTTCCGTGCTGTCGAGGATCTCGGAATTGAGGCCGCCCATGACGCCTGCCAGCGCGACCGGCTTCTCGTGGTCGCAGATGACCAGGTTCGTGGGATTCAGCGTGTACTCCTGCTCATCCAGTGTCTGGATCTTCTCGCCCTCGCGCGCCGTGCGCACGCAGATCTCGCCGCCCTGGAGGTAGCTGTAATCGAAGGCGTGCATCGGCTGTCCGAGTTCCATCAGGATGTAGTTGGTGATGTCCACGATGTTGGAGATCGCCTGCAGGCCGACCAGCGAGAGACGTCTCTTCATCCACGCCGGGGACTCCCCGATCTTCACATCATAGATATAGTGGCCGATATAGCGGGGGCACAGCTCCGGCGCCTCCACCGTGATGCGGAAGTCGTCCAGCGTCTTCTCCGTCGGATGGAAGTCGAGGGCGGGGGTCTTCAGGGGCTTGCCAAGGACAGCCGCCACTTCGCGGGCGATGCCGAAGATGCTCTGGCAGTCCGGACGGTTGGCGGTGATGGCGATGTCGAAGAGCCAGTCATCCAGCCCGAGGATCGGCTTCACGTCCGCGCCGGGCTCCGCATCCGCCGGAAGGACCAGCAGGCCGTCATAGCCGGCACCGGGGAACATGTCCTCGGAGACGCCGAGCTCCATGCCGGAGCACAGCATGCCGTGGGACTCGTAGCCGCGGAGCTTGCCCTTCTTGATGGTCATGGTGCCTTCCACGGCCGTGCGCTCGCGGTTGGTCGCGTAGACCGTCGCGCCGACGAGAGCCGCCGGGAACTTGCCGCCCGCGGCGACATTGTCCGCGCCGCAGCAGATCTGGAAGGTGCCGTGCGCGCCGCAGTTGACCGTGCAGACGTGCAGGTGCGTCTCCGGGATCGGCTCACAGGTCTCAACGAGACCCACGACGACGCCCTGGATGTCCGCGCCGACTTCTTTCAGCTCCTCCACCTCGAAACCACAGGAAAACAGCTTGTCCTGCAGCTCCTGGGGGGTGCAGTCGATATCCACATATTCTTTTAACCAGCTGAGTGGTGCGATCATATCTATTTCCTCCCGTCCTTACATGTCATCGATCTGATCCAGCACCCGCAGGTCGGATTCAAACAGAAGCTTGATGTTGTTGATGCCGTACTTGAGCATCGCCGCGCGCTCGATGCCGATGCCGAAAGCGAAGCCGCTGTAGACGTCGGAATCGATGCCGCAGTTCTCGAGGACCTTCTTATTGACGACACCGGCGCCGAGGATCTCGATCCAGCCGGTCCCCTTGCAGAGCTTGCAGCCCTTGCCGCCGCAGGCGAAGCAGCTCACGTCCACTTCCACGCTGGGCTCGGTGAAGGGGAAGAAAGAGGGTCTCAGGCGCGTGTGCGTCCCCTCGCCGTAGATCTGCTGCACGAACTCATCCAGCATGCCCTGCAGGTCGCAGAGGGTGATGCCCTTGTCGACGACCAGGCCTTCCATCTGGCTGAACATCGGGGAGTGCGTCGCGTCGTCATCCGAGCGGAACACCTTGCCGGGGGAGAGGATCTTGATCGGGGGCTTCTCCTGCTCCATGACGTGGATCTGGCCGGCCGAAGTCTGCGTGCGCAGCAGGAACTCCGGAGACAGATAGAACGTGTCCTGCATATCGCGCGCAGGGTGGTCCATCGGCGTGTTCAGGGCGGTGAAATTGTAGTAGTCATTCTCGATCTCCGATCCCTCGTAGATCTCGAAGCCCATGCCGGCGAAGACGTTGACCATCTGCTCCTTCATCTGGGTGATGGGGTGGAGCTTGCCGCGCTTGATCTCTTTGCCGGGGACCGTAACGTCGATCTTCTCGCGCTCGTAGCGGCGCTGCAGTTCCGCAGCCCTCGCTTTGGATTCCATCTCGGTCAGCTGCTCCAGGACCCAGTCCTTCAGCGCGTTGACGCCCTGGCCGAACGCCGCCTTGTCTTCCTTGGGGATGCTCCGCATCTCCTTCATCAGCGCGTTCACCTTGCCGATCTTCCTGTCCAGATACGCCTTGCGCAGTTCGTAAATGCTCTGGGAGTCCACTCTCTCCTTCGCTTCCTCCAGGAACTGCTGCCGGATCTCTTCGAATCTGTTCACTCCTGTTCACCTCGCCTTTCCGGTTATTTACTGTTTGATTACGTCTGTGCGACCATCCAAGCATATGTCAGCCTGAGAGCAAGCTCTCGCCGCCCATATGCCTGGACGGCTGCGCATGGCTCATTGCTTCGCGCACAAAAACACCCGTCCCACATCCTACGACATGGGACGGGTGTCATCATTCACTCGATCACCCGCGGTACCACCCACATTCAGGCAGACCCGCAGATCCGGGCCTTCCGCCTGCACTCATCTTGCTGTGTGCCGCAATCGCATCCGCTTCCGGAGCTGCTGCCCCTCCGCGGACCGGACTCCCATGCTGAAATTCACGCTCCGCTTCCCTGCCCGTCTTCCAGCCGGTGAACGGGCTCTCTGTCAGGTACCCTGCAGCGCTACTTACACATGATCAGCGTCCCCGCTATTTTACGGCGAAAACAGCGGATTTGTCAATCATTCTTATTTGAACAGCTCCTCCATCTCGTCCTGGCAGATCGGACGGATCCCCGCCTGCAGCAGGATGTCCGCCGCGGCCTTCGCGTCGGCGACGCGCAGGATCATGAAGGCGCTGCCGGGCTTCTTGGCCAGGAATGCGTACGTGTACTCGAGATTGACGCCGCCGTCACCCAGGATCGTGAGCATCTTCACGAGCGCGCCGGGCTTGTCCGGGATCTCGACCGCCAGGACGGGCGTCATCGAGCAGATGTAGCCGTTCTCCTTGAGGGTCTGGATCGTAGCATAGGCGTCGTCAACGATCACGCGCACGATGCCGAAGTCCTCGTTCTCCGCGAGCGACAGAGCGCGCAGGTCAATATTGGCCTTCTCCAGGACTTTGGTGAACTCGGCGAGCATGCCGGGGCGGTTTTCCAGAAACACAGAGATCTGCTTCACAGTCATGGCCTTTTCCTCCTTATCCGTACGTTGTGATCTATACACTGTCTCCTTCTTGTCAGCAGCATTTGCGGCTGCGGTCAGCCCTTGTAAAGTCCCCGCTTGTCGATGACGCGCTTCGCCTTGCCTTCGCTGCGCTCGATCGATTTCGGGGCGACGAGCCGGACATCGCACTTGATGCCGAGCATCGCCTTGAGGTCCGCGACGAGCGCCTTCTCCCGGGCGGTGACTTCCTTCAGGGAGTCGGAGAACATCTCGCTCGTCATCTCGACCTGGACCTCGATATTGTCCGTGTGCTTCTCGCGCGTGACGATGATCTGGTAGTTGGCCGGGTAGCCGTTGTTGAGGAGCACCGTCTCGATCTGGGACGGGAATACATTGACGCCCTTGACGATCAGCATGTCGTCGCTGCGGCCCAGCGGCTTGGTCATGCGCACGAACGTGCGGCCGCAGGCGCATTTCTCCCGGTTCAGGATGCAGATATCCTTCGTGCGGTAGCGGATCAGCGGGAAGGCCTCCTTGGTGATGCTGGTGAAGACCAGCTCGCCCTTCTCCCCGTCCGGCAGGACCTCTCCGGTCACGGGATCGATGATCTCCGCGATGAAGTTGTCCTCGTTGATGTGCATGCCGTTCTGCTCGGAGCACTCGTACGCGACGCCGGGCCCGGAGATCTCCGTCAGGCCGTAGATATCGTAGGCCCTGATCCCCAGCTTCTCCTCGATCTCGCGGCGCATCTCCTCCGTCCAGGCCTCCGCGCCGAAAATGCCGGCCTTCAGGCGGATCTGGTCCCGCAGCCCGCGCTCACAGATCGTCTCCGCGAGATAGGCGGCGTAGGAAGGCGTGCAGCACAGCACGGTCGCGCCGAGGTCCGTCATGAACTGGATCTGCCGGTCCGTATTGCCCGAGGACATCGGAAGGGTCAGGGAACCAAGCTTGTGCGAGCCGCCGTGCAGGCCTGCGCCTCCCGTGAAGAGACCGTAGCCGTAGCACACCTGCACCACGTCCTCTTTCGTCGCACCTGCCGCTGCAAGCGCTCTGGCGCAGCACTCCTCCCACATGTCGACATCGTTCTGCGTGTAGTACGCGACGACGCGGCGTCCGGTGGTCCCGCTGGTGGAGTGGATGCGGACGCAGTCCGAGACCGGTCTGGCCAGCAGTCCGTCCGGATACTGGCTGCGAAGGTCCTCTTTGCTGAGAAAAGGCAGCAGATGCAGGTCCGCTGTCCCGTGGATGTCGTCCGGGGACACGCCGGCCGCATCCATTTTCTTACGGTAGTAAGGCACGTCCCGGTAGACACGGCGGACCGTCTCCACGAGGCGCTGATCCTGGAGTTTCGTGAGTTCCTCTCTGGAAGCTGTTTCGACTTCCGGGGCAAAATAGTGCTGCATGCCTGGAATCCCTCCTGTTGTTCCTCTCTCGTATGACTTACATCGGCGCTTTATTGACAAATTTGGTCAGCTGCGGCTGCCACAGCAGCTCCACGGTGCCGATCGGGCCGTTTCGCTGCTTCGCGATAATGATCTCCGCGATGCCCTGATTCTCTCCGTCCGGGTTGTAGTAGTCGTCGCGGTAGATGAACATGACCAGGTCCGCGTCCTGCTCGATGGCGCCGGATTCACGCAGGTCCGAGAGCATCGGGCGGTGATTGGGACGCGACTCGACGGCACGGGACAGCTGGGACAGCGCCACCACCGGAACGTTCAGTTCTCTCGCCAGCGACTTGAGCGACCTGGAGATATCGGAGATCTCCTGCTGGCGGGAATCATTGCCCTTTCCGCTGCCGCTCATGAGCTGCAGGTAGTCGATGATGACGATCTCCAGCCCGAATTCCATCTTGTATTTGCGGCACTTGGTGCGCAGCTCCGAGACGCTGATCGCCGGCGTGTCGTCGATGATCAGCCGGCTCTCGCCGATGTTGCCGGCGCTGTCGACCAGGTCGTTCCACTCCTGCTCGCTGAGGTCACCCGTGCGGATCTTCTGCGCGTCCACGTGCGACTCCATGGAGATCAGGCGGTTCACCAGCTGTTCCTTGGACATTTCCAGGGAGAAGATCGCTACGCACCGGTTCTCCTTGAGCGTCAGGTACTCCGCGATATTCAGGACGAGCGCCGTCTTGCCCATGGAAGGACGGGCCGCCACCAGGATGAAGTCCGCGGGCTGCAGTCCCGCCGTCCGGTTGTCCAGGTCGGTGAAACCGGTGGGCAGGCCCGTGATATTGCCTTTCATGTGCGACGCCTGCTCGATCTTGGCGACGGCATTGAGCACGATCTGCCGGATCGGGACGAAAGCGGAACCGGTCCGCCGCTGCGAGATCTCGAAGATCTTCTTCTCGGCCTGGTTCATGATCTCGTCCGGGTCCTCCGTCTGCGCATAGCAGCTGGCGGCGATCTCCTCATTGACGCGGATCATCCTCCGCAGCTGCGACCGCTCCGCGACCAGCTCCGCGTAGGAGCGGATATTGGCGGAAGTGGGCAGCTGGGCGATCAGCAGACCGATCGCCTCGTCGCTGTACAGCTCCGGCGGCAGGTTCTTCTCCCGCAGGCGCGTCTGCAGCGTCACGGGGTCCACCGCGATCCGCTTCTCGTTCATCTCCATGATCACGGAGAAGATCACGCCGTTCGCGCGCGAATAGAAGTCCTCCTCCGTCAGCATCTCGGAGGCCACGTCGATCGCCTCCGCGTCCATGATCATCGCGCCCAGCACGGCCTGCTCCGCCTCGATGCTGTGCGGCATGACGCGCCGGATGGCGTCTTCCTGCGGGTTCTCCCGCCGAAGCTCCTCTTCACGGGGCATAAGGTCAGGCCTCCTGAACCAGCACGTAGAGTGTTCCCGTCACCTGCGGATGGAGCTTGATCGGGACTTCATGCATGCCGAAGCTCTTGATCGGATCGGGAAGCTGGATCTTCTTCTTGTCCAGTTCCAGGCCGAACTGCTCCTTCGCAGCGGCCGCGATCTCCTTGCCGGAGATGGAGCCGAACACCTTGCCGCCCTCGCCGGCGCGCATCTTCAGGGCGATCTTCTTGCCCTCCAGCTGCGCGGCCAGTTCCTTCGCGTCCGCCAGCTTCTGCGCGGCGACCTTCTCCTCGTGTTTCTTCTGCAGTCGGAGCTCGTTCTTGTTCTTCTCCGTCGCTTCTACGCCGAGCTTCTTGGGCAGAACGAAATTGCGTGCATAACCGTCAGAGACCTTGACGATATCGCCTTTCTTTCCGAGGGACTTCACATCTTCCAATAAAATGACCTGCATGATTCTACCGCCTTTCCGCCACCGGACCGATGGCATTCTTGACCTGCTCCATCGCCTCTTCCACCGTCACGCCTTCCAGCTGACCGCCGGCGATGTTCATATGCCCGCCGCCGCCGATCTTCTCCAGGATGACCTGCACGTTGACCTCGTCGATGGAACGGGCACTGATAAACACTTTGTTCTGATATTCGGTGAAGACGAAGCTCGCCTTGATCCCCCGGATATCCAGGAGCTCATTGGCCGCCTGCGCGCCGACGACCGTCGGGCTCTCCAGCCCTTCCGCTCTGCATACGGAGAAAGCATACACATCCCGGTAGATCTCCGCCTGCGAGACCGTGTCAGCCTTCGCCTTGTACTCCGCCACGTTGTCCCGGAACAGCTTCCGGACACGGGTGACGTCCGCGCCGTTCCTTCTCAGGAAGGCGGCCGCCTCAAACGTCCGCACACCGGCCTTTCCGACAAAATTGTTCGTGTCCACCACGATGCCGCCGTAGATCGCGTCGGCTTCCTCCGGGCGGATCCGGATGTTCTCCCCGACATACTGCAGGATCTCCGAGACCATCTCACAGGCCGACGACGCGTACGGCTCGACATAGGAGAGCGTCGCGTTCTCGATGACGTCCTTGCCCGCCCTGTGGTGGTCGAGCACGACGATCGACTTGCACATCTCCAGCAGCTCCGGGCACTCCGTCCTGGCCGGCTGGTTCACGTCGACGACGACCAGCGCGCTGTTGGAGGTCACCGCCGTGAGCGCGAACTCGCTCGTAATGATCGGATGGTCGGCGTACTCGGGATTGTTCTCGAACAGGGTGAGCACGGAGCGGAGCGATGTGGACCGCTCGTTCAGGACGATGTAGGCCCGCTTGTTCAGCGTGCGGCAGATCCGGTAGATGCCGATCGCGGCGCCGAAGCTGTCGGGATCTCCGTTCTTGTGTCCCATGATGAAGACGCTGTCCTTGGCGCGGATGATCTCCTTGAGCGCCTCGGCCTTGACACGTGCGCGCACGCGCGTGTTCTTCTCCGCCTGCTGCGTCTTGCCGCCGAAATAGCGCACATTGCCCGGCGTCTTGACGGCGGCCTGGTCGCCGCCTCTTCCGAGCGCGATGTCCACCGCGTTTCTGGCGAATTCGTAGTTCTGCGCGTAGGTCAGGCCGTCCATGCCGACGCCGATGCTCAGCGTGATGGCCATCTCGTTGCCGATGTTGACCTTCTTCACGTCCTCGAGCAGGGAGAACTGCGACTCCATGATCTGCCGCATCTGGTGCTTGCGCACGATGATCAGGAACTTGTCCTTCTCGATCTTGCTGCAGATCCCGTCGAAGGAGAGGATGTATTTGCTGACCTGCCGGTCGATCAGCGCGACCAGCAGCGAGCGCTTGACCTCTTCGAGCGGCTCCACCGCCTCCTCGTAGTTGTCGATGTAGACGAAGCCGGCGACCATGCTCTGGTCATCGACCTCCTGCACCGCGATCCGGACGGCCGTGTCGTCCGTGAGACACAGAAGATAGACGCTCTCCTGCATGCCCTCCTCCCCGAGAAGGACGCTCCCGCTGGCAAGACCGGCCAGCGACACCCGCCGGATATGCGCGGTCAGGTTCCTGTCCTCCCAGGTCACCGGGATCCGGATCAGGTTGTCGTCATGCGGCAGTGCCTCCCTGCGGAGCTGCGGGAGTGCCTGCGTCAGATTCTTCTTGCGCAGCACCGCCTCGCCGACCAGGGTGTCGAACGCGCCGTTGCGCCAGAGCACCCGCATGGAGCCGTCAAGGATCGCGTAGGCGTGGACCATCTGCTGCAGGACGCGGTTCTCCACATGCTCGTATTCCGCCGCGAACCGCACCATTTCCTTCGTCATGATCGAGCGGTTCTCCATGTACAGGTAGACGAGCATCGCGAAATAACCGACCAGGAATGCCAGGATCAGCAGCCCCGACGGCCAGTTCAGGATAAAGATCAGAATATCAAGTACTGCCAGCACGGCGCCGAGGATGAACGGGATCCTGAAGACGGCGCTCACCTGCAGCAGTCTGTTACTGCTCGGATTCATCTTGCCTCCCAGCCTGAATTTTTACAATACACGGTTATTCTAACATTCTTTCACAGGCATTACCAGTCATTTCAGGGGTGCACACAGCCGGAAAACGCAACAATTCAGCCAAAAAAGGCCAAAAAAATTGACATATATTACGTT
Organism: Lachnospiraceae bacterium UBA3692; assembly: GCA_002372815.1. Lineage (GTDB taxonomy): Bacteria > Bacillota > Clostridia > Lachnospirales > Lachnospiraceae > CAG-791. The sequence continues at coordinate 10,939 of DFIR01000010.1, forward strand.
TGCTGTTACATTATTTTAGAATACAGTAACATTGTTGAAAAATCCATTCTGGAGGAATCCGATGAAACACCCGTTCTCACGCATTCTCATCGCCGCAATGCTGATCACATGCATGCTCCTTTCCGGCTGCAGTCTCTTCAAACACACCGAGGAGATCGAAACAGCGGCGACCGGCTTCCTGGACTGTCTCGTAGCAGGGGAGGCCGCAGACATCACTGCTTACGCCACAGAGACCGTCTTTGACGAGAATGCTTTCACCACTTTCAATGCCGACTACCTCGAAGAGGATTTCTACGCCAGCATGGACCTCGACCGGTCCAGAATCACCGAAGAAGCGCAGAAAGCCGTCCGCGACTACTGCGAACTCATCGTCCACTCCCTCCTCAAGTCCTACACGCTCACCGGCACGGAGGAGGTGAAAGGCGTCGGCACCGTTACTGCCGAGATCGTCCTCGGCTTCGACCCCGACAACATCGAGCCCGCGGAGGGCAGCGACGCCTACGCGCAGATGTCCAAAGCCATCGAAGACTATCAGGACAAGAACCTGAACGAGCTCATCGACATCTACAACAACCAGGGCGAGGAAGCCTATTACAACCGCTTCTATTCCGACCTGATCCCGATCGTCCTCGACATCTATCAGCAGCAGATCGAGAGCTCCGAGGAGGTCCGTCAGACCATGACCCTCACCGTCGAGCGGCAGGAGGACGAGGAGAAGACCTGGAAGGTCACTTCCTTCACCACCGCCCCTGTGACAGAGGAACCCGCAGCGGAAGGCACCACGGAAGCCACCGAAGGATCGGCAGAGGCCTCCACAGAAGCCACCACGGCCGCCGGCAACTGATCCCTCTTACAGTCTCTTCCGTCTGACCTGTCAAACCAGACAATACCCCCGCACTCCGGCAGCACGGGCTGTCTGAAGTGCGGGGGCTTCTTTATTGCTGTTTATATTTCTTCCTTATTCTACTGATCCTGTTTCATTCTGCCGATCCTGTGTCCGTGGATCCTGTATCTGTGGATCCCGTTTCTCCCGATCCCGTGTCTTCGGTCAGCGTGCTCTCCTCCGCAGCCTTCTTCCTCCTGAACAGGCCTTTACGGGCAGTGCTGACGGCGGCTTCTTTCTGCGCCTTTCTCCTGCGGCGGAACCGGACGATCAGGGTGATCACACCCGCCAGAAGCAGCAGGAAGATCCAGTTCCCGACGATGAAGAGCACCACTTCCTCCGCGAAATCGACGAAGGAGCTGATCGAATTCTCAGCAGCCCTGCGAAGGCGCTCGGCGAAGGTCGCCTCCGTCTTGTTCACACTGTAGCGTTTCACCTCTGTGACGTTGATGTGCACCGTCGAATAGTCGACGTCCTTGTCCATCGCGGCGAGCGTCGTCTTCGTGCTGTTGAGGGAGCGCTCGACTTCCGTCATGCGGGACTCCACGGCGATCATCTCCTCGACCGTCTGAGCCTTGTCCATCATCTCCTTCAGCCTGGCGAGCTCCGTCTCGAGAGCTTCTCTCGAGACCTCGTAATTCGCGTAGGTCTGGCTGATGTTCTGGGCGGAAACGCTGCGGCTCATGACCTTGCCGTCCAGTTCCATGTCATCCAGAAATGTGCTGAAGGTCCCGGACGGAACACGGGCGACCATGAACATGGAATGCGTGCCGCTGTCCGAGCTGTCCCCGGGTTCCCTCGAATACCAGTTGTAATCGTTCGTGCTCTCACTCTCGGATTCGATGAAACCGCCGGCCTCCGTGATCCTGCGGCGGATGTTCGCGATCGTATCCTGGTAGGCGAGCGTCTGCAGGTCCACACTTCCCGTGTAGACGATCTTCTGTCCCTCCCGCGGGTTCGAGGCTTCCGGCGCGATCCCGCTGCCGGCATCGGTGCCAGCACTGCCGGTCACTGCCGCCTCGGAATAGGCGGATTCTTCCTCGGCCATATCCGCCGCCATATAATTTGCGTTCCCGTACGCCTCCGCCGCGGCTTCCTTCGGCTCCTCCGCGTAATAAGAGCTTGAGGCAGAAGATCCTCCCTGCCCGCAGCCCGCCGTCCCGGCAGCCAGCGCGGCGCACAGGAGCAGCACCGGGAGTGCGGTGCGCATATGCCCTTTCCTCCTGTATTCCCTGCCTAAAAGTTCCTTCCCGTTCCTTTTCATAACCTTCCTCCTCTCTGCTGTTTCACACGCCGACGTTCATCCGGTCATTCGTCCGCATTCCGGCCGGCCGCTTTCCTGACAAGGCGGCGGACCGCTTCCCGGAGCTTCCGGACGGCTTCCTTCAGTTTCTCTGCCGCGCTTTCCTCTGTTTCCCCGGCTCCCGCAGCTTCCACTGCTGCCGTTTCTTCTTCCTTGTCTGCTGCCGCATAATCGATCGAACCGAAGTCGCCGGCAGTATCGGCACTATCCATAGTGTTCTCTGCCGCGCCTGCTGCAGAAACTTCTTCCGGAGCCTCTTCCGCTGCCGCTTCTTTCGGTTCTGCCGCCGCCTCTTCAAAGGCGACCATGCCGCCGTCTGTCCCCGTGCTTCCCATCCGCAGGGTCCGCAGTCCGCCGGCAAGAAGAAGGAGGCACAAGGCCGCTGCCACGGGCAGGATATATCGGCGCCGGAGGGCTGCCCGCCTGCGCCTGACGCCGCGGGATGCGGTCTGCTCTCCTTCGCTGCGTTCCAGCAGGTCATCCGGGATGCCTTCCATGGCGAGCAGGAGGTCTTCCTGTGTGATTGCCGTTTTCACTGTATGAACCCCTCCTTTTCCAGATGCGTGCGAAGCCGCCTGCGGGCGCGGCTCAGGATGACGGTGACGTTGTTCTCGGACAGATGACTGCGGGCTGCGATCTCCGGGATGCTCTCCGCGAAGAAATATCTTCTCGTGAACAGATCCCCGTCCCGCTCCGGGAGCGATCTCACAAATCTTCCGACCGCTGCCGACAGTTCCCCGGCGCTGACCAGATCCTCCACATGCTCCGTGTCCGCGATGCATTCCGCCAGCTCATCCAGAAGCACATGCACGACTTCTCCCTGTCCCCTCTTGGCGGCATGCGCGCTGCGCCACCTGTCCAGGGACAGATTTCTGGTGATTCTCGCGAGAAAAGCTCTCAGCAGGGAAGGCCGCTCCGGCGGCATGCTGTTCCAGGCCCGCAGCCAGGTGTCACTGACGCACTCCTCCGCGTCCAGCCTGTCGTGCAGGATATTGTCCGCCACCTTCATGCAGTAGCTTCCGTATTTCCTGTCAGTCTCCTCGATCGCCCGCTCCTGCCGCTGCCAGTAGAGATCGATGATCAGGGCATCTTCCATGGTCTGCTCTGCTCCTTTAATCTGTTCCTCTGCACATAAGGACGGAGAATCTTCCCCGTCCTTACACTGTGCCTTCCTGTTTTTCAGTATACTTTCTGCGACTGCGAATTGCAAACCGTGCAGGATCTACGCCGTGGACGTATTCCCGCGCAGATCCGGTGCACATTTCACAAGAACAGCCGTCCTGTGCCCGGACTGCTGCCGCTGCGTGCGTTTCTGCTCAAAAAAGGAAGCGCAGCTCCCGGACTGCGCTTCCTTTTGAAAGATGCTGAATATGCTGTATTCTACCGTCGTGATACCGTTGTGCTCTTACTATGCTGTCGTATCTGTGGAGTCGTCGTCCTGCAACGCACTTTCTTCGTACTTTTCCAAAATGATCTGTTCGAGCATCCCGCGCGTTTCCGCGTTGATGGGGTGCGCTATGTCTCTGTATTCCCCGTCCGCCGATTTCTTGCTCGGCATGGCAATGAATAAACCTTTTTCTCCTTCAATGACCTTAATATCGTGGATCACAAAGACGTTATCGATCGTGATGGAAACGACTGCTTTCATCTTGCCATCTTTAGCAACTCTCCTTACTCTTACGTCCGTTACCTGCATAGCGTTCTCCATTTCTAAATGGTATAACGTTCGCCTTTCTCGATAACGATCCTTATACCATTTTCTCCTTTATAGCAGGAATTTTCCTGAATGGTATCGCCGCTCTCTACGATGCAGTTTTCTATGATGGTATTGTCGCCGATGTAAACGTCATTCAGAATCAGGGAATTCCTGATCACACAATTGTTCCCAACATACACCTGATGAAACAGAACAGAATTCTCGACCGTGCCGTTGACGATGCAGCCGCTGGAGAGCAGGCTGTTGCGAATGTTCACATTCACGTTGTACTTGGCCGGCGGAAGATCTGCCACCTTTGAATGGACCTCGGGATACTGTTTAAAGAAATAATCCCTGATGCTCGGATCCAGGAAATCCATATTGGTTCTGTAATAGTCATCCACGGAGGCGATGTTGCTCCAGTAGGAAGCGAGTCTGTATCCGTAGATTCTCTTCAGGCCTCTGTATCTGATCAGCACATCCTGGACGAAGTCATAGCGGTTCTCCTCCGCGCACTTCTCAAGAAGATCGATCAGCAGTCTCCTGCGGACCACGTAGATGCCGCAAGAGATAGTGTTTGAACTCGCGATGACCGGCTTCTCGACGAAGTCTCGGATCCGCCCATCCTCGTCCATCTGTACTGTGCCATACCTCTCGACATTGAATGTCTCCGGCATGTCCTTGACTACGACTGTTATGTCCGCCTGTTTCTGCACATGGTACTCGAGCACCTCGTTGTAGTCCAGCTTGTACACGCAGTCGCCGGAGGCGATGACCACATAAGGTTCATGAGAATTCTTCAGAAAACTGATGTTCTGTGCGAGTGCGTCCGCCGTCCCTCTGTACCACTGACTGTGTGCATCTGCAAAAGAGGGAGTGAAAAGGAACAGGCCGCCCTGTTTGCGGCCGAAGTCCCACCACTTGGAGGATGCAAGATGTTCGTTGAGACTGCGGGAATTATACTGCATCAGCACTGCAACCTTCTGGATCCGGGAGAATTCCATACTGCTGAGTGCAAAATCAATGCTTCTGTAACTGCCTGCCACAGGCATGGCGCATACTGCCCGCCTCTTCGACAGTTCCTTCATCCTCCTGCTGTTGCCGCCCGCCAAAACGATTCCTATCGCCCTCACTGCGCATCACCTTCCTTCACCAGAGTCCGGCCGCTCTCCAGCCTGCCGTGGGGATAATCCGCCGCCTCGGTCTTCCCGGCGATCATAACGTTCCGGCCTATACTGACCCCGGGCGGCACGACCGTGCCCTCTCCCAGTGTCACCAGACCATCCCGGTAGATATCCGGCCTTGTATCATTCGGAATATCCTCTCCCTGCCCGAGCACGGCACCGTCGCCTACGATGACGTCCTCTGCGGTGATGACCTTGTCCAGTCGGGCGCCGCGCCCGATCTTCGTCCCGTTCATGAGAATGGAACCGGAGACCACTGCGCCTTCGCCGATCTCAACATTGCACCCGATCACGGAGTTGTAGACCTTTCCGAGGACTTCCGTCCCCTCTCCGATGATCGACCGTTCCGCCTTGCTGTCCGGTCCGAAGAACTGCGGAACGTTGGAGGTGCTTCTGGTATAAATCTTCCAGAACTCCTCATACAGATTGAATTCCGGCACGATGTCGATCAGTTCCATGTTCGCTTCCCAGTAGGAAGTGAGGGTCCCGACGTCCTTCCAGTAGCCGTTGAATTCATATGCGTACAAAGGACTGCCGTTGTCACGGCAGTACGGAATGATGTGCTTGCCAAAGTCAAGGTTCGGCTGGTCGGCATTCTCGACCAGGGCTTTCTTCAGCGTCTCCCAGGAGAAAATATAGATCCCCATGGACGCCAGATTGCTCCTCGGATGCGCGGGCTTCTCCTCGAAATCCGTGATCCTGTGCTCCTCGTCTGTGATCATGATGCCGAACCGGCCTGCCTCCTCCATCGGAACAGGCATGACGGCGATGGTCACATCCGCGCCGTTTTCCTTGTGAAAGTCGAGCATGGCCTCGTAATCCATCTTGTAGATGTGATCACCGGAGAGGATCAGGACATAGTCCGGATTGTAGCTCTCCATATAGGCCAGATTCTGATAGATCGCATTCGCAGTCCCGGTGTACCACTCCGTGTTCTCGATCTTTTCATAAGGGGACAGGACCGAGACCCCGCCCACATTCTTGTCAAGATCCCACGGGATGCCGATCCCGACATGGGCGTTGAGCCGCAGCGGCATATACTGCGTGAGCACACCCACCGTGTCTACGCCGGAATTAATGCAATTGCTCAGGGGGAAATCGATGATCCTGTACTTTCCTCCGAAAGACACTGCCGGCTTCGCCATATTCTCGGTGAGGATCCCCAGACGGGAACCCTGCCCGCCGGCGAGCAGCATTGCGATCATTTCTTTCTTGACGATCATTTCCGCACCTCTGTAAGATTATGATTTCGGCAGAAAAACGCGATATTGCCTTTATTGACGCAATACCGCAAATATCTGCGCAGTAAAATTATAACACATGGCTTTGGTAAAGGAAACTGTCTCCCGGTATTTTATGGTGGAAGTACACAACTGGTTTTTTCTCATTTTGGCCATTTTTGTGCAATCATTCTAGTCCTGCCGCAGGAGCAAAAATCAGTGTTGGTTTTTTATGATTTCCGACTATAATATAAGTGCCTGTTTGACAAACACGTTCAAATGTGAAAGGAGATCCGGTCAGAATGACCGGAATAATGAATATATTTTATGTATCAGATCGATCTTGAAAATCCTGTACACGTCCACTTTATCGGGATCGGCGGCATCTCCATGAGCGGTCTCGCGCTCATCCTGAAGAGCCGCGGCTTCACGATCTCCGGCTCCGACCGTGAGCCTTCCGCGACCACCGCGGAGCTCGAGGCAGCCGGGATCCCGGTCTCATGTCCGCAGTCCGCTGACAACATCACGCCCGGCATCGATCTCGTCGTGTATACGGCCGCGATCCACCCGGACAATCCGGAGTACGCGGCGGCTGTCAGCGCCGGTCTTCCCATGCTCAGCCGCGCCCAGCTGCTCGGCCAGATCATGCGCCTCTACGGCTGCGCCACCGCCATCAGCGGCACCCATGGCAAGACAACGACCACGTCCATGCTCTCGGAGATCCTGATGTACGCGGGCAAGGATCCGACCCTGACCGTGGGCGGCATGCTCCCCAGCATCGGAGGCAACGTGCGCGTGGGCGGCCCGGACTACTTCGTGGCGGAGGCCTGCGAGTACACGGACAGCTTCCTGGAGTTCTTTCCCGATATCGCCCTCATCCTGAACGTGGAGGCCGACCATCTGGATTACTTCAAGGATCTGGATGCCATCCGGCACTCTTTCGCCCGCTTCGCGAAGCTCGTGCCCGCAGAGGGCGCCGTCGTGATCAGCTCCGACATCGACAGCTGGCAGGCGCTCACCGACGGTCTATCCTGCCGCGTCTACACCTTCGGCAGCAGCCCGGAGAGCGATTACAGCCCGGAGGAGATCTCTGTCGGCAGCAACGGGTTCCCTGCTTTTATTATAAGAAAGAAAGCGGATGGCAGCCGCCAGCCGGTCACCCTCTCCGTGCCCGGCATGCACAATGTTTACAACGCCGTCGCGGCCTATGCCGCAGCGGACCTTCTCGGTGTGCCTTCCGACCAGGCTGCCACGGCCCTCAGGTCCTACCACGGTACGGACCGCCGTTTCCAGATCATCGGCCAGTATCACGGGGCGACGGTCGTGGATGATTATGCGCATCACCCGACCGAGATCGAGGCGACGCTGCGCGCTGCCGCGGATTATCCGCACGAGCGCATCGTGTGTGCCTTCCAGTCCCACACCTACAGCCGCACCAAGGCCCTGCTCCCGCAGTTTGCCGACGCGCTGTGCCTTGCGGACGAAGTCCTCATCGCGCCGATCTACGCGGCGCGCGAGACGGATACCCTCGGCGTCTCCGGGGAGACCATCGCCGAGGAAGTGCGCATGCGCGGCCACAGCTGCACCTCCTTCGAGAGCGTAGACGCGCTGGAGGAATTTCTCAGGAAAAATTGCCGAAAAGGTGACCTGTTGATAACTATGGGCGCCGGAAACCTCGATAAAATCGCCAAAAAACTGGTCTCTTCCGACATAACGGCCGTCTGATGCCCGTGTTATCCACATTATTCCGCTTCTGACCGCTGTTTTTCCATGTGGATAACTTCTGCCATATTCTTCGATACTGGCAGTGCTTCTTCACATTATCCACATTTTCAACGTGGAAACCGGCTTCCGGGAGCGGCCTGCGGACGGCTTTTTTATCGGCGATTTGTCTATTTTCGCTCCATATGCGCTGTGTTATACTCCGTTTGCAGCGTATAAAAATAGACTTGGCGCTTTGCGCGCACGTGATCAGGAGCACTGTCTTGTTTACGATCTACAATGATGCGGACACAGGTTCGACCCTTGTTTCGAATCTGTTTATCGACGAATATATGAAAAATGCCAACGATGCGCAGATCAAGGTATACCTCTACCTTCTGCGCATGATGAGCGCGCGCAGGACCACCAGCATCTCCGATATGGCCGACCAGTTCAACCATACGGAGAAGGAAGTCCTCCGTTCTCTCCGCTACTGGGAGAGACTGGGCCTTCTGAGTCTCGATGAGGACCACACCGGCAACATCATCGGGATCCGTATGCGCCAGCAGTCCGCGCTGGGCCAGCCCCTTCCGCGCGCGCAGCAGGAGCCTCCCGCACGGGAAGTCCCCGCGAAGAGCAGCCGGGTGATCCCGATGTCTGCCTCCCCCGCAGCCGCCCCTTCGGCCGATCCGGCCCCGGCAGCTCCGGAGAAGCAGGCGCCGTCCCCCGAACGGCTCCGCGACTTCTGTGCGGACGAGCACCGCTCCCAGCTCCTGTTCGTCATTGAACAGTATGTCGGCAAGCCGCTCGCACCGCGCGAGATCGAGACGGTCTACTATATCTCGGAAGTCCTGCACTTCTCGGATGACCTGATCGATTATCTTCTGCAGTACTGCGTGGACCGCGGCAAGAAAGACTTCCGCTACATCGAGCGGGTCGCCGTCAACTGGGCGGAGAACGGCATCACGACGCCCAGGCAGGCGGAACGCGCCTCCTCCGGAGGGATCCGGAAAGCGCGCACGGGACGCGCGGCAGACGTCCGCCCCGAGCGCAACCGTTTCAACCAGATCGAGCAGCACGAGTACGATTTCGACGAGCTCGAGCGCGACCTTCTGGGAAGCTGACACCCGCGGCATACACAAGGAAACGATCGTTTTGGCACTGAGCAGGGAACAGTACGACAGCATTATGCGCGGATACGCACAGAGCAGGGACCGGAACCGGCGTCTTCGACAGGAGCGCCGGGATTCGGTGTATTTGCATGTCCCGGAGATCCGCCGCCTGGACGAACAGGTCCCTGAGACCGCCGCTTCCCGCCTGCGCATGCGCCTCAGCGGCAGCGGCGACGAGGCCTCACGGAAGGCCCAGGAGGCGGCCCAGCAGCAGCTTCTGGATCTGCAGTCCCGCAGAGCGGCCCTTCTGAAGGAGAACGGCTACAGCGAGGACTATCTGGATCTCACCTATGACTGTCCGATCTGCAAGGACACAGGCTACGTGAACGGGGAGAAATGTATCTGCTTCCGGAGGAAGGAGATCGCTCTCCTCTACGACCAGTCCCATCTGCAGGTACAGCTGCCGGAGGCCGGCTTCGACAAACTTCTCGAGCGCTATTACCAGGGAGCGGATCTCGAGAATTTCCGCCGCTCCCGCGAGGCAGCTGTCAGCTTCATCAGAACTTTCGACGATCCGCAGGAGCTTGGACTCCTCCTCTACGGAACCACCGGCGCGGGGAAGACATTTCTCTCCGTCTGCATCGCCGGGGAACTCCTCAAACGCGGCCGCAGCGTCCTGTACTTCAGTGCGGCAACTCTCTTCGACCGTCTCTCCGGTTACTCCTATGACGCGCGCGGTCGCGACGACTTCCGCGTCTTCACAGAAGATCTGTACTCCTGTGATCTTCTGATCATCGATGATCTGGGCACAGAGCTCACCAATCAGTTTGTCTCTTCCCAGCTGTTCGCATGCCTGAGTGAACGCATCCTTCGGAAGAAGGGCACCGTGATCTCCACCAACCTGTCCCTGCAGGAATTTCAGAAACGTTACTCAGACCGCACCTTTTCCCGTGTCACATACCATTACCGGCTTTGCAAGATGACCGGCAGCGACATACGCGTCCTGAAGCGCCGTGAGGCGCAGACTGCGCGCCGCGCCGCCGGAACTTGATAGAAGTTCCACCCCCGCAGAATTCGTATTACGCACAACAGGAAAGAGAGGATTACGCATGGAACCGATCCGTGTACATGAAAAGCGTCAGCTGGACGGCATTCCCGCAGGTTCACTGGGAATCATCCCCGTAACGGGCTGTGAGGAAATGGCCGCCTCCATCGATTACTATCTCACCAACTGGCGCGCCGAGAGGCAGAGCGAGCACAGCGGAAGTCTCGAATATCTCGGATACCAGCGCCCCTCCTACATCATAGACTGCGATCTGCCCCGCTTCGGCACCGGCGAAGGCAAGGGTGTCGTCAAGCAGTCCGTCCGCGGTATGGATATCTACCTGCTGGTCGACGTCGTCAACTTCAGCAAGACCTACCGGCTCTGCGGGGTACAGAACCACATGTCCCCCGACGATCACTACCAGAACCTGAAGCGTGTGATCGCCGCGATCGGCGGCAAGGCCCGCCGCATCACCGTGATCATGCCCTACCTCTACGAGGGCCGCATGAACGCCCGCGCCGGCCGCGAATCCCTCGACTGCGCCATCGCCCTGCAGGAGCTGGTCCGCATGGGCGTGGACAACATCGTCTCCTTCGACGCACACGATCCCCGCGTCATGAACGCGATCCCGCTGAGCGGCTTCGACAACGTGCAGCCGGTGTACCAGTTCGTGAAGGGCCTGCTCCGCACCGTCCCGGATCTGCAGTTCGACAGCGACCACATGCTGGTCATCAGCCCCGATGAGGCGGGGATGAAGCGCGCCGTCTATTTTGCCGGCCTGCTCGGACTCGACATCGGCATGTTCTACCGGCGCAAGGACTACACCCGCCTGGAGAACGGCATGTACCCGGTCGTCGCCCACGAATTCCTCGGCTCCGATGTCCGCGGCAAGGACATGCTCATCATCGATGACATGCTCTCCTCCGGCCAGGGCGTCACGGAAGTGGCCAGAGGGCTCAAGGAGCGCGGCGCGAAGCGCGTCTTCGTCTGCGCGACCTTCGGTCTCTTCACGGGCGGCCTCGACATCTTCGACAAGGCCTACCAGGACCGCATCATCGACAAGGTCCTCACCACCAACCTGATCTACCAGCGCCCCGACCTCCTCGAGCGCCCCTGGTACCACAGCTGCGATATGAGCAAGTATCTCGCCTTCCTGATCGACACCCTCAACCACGATCAGTCCATCAGCGACCTGCTCAACCCCGCCGGCAAGATCCAGAAGATCCTCGAGCGCTACCGCGCCGCCCAGGATCAGGGAGAAGCCTTCAAGATCTGATCTTCACACAGCATAAAAGCGCCTCCGCGCCACGGATCCGATCCGCAGCGCGAAGGCGCTTCTTCTGTTGATTCTGCTCTCAAGACCTCTGCTGACAGTTTCTGCTGACGGCAGGCGGGTGATCAGGCATTCAGCAGCTGCCCGTCCGTCTCCTCCAGGAAGGCCTCGACCTTGTCCCAGTAGGTGTCGGGTTCGAACAGCGCCGCCTGCACGTGGCTGGCGCCGGGGACCCACAGCTGGTCCTTCTTACAGGCGGCTGCCGCGTACAGCTTCGCCATCATGGAGGACGGGACGAAATCGTCCAGCTCCCCGTGGATGAAGAGCGTCGGCGTCTCGGACCTCTTCACCGCCTCGATGGGCTCCGCGAGCTTCAGGTCATATCCGGCGCGGATGCGCGTGATCACGCGCACCAGCTGCAGCATGACCTCCGCCGGCACCGGCATATCCCCGAGTCCGTTGTAGACATTCTTGCAGACTTCCATGGCGGACGAATATCCGCAGTCCTCAATGGCCGCGCGCACGCTGGACGGAAGCTTCTCTCCTGTAGTGAGCAGCACCGCCGCCGCGCCCATCGAGATCCCGTGCAGGATCATCACCGCCTCCGGATCCCTCCGCAGGATCTCATCGATCCAGCTGATCAGGTCGAAGTGATCGTCCCATCCGTATCCGACATAGTCCCCTTCGCTCCCGCCGTGACCGCGCAGGTCCGGAAGGAGGACATTCATGCCGTAGCGGTCGCGGTAGATCTTTCCGAAATACCCCATGCTCTCGGAAGTGTCCGCGTAGCCGTGCACGCAGATCGCATACCTGTGATCCGCCTTCTCCGCCGGAATGTAGTTCGCGTGAAGCTGCAGCCCGTCCTCGGACCGGATCAGCCAGTCCTCTCTCGCGGGATGCGTATTCATCCACTCCCGCCCCTCTACGAAGGGCCTGAACACCTCATCCTCATCACCACGCGGATCATGCGCCTTCGGCGTCATCGCAAACTTGTAAAAAAAATTGGCCGCCCCGATCAGCGCACCGACGCCGACACACACACCGGCCTCCAGCGCGATCTTGGTCGCCTCCCAGAGAATACTCTTCTCTTTCTTCTCGTTCTTCTCGTCCTGCCTGTCATTTCTGCTCATACTGTGCCTCCGTCCTGCAGGTCTGCTGCCGTCTACCCTATATTATACAATAACTTCCCGCCGTCCGAAAAGATTTCTGTGAACTTCCTTACATGCATTTTCTTTTAGTGTTTTTAACACTATTTCCCCAATCGTGCCTGAAATCCCAATAAACTCTGTAATGTATCCATCGCCGCGGCGGTGTCTCCCCCTCAGACCCTCCGCGGCGACAGAACAACGAAAGGAACCCCCGGCCCAATGGAAACCCATCAACGCATCCGCAATCTTCGCGAAGACCGCGATCTCTCCCAGAAACAGGTCGCCGACATCCTCTGCGTCGGCCAGCGCACCTACTCCGATTACGAGACTGGCCGCACACGCATCCCCATCGACTGTCTCATCAAGCTCGCCGAATTCTACGACATCAGCATGGACTATGTCAGCGGCGCCTCCCGCGTCGCCAGCCGCTTCCCGCGCAGGTGAGACATTCTCCACCCTCGCTGGTGAGTCACTCTCTTCCCGCGCACTGGTGAGCAGGCGCGGTGATCCCTGTGAGCTGCCCGGCGGGCAGCCCGGCGAAGCAGCTCCGCGAAGCGGGCCGGCGATTCCCCCTCTTGACGCTTCTCTCCTTCTGTCGGACAATAGACGAAATACCGCAGCGCCCACAGAAAAACACTCACAGAGACACAAAGAGAGGCTTCCGCATGATCACCATCCTCTGCATCGGCAAGAGCAAAGACAAAGGTCTCAAAGATCTTGAAAAAGAATACCTCAAACGCCTCCAGGCCTTCGACCGCACTGAAGTCCTGGAACTGAAGGATGAGCCCACCCCGCCGGACGACCGCCCCCGCGAGCAGGTCCAGACCAAAGACAAGGAAGCCGCCCGGGCTCTTGAAAAGATCCGCCCGGACGACCTCGTCATCCTCCTCGACCTGCACGGCACCGAGTGGTCCAGCGAGGCCTTCTCTTCCCGCCTCGCCTCCTGGCGCCTGCGCGCCCGTCATCTCGTCTTCGTCATCGCAGGCTCCCTCGGCCCCGGCGAAGCCCTCCTTACCCGCGCCGACATCCGCTGGAAGCTCTCCGACCTCACCTTCACCCACCTCATGACCCGCGTCCTCGTTCTCGAGCAGATCTACCGCGCCTTCATGATCGACGCCGGCCGCGCCTACCACAAATAATTCAGGTGGAGGGAGGGTTCCTTGGGTGAGGCATGACTTTGTGGGGCGGTTTGTCGTTTGACTGCCGTTTGATGCCTCGCAGCGGCAGTCAGATAGCAAGTTTATGACTCTATGGGGCGGTTTGCTGTTTGACTGCCGTTTGATGCCTCGCAGCGGCAGTCTTACAGCAATTCTATGGACATCCTAAAGAAATTGCCGTCTGACTGCCGCCAGGAACTCTGCAGCGGCAGTCAAACGGCAACAAACTTTTAATTACAGCTTAAGCGGCAACAAGCCCTTTTTATCCTAACATTCGCAGAAGACTCCCGCCTCTGCAGGCGGTGAGATGAATGCGGCCCTTGTTGGTATGGATGCATACCATACGTCAGATGCATTTCGTAAACAATATAATACAAAAATCTATTGGGGACATACAGAACATGTGTTCCAAACATACGTTCTGTATGCTATAATAGGGTATGTGGCAGAACTGCCCGGAACTCAGGATGGTTATCGGTTTCCGGAAA
>DFIR01000072.1 GCA_002372815.1 Lachnospiraceae bacterium UBA3692
CATCTGGCGCTCCTGGATCTGCGAGACGCCGCCCTTCGGATAGAACACCATGATCCTGGTCCCGGGGACGTCCGCGAAGCCGGAGAGCGCCGCTTTTCCCGTATCGCCGCTCGTCGCGGTCAGGATGACGATCTCCTTCTTCTCGCCCAGCTTCTTCGCCGCCGTCGTCATGAGGCGCGGCAGGATCGTGAGAGCCATGTCCTTGAATGCGATCGTCGGCCCGTGGAACAGCTCCAGATAGTAGGAGCCGCCCGCTTCCTTCAGCACCGCGGGCTCCGCCGTCTCGAATTTGCTGTCGTACGCGCCGTCGATGCAGTCTCTCAGCTCCTCTTCCGTGAAGTCCGTGAAGAACAGCCGCATCACTTCGTAGGCGGTGTCGCGGTAGTTCATGGCGCTGAGCTGCTCCGGCCCGATCGCAAGCTTCGGGATGCTGACCGGGACGTACAGTCCGCCGTCCGGGGCGAGCCCCTGCAGGACCGCCTGCGAGGCCGTGACCGGTGCGAGCGCCGACCTTGTGCTTCTGTACAACATTTCTGTCTGGTCTTTCATATGCTTATACCTCGCTGGAAAAATCGCGAATGTGTTTTAACGAATGCGGCAGCCGGCGCGTCCGCACGTTGCCGATCTCAGGCTGCTGCAGCTTTCTTTACGTCTCCCGCACCTCGTGTTCGTTCTCTTCCGCCTCGAAGTCGGACTCTTCCTCCGTCTCCTCCGGCTCTTCCGGCATCTGCGCGTTCTTTCTTCCCCGCAGCACTCTCCTGGACCTCACGCGCTTCGTGCCGAACGGCTGAGGCATCATCATCTCATCGAGCGGCCGCGCGAGCAGGTTGACCGCGGGCAGCGCGAACGTGACCGCGTTCTCCTTGATCCCGAGGATCCGGAGCACCGCCACGGCGATGCCGAACAGCGCGCCGTAGAGGAATTTCGCCCGCCGCGACACGGGGCTCGTCGCCGTGTCCTGCAGCATGATGAACGCCGCGAACAGGAAGCCGCCGCCGAGCATCTCCGCGAGGACGTAGAGCGGGTCCGCGCCATGGCTGCCGAACAGCAGCATAATACCTGAGAAAAGAATTATCGCCGCAAGCGGAATCATGATATCCGCGATCCCGACAGCCATCAGGACCAGCGCCCCGATGAGTACAGGGATCGGCGATGACAGCCCGATACAGCCGGACGTTCCGCCGACGATCATGTCGCGGATCGCGATCGGGTTGCCCTCCGCGAGCGACGTGAGCGGCGTGATGCTGCCGAACTCCGCGTAGGAATAATCGCGCATCACACCCTGGAAGGCGAGCAGCATGATGAGCTTGCCGGTCATCGCGGGATTCAGGAGGTTCTTCCCGGTTCCCCCGAAGAGCGCCTTCGCGACGACGATGCCTGCGGCAGCCGCTGCGGCCGGCATCCAGAGCGGGACGCCCGGCGGCATGAGAAGGCCGGTGATGATGCCGGTCACTGCCGCTGTGCCGTCGGCCATGCAGTGGAAGCGCCGCGTGATAAGGTCCGTCAGGAGTTCCGCCGCAATCGCGCCAGCCAGTGCGCTTAAGATAAGAAGGCCGCCCTGCAGGCCGAAGAAATAGAGCGCGGTCCCGCACATCGGGACGAGCGCGATGAGGACGATCCCCATGATCTCCCTCGTGAGGAGCGGCGCGTGTATGATCATTAGTCTCCCGGAAGTATCTTTTTTCATCTGCGGATGTACCTCCGGGCGTAGTCTCCGGTCTTCTCCGGATCTTTCAGGAGCTGCTCCCTGTATTCGTCGATGCGGTCGGACAGGCTTAATCCTGCGGGACAGATATAGGTGCAGGCGCCGCATCCGCTGCACTCCAGGCCGCCGTGCGCGATGAACCTGTCATCCTTTTCCTTTTCCAGATCTCTGAGGAGCCGGAACGGCGTCAGCCTGTTCGGGCACACGCCCGCGCATCTGCCGCAGCGGATGCAGGCGCTCGTCCTCACGGACGGGAGCTCGTGCCGCGGGATGCAGATCAGGCCTCTCGTGAGCTTGGTGACCGGGACGTCGAGGGAGGCGTAAGGCCGCCCCATCATCGGTCCCCCGTCGAGGAAGAGAACGTCCTCTTCCGTATATCCTTCCTTCAGGCCGCCGGCCTGCTCCAGGAATTCCCGGCAGCTCATCCCGAGCCGCACGCGGTAATTGCCCGGTGCCTCCGCCGCCCGTCCGGACAGCGTCAGGGTCCTCGTCATCAGGGGTTCGTTCGTGATGCAGGCCTGGTTGATCGCAACCAGGGTATCCAGGTTGTAGACGATGCAGCCGATGTCGTGCGGGAGCATCGTGCGGTTCAGCGTCCGCCCGGTGATCGCGTAGATCAGCTGGCGCTCCGCTCCCTGCGGGTACTTGTCCGGCAGGACGCGCACCTGGACGTGCGGCATCTGGGCCGTCAGCTCGCGCAGCTGCGCCGCGCAGTCGGCATATCCTGAGGGAAGCGCGATCACGCCGCGCGCCTTCGGGAACATGCGCAGGACGATCCGAAGCCCGTTGATCACCTTCCAGGGGGACTCAACAAGCCTGCGGTAGCCGGCCGTCAGATAGGGTTCGCTCTCCATGCAGTTGGCGATGCAGAAATCCACGCTCTCCGGGTCCGCCTCCTCGATCTTGACCGCGGACGGCAGCGAAGCGCCGCCGAGGCCGGTGATGCCGGCGCTGCGAATCCCCGCGAGGATCTCCTCCCTGCGGAGGCTGTAGATATGGCGGTTCGGCGGATACGGGATCTCGAGATACAGCCCGTCGTTCTCCAGCACGATGGACCTCGCCTGCGTGCCGTCGGCGGTGAGCCGGTCTTCCACGGCGGTGATCTGTCCGGAGACCGGGGCGTGGATCGGCGCGGAGAGACGCCCGTCCGCGCGGGCGATGACCTGCCCCATGCGCACGAAGTCTCCCTCCTTCACAACAGGAACCGCCGGTTCCCCGATGTGCTGGGAGAGCGGGAAAACGAGCTCCCCTTCCGGAAACAGATTGATAAAGGGGGCATCTTTCGTCAGCTGTTTTTCGCCATTCAGCTGGATGCCGCCCGGAAATGTCAGTTTAGCCATACGAAAGATTTTAACATCTTTTGCGTGGTTGTGGTATATTCAGCTTATGAAAATCATCACCCAGACACTGGAACACAGCGAGCCTTCCCTGGCTTCGCTGGCAGACGTCGTCTATTTCGACATCGAAACTACAGGGCTCTCCTCTGCGAGGAACCAGATCTATCTGATCGGCTGCGCGCTGCACGACGCGGGGAGCTGGACGCTCACGCAGTGGTTCGACAATACCGGCCGCGAGGAAAAGGAGATCATCTCTTCCTTCCTTTTATATATCTCCGGAAGAAAAACGCTGATCCACTACAACGGCGATCGGTTTGACATTCCTTTTCTGCTGAAAAGGATGGAACTCCACGGCCTTACGGGGCAGCTCCCGCGCATGAATTCGATCGATCTCCGCAAGGAGGTCACACCTTACCGCGATCTCATCGGCCTTCCCAACTGCAGCCAGCAGGCGGTCGAGTCGCTCTTTGGCACCGGAAGGACGGACGACACGGACGGCGGCAGCCTCATCGGCGTCTACCGCAGCTATGTGGAAAAGCCGGACCCGGACGCGCTGTCGATGCTGCTCACGCACAACGCCGAGGACGTCAGAGGGCTGATCTCTCTCACGCCGGTGCTCTCATTCCACGATCTTCCCGAGGCGAAGCTCCACGTCTACAAGGCGGAGGCGCACAGCTACCGCGGGTACCTCGGAGATGAGAAGGAGGAGCTGCTGCTCCACTTCCGCTCCGACAAGGCGATCCCCGTCATGATCACCGGTTCGTACGATCACGTGTTTCTCTCCCAGACCGGCGCGGAGGGCCTCCTGCGCATTCCGGTCTACCGCGAGGAGATGAAGTACTTCTACGCCGGGTACAAGGACTATTACTACCTCCCGGAGGAGGACTGCGCGATGCACAAATCCATCGCCTCCTTCGCCGACGCCTCCCACCGCGTGCAGGCGACGGCGCAGACCTGCTACACCAGGAAAAAGTCCTTATATCTGCCGCAGTGGTCCGACTTCAAGTCGCCCTATTTCCGCAGGGAATATCAGGATCCGGAGCTCTTCTTCGAACTCACGGATGAGATGAAGAGAGATCGGGATTTCTTCTGCAGCTACGCTGATTATCTCTTTAGAAGGATTTTGAAAAACGGGAAATAAAAAAAATCAGCCCCGCGGCGCAAGCCGCAGGGCTTAATTTCTTAGCTATTCGAATGGAAGATTACTCTTCGTCGGACGCTGCAGCTTCTGCTGCCTTCGCCTGTGCAACGAGTGCGTCGATGTCGACGGAGACGACGTCCGCGTTCGCGGCTTCTCTCTCCGCTGCCTGTCTCGCTCTCTCCTCGTCGATCGCGATCGCCTTGACACTCAGGCTGATCTTGTTGTTGTCAGGATTGAAATCAACGATCTTCGCCCTGACTTCATCGCCGACATGGAGAACGTCCGAAGGCTTCTCAACATGCTCTCTGGAGATCTGGGAGACGTGCAGCAGCGCGTCGATGCCGGTCTCGAGTTCGACGAATGCGCCGAAGTCAGTCATTCTTGCGACTCTGCCGGTGACGATGTT
>DFIR01000051.1 GCA_002372815.1 Lachnospiraceae bacterium UBA3692
GTTTCCAGCTGTTGTCCCCCTCGGAGGGGCAGGTTACCTATGTTCTCCTCACCCGTTCGCCACTGAGCACCAAGGTGCTCCGTTCGACTTGCATGTATTAGGCACGCCGCCAGCGTTCATCCTGAGCCAGGATCAAACTCTCATTTTAAATGTTCACAGCATCCTCAGACGCTGTTAAGTTCGTTCCCGTTCAGAACAACTCTGTCGTTCTGTCCGTGATTTTGGATCTAGGTTTTAGATCGCTTTCTGAATTCATTCTTTAGGATCCGGAACTTCAGATGATTCCGCATCCTTTAAGGAATCTATTCAGGGTTGCATTTCTGTTAAACTGTCAACTATTCGATTGTGAAGATACATGTTGTGAAATATGCCTGACATATTTCGCAATGCTTTTGACTCATTTCTGTGAGTCGTAGCTATGACATTATAGCCGATGTGTCGGTGTCATGTCAAGGTCGCTTTTCAATTTTTTATTTGTGAGATGCGGCTTTCGGGATGTCCCGCCGACCGTCTCTCTCAGCGGCGAGATTTATCTTATCACTCTGTTACGGGGAATGCAAGCCTTATTTTTCATTTTTTTGAAATTAATTTTGAGCTCCCCGGAAGGCTCCTACAGGCCCACATAACACTCCAGGAGATACTGGGCGATATACAGGAAGAAGAAGGCGATGATCCCGCCCCCGGCGGCGCCGAGCAGGTTGTCCACGATCCGGATCACCGGCAGGCGGCTGATCAGGTGGAGTCCCGCCAGCAGCATCCGGCACAGGACGAAGACGATGATGACGAAGAGCAGCAGGGCGATGCTCACTGCTGCTCCGGAGATATTCTTCTTGGCGTAGTCGCCGCCCAGTCTTGTCACCAGGCGGAAGCACAGAAAGGCGCCGGTCATCGAGAGCAGGAGGTCCGCCTGCTTCACGATCCCGTCCCTGTAGCCGCGGACGATGCCGCCGAGCATGATCAGAAGTCCTCCGATCAGAAGGATCCAAAAATAATAGTTCATATCCACTCCCGGATTCTGCTCAGTGCAGTTCGATCTCCTCCAGTTCCTTCCCCGTCAGCGCGCAGAGATTCCTGAGCCGCTTCGACGCGTGCAGGACGCGGACCGACCGGCTGAAGGCGCCGGAGAAGATCTCCCGTCCGTCCTCCGCATAGATCATGCAGTACTGGGCGTTGTTGATGAAGATCCTCCCTCCCGTCAGCTGTACGTCCGTATAATTCAGAGAGAACCGGATACTGCCGGTCCTGCTGCCGTGAAGGTCGTAGAGGTCCAGGCGGTACATCTCATTGCCCGTCTCATCCATAAATAGCAGGCCGATCCGCTCGTCCCCGAAGAAGAGACTCTGCACCTGTTCGGAGAACATGCTGTTCATGCCCGCCACCGGCGCGTTCCCGGAGACGTCGAAATACATCAGGCGCGCGTCGGAGACCGCCGTACAGACCTGGTCATTCAGGAAGCGCACGACCGGCACGACCTCGTCCTTGTATGCGTAGCTGCTGACTTCATAGCTGTTCTCCTCGCTGCCGTGGGCGAAGTCGTAGAAGCTCAGCACGGTTTTGACAGAGGCGCCCTCCATCATGAGGTTGGAGATGCAGACCGTCTCCCCGTCCGGGGACAGGGCCGCCGCCAGCGGATACCCGCTCTCATCGATATTCCGGACAAAATACGCCTTCTCTCTTCCGTCCGCGCTGTAGAGGCGGATCCAGGCGGAGGTCCCGCTGTCCATCACGCAGAGCACGTCCCCGTTCTCCGCCGCTGAGAGGTAGTGTACGTCCATGGCGGTCGTGAAGTGGCCGAGCTCCCCGCTCGTGTTCATGACATAGACAGAGCGCCCGTTGTAATCCGCGAAGGCGATCACATTGCCGGCGGTGCTCACGATGGGCTCCTCCATCTCAAAGCTGCACTGCCACAGCACCCGCCCCGCCGTATCCAGGCAGGTCGCCCCGTTCGACGTGTATTCGACAATCGTCTCGCCGAGGTTGCGGTAGGAGGCGCCGTCCGCCGCGATATAGTCCGCGGCCGGGGACATCTCCATCGACGAGTAGTGCCGGCTCTGATAGTAGCGTATGCCGAAATACAGCGCGCAGATCACCGCCCCGGCCAGAAGCACTCTGGTCAGGATCCTCCGCACGCGGTGCGCCGTCAGGCTGCGGCGGTAGTCACGCAGTCTGTTCTGTTCCCTGTTCAGTTCTCTGCTGTCCTGCTCTTCTCTGCTCATTCTGCTCCGGGAAAGCGAAACGTGGTCGCGGACACGAGCGGTCTCGCCGGTCCGTAAAGGTCGGAAGGAAAGTTGTCATGGTGCGGGGTGTCCGGGAAGCACTGCGTCTCCAGGCAGAATCCCGACCTCGATCCGCAGGCGCGCCCGCCCTTGCAGCCTTCCGTGTACATGCCGTGGGCGATATAGAGCTGCACGCCCGGCATATCTGTGCTGACTTCCATGCGCCGGCCGCTCGCGGGGTCTGTGACTTCGGCGAACAGGATCTCCTGTCCGTCCCCTTTCCATCCGTCGATGACGAAGTTGTGGTCATACCCGCCGGTCACGACGAGATCCGGGTGGTTCTTCGACGTGTCCTCCGTGTGCAGGTCCGCCGCGATCGCCTTCGGTCTGCGGAAATCAAACGGTGTCCCTTCCACGCTGCGGATCTCGCCGGTCGGAATGAGGCCTTCTCCGCAGGGGGTATAGTGGCTGCAGGCCAGCCGGAGGATCTGCGCGTCGATCGTGCCGCTCCCCTGGCCCGCAAGATTGAAGTACGTGTGGTTGGTGGGATTCAGGTAGGTCTCCCTGTCGGTCGTGATGCGGTAGTCGATCCGCAGGCTGTCCTTCGTCACGGTGTAGGTCACCGCCATGTCCCGGTTTCCGGGGAATCCGGACTCCCCGTCCGCCATCCGCAGCGAGAAGGTCACGCTGTTCTCCCCAAGGGCGGTGTCGTAGAGGCGGCGGTAGGACATTTTGTCGGAGTGCAGGTTGTTGGGGCCTTCGTTGACCGGCAGGTGATACTCCACGCCATCGATGACAAAAGAGGCGCCGGCGATGCGGTTCGCGACCGGCGCGACCGTGGCGCCGAAGCAGGACGGATTGCTCTCATATCCCGCCAGGTCGTCGAAGCCCAGCACGATGTCGTCCATCCGGCCTTCTCTGTCCGGCACGCACAGCTTCACGAGCACTGCTCCGAAGTCGCTGACCACCGCGGTGATCCCGCCGTCACAGAGTGTGTACAGATGCGCTTCCTGTCCGTCCTTCGTCGTTCCGAAGACTTCCTTCCGTGCGCTCATGTCTCTCCTTTCCGGACCATCCGGTCCGCACTGTGTATGGATCAGAGTTCCACGCGGCCGTCCAGCGCTCGCAGCAGCGTCACTTCGTCGATATACTCCAGGTCGCCGCCCACCGGCACGCCGCTGGCGATCCGCGTCACGCGGATCCCGGTCGGCTTGATGAGCTTGCTGATGTACATCGCCGTCGTCTCGCCCTCCAGACTGGAGTTGGTCGCGATGATGACTTCGCTGACGTCGTCGCCGCGGAGCCGCTCGATCAGCTCCTTCAGGCGGATGTCCCCGGGGCCGATCCCGAGCATCGGCGAGATCGCGCCGTGCAGGACGTGGTAGACCCCGTTATATTTGCCCGTCTTCTCATATGCCGCGAGGTCGCGGGGGTTCTCCACGACCATGATGGTGCTGTGGTCGCGGGCCTCGCTCGAGCAGATCGGGCACACGTCCCCGTCCGTCAGGTTCTGGCAGACCTTGCAGTAGGAGACGTGCTCCTTGGCCTGCACGATCGTCTCGGAGAGCTTCTTCACTCTCGACGGGGACATGTTGATGATATAAAAAGCAAGACGCTGCGCGGATTTATTACCAATACCGGGCAGCGCCGCCAGTTCGTCGATCAGTTTGTTGATATAGCCGCTGTATAATTCCACGTGTCACGCCTCCGTGCGGGCGTCCGCTCACATGGAGAGACCGGGCATGCCGCCCATGAGCTGGCCGGAGGCCTCCTCGACCTGTCCGAGGGCATCGTTGACGGCCGTGAGGATCATGTCCTGCAGCATCTCGACATCCTCCGGATCCACCGCGTCCGGATCGATCGCGATGCTCTTCATGACCTTCGCACCCGTGAAGACGACCGTGACAGCGCCGCCGCCGGAAGTCGCCGTGAATTCCTTCTCCTCCAGCGCCTTCTTGTTCTCTTCCATCTGGCGCTGCATGCGCTGGGCCTGTTTCATCAGATTATTCATGTTGCCGGGGAAACCGCCGCCCGGGAAACCGCCGCCTCTTCTTGCCATCTTCGTCTCCTTCCGTATCTCTCAGGGATCCGGCCGCGCAGGTGCGCGGTCACTCGTTCTCCGGATCGTTCTCCTCCTCGATCTCCATGCGGATCACACTCCGCAGATCCACATAATTGTCCGTGAATTTATGACCCTTGTCAAGGGATTTGTACTCGATCCGGACCCGCTTGCCGCTCCTGCGCGCGAGCCAGGTCTCCAGCCGGTTCCGGTATCTCTCGTCGCGGATGAAGTGCTCCGCCGTGACATAATTGTTGAACACGATCACGAGCTGCCCCTCATCGCCGAGGGAGAGATCCGCCCCCAGGAGCGAGACCCTCGTGAGCCCCGGCGGGAGCTGCCCGATGTACTTCTTCCAGTTGCGCACGATGTCCCGCACGTCGTCGGGGACCGCCTCCGGCAGCACCGTCCGCTGCGGTTTCTGCGCACCGCCCTGCCCTGCCTGCGCACCGCCCCCTGCAGAAGGCGCCGCAGCCGCCGCTTCCCGGCCGTCCGCAGCCTCGTCTCCGAGGAAAGACACGCCTTTGGGCATCTGCGCCATCTTCTGCTCGTCCGCGAGAAGGCGCTGCTCCAGCTCCCGGATCCGGTTGGTGAGGTTGTCGAGCTGGTCGACGCCCATGTCGCCCGCGCCGTCGTCCATGCGGCCGCGCCCGGCCCGGATGATCGCCATCTCCGTGAGGATCCGGCGGTTCTCGCTGTAGCGGATGCTGTCGATCAGGCCCGAAAAGATGCGGATGTACCGCATGATCTCCGCCAGGTCCGCCGAGCGGGCGTCATTCAGGATGCGCTCCAGGTTGTCGGCGGAGAGGTCCAGCCGGTCGCGCACGGACTCGGAGGCCTTCAGCAGCATCATATTGCGGAGGTACCAGATCAGGTCGGTCACGAACTGCACGAGCTCGCGCCCCTGCGCCAGGATCTCGTCGAGGATCGAGAGCGCCTCCGGGATCTGCCCCTCGTGAATATGCCCGAACATCCGGGAGAACACAGCGGTGTCCACCGCCCCCAGGATCTCCAGCGTCTTCTCATAGGTCAGCACTTCGTTGCCGAAGTTGAAGGCGATGCACTGGTCCAGCAGGCTGAGCCCGTCGCGCATGGAGCCGTCCGCCGCGCCGGCGATGTACCGGAGGGCGCGGTCCTCGGCGTGGAGCTGCTCGCTCTCCGCGACTTCCTGCAGCCGCCCCTCGATCGTCTCCGTGGACAACCGTCCGAAATCGTAGCGCTGGCACCTGGAGAGGATCGTCACCGGCAGCTTGTTCGGTTCCGTCGTCGCGAGGATGAAGATCGCGTAGGACGGGGGCTCCTCCAGCGTCTTCAGCAGCGCGTTGAAGGCCGCCGTCGACAGCATGTGGACCTCGTCGATGATATACACGCGGTACCGCCCCTGGGTCGGGGAGTACGAGACCGCGTCGATGATCGCGCGGATGTCGTCGACACTGTTGTTGGACGCCGCGTCCATCTCCACGACGTTCAGGCTCGCGTCCGCCGCGATCGCCCGGCAGGACGCGCACACGCCGCAGGGGCTGCCGTCGTGCGGATCCTCGCAGTTGACCGCCCTGGCGAAGATCTTGGCGATCGTCGTCTTGCCGGTCCCGCGGGTGCCGCAGAACAGGTAGCTGTGCCCGATCCGGCCGTTCAGGATCTGGTTCTTCAGCGTCCGCACGATCGCGTCGCGTCCGCGCACATCCTCGAAGGTCTGCGGCCTGTATTTTCTATATAAAGCAAGATACTGCTTCTCTTCCGCCATCGGTTCCCTCTCCGCCGTTCTCCCCGGCACCGCCTGCGTGACCCTTCTATTTTAACACGCCCCGCAGGAAAAGGGAAACCCGGGCCGCTGCATGCCTCACACAGAGAACCGTCCCCTGTGTGACATACGGTATTCCGTTTGACCCTGACAAGTGCGCGGGAATTGGCATCTTCACGGTTTCATGCATATAAGGTTATAATAAACAGGAAAAACTCGCCTGCAGAATATCCACGAAGCTGTCAACGACTTCGTACAGAATGCGGAGCAGTTCGACGATCTGACCATGCTCCGCCTGACCAATAGCAGCCCGGCGGGAATTAGATTAGAAAGGAAGAGGTCTCAGAATCATGAAATGCTGGAGATGCGGCAAGGAGGTCCCGGAGGGCAGCACCTGCGTTTATTGCGGATCCGCACTGCGCCGGCCGCAGCCGGCGACCCCCGAGTGGTATGCGTTGCGCATGATATATGATCAATACGGTGCGGAACTGGTCCTCACGAACAGCGCCTATCTGGTGAATGGCGTGGGAGATCTGCTCGACCGGCCGAAGAAGCTGCAGAACCAGCTGAAGATGGCCGCGGATGCCGGCGTGCTCCGGCTCTATCGCGAACAGCTGTCATTCGGCGCCCCGGATCCGTCCTTTGACACGCGCGTACGCCTCCTTCTCTCGGAGGAGGCCGATCTCAGCGACAAGGCCGCTGCGGAGATCGCCGGCTATTTCGATGAGATGATCGGCTGGACCAGGCCGAATAAGGAGGCGTCCTCAGCAGGGACAGGGGCAGATGATCCTGCCGGTGAATGGCAGACGCAACGGCGCAGCACAGGAACAGGATCGCAGTGGGACAGCTCCGGCGCTGCAGGATCCAGTGCCGGAACGGCGGGATCTTCCGGTCCTTCCGGCGAGATCCCTGGAAAATCGAATTCTCAGCCGCAGCGTGCGAAAGCGGCGCGCGCAAGCGGTCTGGGACTGGTGCGACTGGTCGCGATCGTCGCAGGAGCGGCTGCTGCGCTGTATCTGATTGTCACCCTGGCCTTGCCCGGAAGCAATACTTCTTCCGGGAACAGCTCCGCAGGAAGCGCATCGGATACTTCCTCTTCTTCGGATGCCGGGGGCTCCTCTTCCGGCACAGCGCAGACACAGGAAAGCCCGCAGGAAACGGGTCTGTACGCGCTCACGGTCTCCGGCGGGACCATCCTGCTGGCCGACGGGGAGGAACTGACAGATCTGGGATCATCCTGCGAACTGGAAGAAGGGCAGAAGTTCATCCTGATGCCGGATCCGGACGACCGCGGGTATAACTTCCGGGAGTGGTCGATCACAGACGCTTCCGGGGAGACGCTTCTTCTGCGGAAAATGACCGGAATGTACCAGGATGAGAACGGCAAATACTATTCTTGTAATATAATGCCTGCGCAGGCTGTGAAGGTGGAGGCGGTCCTCGATCCGTGGGTCCTGATCGACTGGATGCCGGTGCTGGATGACATCGACGGGCATTTTACTTATGACGGCAGAGATCTCGCGGCCATGGAGAAGAGCGACTGGCTCACCCTTTTCGAAAAGAAAGGGCTTCCCTGTTACACGGAGGAGAACGGGAAGCGGTCGGTCGCAAAGTATGTAAACTGGTACGTCGCTGACAGCGCAGGGAGCGGAGGGTCCTGCTACTGGTCCTGTGAAGTGCCGAATGTGCTGGATTGTTCGATGGAAATGATCTTCGCTTCCGATGTGCTGCTGCCGGACACCTGTCCGGTGCGGATGGGAGATACCTATGCGCAGGTCTGCGCGAAGCTGGGCGCGTCGGAAGAGATGGCGGAGACGCTCCGGACCCTGGAGGAGCAGGCTGAGGCGTCCCGGGTGGCTCTGAAAGAGCATTATTACGCAGCGGACTATCAGCTCATTGTGAGTCTGGAGAGCAAACAGGACGGCCGGGAGACCCTCTTCCTGGGAAGCAGGCTCTACCGTTATCAGTTCTGGTTCGACGCGGACGGCGGACTGTACCACATTGCCATTTTCGACAATGCCGGGTGAGGCTCCCTTCTACAGCCCGAGTTTCGCCATGATTCCTTCCGCGTCCACGCCGGGATGTGTCAGGAATATCCTGCAGACCTGCTCGGCGAGGTCCCGGCTGAGACCGGTCCTCGCCGCCACCTGCCCGACAGTCCGTCCCTTTTGGATCTCCCTGACGACAAGTTCGATGTCCCGACGCTGTATTTTATCCAGTGTCACATTCCCTGTGCCCTCGTGCGGGATCAGGATCTTCTCGATCCGGTCGATCCCGGGAATTCTTACTGCGTCTGCTGCATCTGCTGTGACCTCTGTAGTGCCTGCGTCCTCCTGCTCCCGCAGCCACAGGATCGCCAGTGTGATCTCCTGATGGAACCTCCGCGGACCGCAGCTGCCCGGATTGATCAGAAGCGTCTTTCCTTCAGTTGCCTGTTCATACTTGTGGGAATGGCCGTACAGCACAAGATCATACGCCGTGAGATCTTTGGGGAGATCTTTCTTCTTGTGTGTCATGTAAATGCGCAGTCCGGACAGTGTGAAGTCCAGGAAATACGGGATCTCTTCCGCCCATTCCCTGTCGTTGTTGCCTCTCACAACATACACCGGCGCGATCTCACCGAGCCTGTCGAGGATCTCCTGCCGGTTGATATCGCCGCCATG
>DFIR01000034.1 GCA_002372815.1 Lachnospiraceae bacterium UBA3692
TGGTTTATTTTTTACTGTGACACAAGAAAGAACGCTGCTGCAACTGTTTCCGGGTTGCAGCAGCGTTTTTCCTACCGGGCTTTTTTATAATCAGATCTTCCTGTTCGCGTGCATGAGGGCGGCGAGGTCGATGCCGGCGGATTTCAGCTTCTTCATGACGGCGGCCATGTAGAGATTGGCGTCATTGAATCCATGAAGACGCCGTCGCGCTTGCGGGTCGCGCCGAAGTGGAGTGAGGAATTTCCCCGACGGGGTGAAAAGGTTCCTCCGCCATGCTATAATAGCAGAAGCAACACTTGGGGAGGCATGTATGAGACGTCGTTCCACTTGGATGATCATCATCGGGATCCTGCTGCTCCTGGCGGCGGGAGGTCTGGTATTTCGGAATATGCAGGAGAGCGCCGAGGCCGGGGAGGCCAGTGACAGTGCGCTGACGGGTCTGGAGGAGGCGATGCCTTCGGAGGACACCTGGTCGATCGCGCTGCCGACGCTGCCGGAGGAAGGCACGGAGATGACGACCGTCGAGGTGGACGGGTATACGTACATCGGAAGGCTGGAGATCCCCAGCCTCGAGCTGTCGCTGCCGGTCATGAAGGACTGGGACTACAACAAGCTGAACATCAGCCCGTGCCGCTACAGCGGCTCCTATCTGAGCGATGATATGGTCATCTGCGCGCACAATTTTGCCTCGCATTTCGGGGCGATCCACACGCTGGCGATCGGGGCGGAGGTGGACTTCATCACGACGGAAGGCCGGGTGTACCGGTACAGTGTATCGAACATAGAGACGCTGCAGCCCACGATGGTCTCGGAGATGATGGGGCTGGACGAGGATCTGCTCGTGGACGAGGAGAAGGGCTGGGAACTGACGCTGTTCACCTGCACGGTGGACGGGCGCGCGAGACATGCGGTGAGGTGTATCCGGCAGTAATGATGTATGAAAAGGGACGGCTTCGGGAATGCTCCGGCAGGGGGAGGACTGAGACCGTGCCTTTTTTCTTCTTTCCATCGTACATTGGAAATAGTATACTGAAAGCAGACAGAACGGTCGGCGCCGGGCTGTCTGCCGGATTGCGGAGCTTTTGAAAACTGCATAGGGACATGCGGGCGGGAGCTCCGTTTTCAGTATCTGAGTCGGAGGCTTGCTGCTCGCAGCAGGCCTCCTTTTTTGTATGGAAGGAGGTCCTATGACAGGGAAGAGAGTTGATCGCGGTGCAAGGCGTCAGGCACGGGAGATATTTCGACCGGAGGCGGTTTCGGGACAGAAACAGGGCATTCCGGGTACCGGGCCGCAAGTCGGGCAGACAGCATTTCAGAGATATGACGAACTGGATTTTACGAACAATTATCTGTTCTGTAAGATCCTTTCGGATGAGCCTGCGCTCGCGAAGGAACTGCTGGAGCGGATCCTGGGGCGGAAGATCAGCAGGCTGCAGATCCTGGAGCATGAGAAGCAGGTCGACGGGACGGTCGACGGCCGGGGAATCCGACTGGATCTCTATGCGGAGGATGACCGGCACAACGCTTTTGACGCGGAGATGCAGGTCCGTGTGACGGCAAGCATATCGAAACGTACACGATATTATCAGAGCATGATCGATCAGCATCAGTTGGATCGGGGAGAGAATTTTAAAAGCCTTCGTAATACATATATTATTTTCATATGTATGGGCGATCCGTTTGGGATGGGACGAAGTATTTACACGTTTGAGAATCGCTGCATACAGGATCCGGACCTGTCTCTGCAGGACGGGACGGAGAAGATTTTTGTGAACCCCTTTGGAGAGCAGGAGAATATCGATTCTTCACTCAGGGTGTTCCTGCAGTATCTGGCCAGCGGGGTGCCCTCCGATCATTTTACAGAGGCCATAGATCAGGCTGTAGACAGAGCCTATGAGCGGGAAGAATGGAGGCGGGAATATATGACTCTTCAAATGCATATGACAGAGCTGTATGATGAGGCCTGGGATCTCGGGATGGAAGAAGGTCGAGCGGAAGGTCGAGCGGAAGGCCGAGAGGAAGGTCGAGAGCAAGGGGTGGAGCAGGGACTTCAGCAGGCACTTGCAGTGATCGTACACGCGATTCTTTCACGGGACCCGCACATATCAGAAGAATCCCTGCTCCACGAGATTCAGCAGTATCCGGTCTACGCCAACGTCACTGCCGAGGCGATCCACAGCGCTGTCAGCGCACAGGCAGAGCAGGTATGAAACAGGATTTTACGGAAAGGCAGAAAGCATTCAACGAAGCACTCAAGGCCGGCAGCTTCAAGCCGGCCTATTTGCTGTGCGGGGAGCAGGCATATCTGCGGCTGCAGAACCGGGATAAGCTGGTGAAGACGCTCATGGGGGACGGGGATGATATGAATCTGACCCGTTTCACCGGGAACGAGTTCACGGCGAGGGATGTGATCGAGATGGCGGAGACGCTGCCCTTTTTCGCAGACAGGCGGGTGATCGTCCTGGAGAATACGGAGCTGTTCGGCAAGGCCTCGTCGGAGGGGGATATTCTGGCGGACTATCTGGAGCAGGTGCCGGAGACGACGGCGCTGGTCTTCGCGGAGAAGGAAGTCGATAAGCGCAAGCGGCTGTACAAGGCGATCGGGAAGGCCGGGGTGGTCCTGGAATGCGACACGCCGGACGAGCGGACGCTGCAGGCGTGGGCCGGCGCGATCTTCCGGAGAGAGAAGCTGCAGATCAGCGGCAGGACGCTGGCACTGTTTCTGGAGTATGCCGGCGAGGATATGCAGAACATCGCCTCGGAGGCAGAGAAGCTGTGCTGCTACTGCATGGGCACGGGCGAGGTGCGCGAGGAGGATGTGCGGGAGATCTGCACGCCGATGATCCGCGACCGGATCTTTGAGATGATCGAGGCGATCTCGGGCAGGAACCGGGACAAGGCGCTGCGGATCTACATGGATCTGTGCGCGATGCGGACGGCGCCGCAGGTGATCCTGTCGCTGATGGAGCGGCAGTTCAACCAGCTGCTGCAGGTGAAGGAGAATCTGGGACAGATCCCGGACCGTGAGCTGGCAGCGAAGGTGAAGGTGCCGCCTTTCGTCCTCACCAAGAAGTATAAGCCGCTGATGCAGACCTACACGCGGCAGGAGCTGGTCAGCGCGATCGAGGACTGCCTGCAGGCGGACCAGGACTACAAGAGCGGGAAGATCGACGCACAGACAGCGGTCGAGATGATCATCGTCCGTCGCGCGCAGGCGCGGGAGACGGGCGGCAAGGACAGCTCGCTGCAGAACCGTTCGGCCCGCTGGGAGAAGGAGCGGAGAGAAGAGCTCTAGTCGATGCCGGTGCAGCTGGTATCGATTCGGGTCTCTCGGCTGCACAGTTTTTTACTTTTGGATGAGATTTGTTTAATGGAAAGCGAGCTCCTGACGCTGTTGATTCACTTTGAAGGGAATTTCAGGGCGGATAAAGCGAGCGTTTGCCATATATAACTCGCTTTTCTTTCTGGAACTATCTTTCAAAAGCGAGTTTTCAAGGGCATCCAAGGCTCGGAACTCGCTTTGGTCCGGAGCATTTTTAATTGAAAGCGAAAAGTTACCGTTCGACACTCGTTTTGAACTGGGCATTTTCAATTGAAAGCGAAAAAGAATTTCATGTACCGGGGCTATCGCAGAGCTGTGTAACGCGGAGGAACAGATGACAGAACATGCAAATAAGCTTCTGAGGTGGTACGACGAGCACCGCCGGGTCCTGCCGTGGAGGGAGGATCCGGCGCCTTATCATGTATGGCTCTCGGAGATCATGCTGCAGCAGACGCGCGTGGAGGCGGTGAAGGGTTATTATGAGCGGTTTCTGGAGGCACTGCCGGATATCCGGGCGCTGGCTGAGGCGGAAGAGGATGTGTATCTGAAGCTCTGGGAAGGACTTGGGTACTACAGCCGCGTCAGGAACCTGCACAGAGCGGCGGTCCGGGTGATGGAGCAGTACGGCGGGGAACTGCCGGGGACGGCGGAGGAACTGCGGCAGCTGCCGGGGATCGGACCTTACACGGCGGCAGCGATCGCCTCGATCGCGTTCGGGCAGCGGGAGCCGGCGGTGGACGGAAATCTGCTGCGGGTCTATGCGCGGATGACGCATTATGAGGAGGACATCAAGACCCCGCAGGCGCTGAAGGCGGCCCGCGCGTATTACCTGGACATGATGCCGGAGGAGCGGCCCGGGGACCTGAACCAGGCGCTCATGGACCTCGGGGCGACGGTGTGTCTGCCGACGCCGGCGCAGCCTGCCTGTGAGAGGTGCCCGTGGAAAGAGTTCTGCCTGGCGTCTAAGGCCGGGGATGCGGCTTCGCTTCCGGTCATGCCGCAGAAGAAGGCGCGGCGTGTCGAGGAGCGGACGATCTTCGTCCTCTATGCCGGCGAGAAGGTGCTGCTCAACAAGCGCCCCGGGAAGGGGCTGCTGGCCGGTCTCTATGAGCTGCCTGGTGTAGAAGGACACCTGTCGGAGGAGGCGGCGGTCGCGCTCCTGCGGGAGGACGGCTTTGCGCCGCTGCGGATCCGGAGCCTGGGGCCTGCGAAGCATGTGTTCACACACGTCGAGTGGCGGATGACCGGCTATGAGGTGTGGCTTGGGGCGGAGGACGGCGCGGGGCTCACACAGGGGACGGTTCTCTGTGTGAGCGGGGTACCTGAAGAGCCCGCGAAGCCAGATAAACAGCCACCCGCACAGAGAACCGTCCCCTGTGTGAGCAGCCCCCGCACGGGCAGCCTCCGCGTGAGCATCGCCGCCGATCGCGCCGGCATTGCAGAGAAGTATGCGATTCCTTCGGCTTTCGCTGTATATGTAGGCAAGATCGGGGGATCCGTGGTATAATAGATTGTTTATTTATGGTGCTTATTAATTCCCATATGTTCCTGGACGCTTTGTGACTGTTGAGCGCATGTCATGAACCAGGGAAACTGCGGGAGAATCAGGAAAGGACAGTCCGTATCGTTATGAAATTATTGACGTTTGCCGTACCGTGCTACAATTCCGAAGCATATATGGAGAAGTGTGTGGAATCACTGCTCGTCGGCGGGGAGGAAGTGGAGATCCTGATCGTCGATGACGGGTCGAAGGACGGGACGGCGGAGATCGCGGACCGGCTGGAGGCGGAGCATCCCACGATCGTGCGCGCGATCCATCAGCCCAACAAGGGGCACGGCGGAGCCGTGAACACCGGGATCGAGAACGCGACCGGTCTGTACTTCAAGGTCGTGGACAGCGATGACAAGCTGCGGGCGAGCGCCCTCGGAGCGGTGCTGGATACGCTGCGCGGATTCGTGGATGACGCGGGTGAGGCTTCCCTGGACCTGCTGGTCAGCAACTTCGTCTACGACAAGGAAGGCCAGAAGCACAAGCGCGTGATGGAGTACCGGAATACACTGCCGACCGGCCGTGTGTTCACATGGGAAGAGGCCGGAAAGTTCCGCAAAGGTCACTACATCCTGATGCACTCCGTGATCTACCGCACGACGCTGCTGCAGGAGAGCGGGTTCAAGCTGCCGGAGCACACCTTCTATGTGGATAATCTGTATGTCTTCGAGCCGCTGTCGTACGTGAAGACTATGTACTATCTGGACGTGAACCTGTATTATTACTTCATCGGAAGGAATGATCAGTCCGTGAACGAGGAAGTCATGATCTCGCGCCTGGACCAGCAGCAGAGGGTGAACAACCTGATGACGGATTTCTTCACGGATCCGGAGCACAAGGCGCGCATTGCGGAGTGCAAGCCGCTCTACAGGTATCTGTACAACTACCTGGAGATCCTGTGCACGATCACGTCGGTGCTGGCGCTGCGGTCGAACACGCCGGAGCACCTGGCGATCCGCGATCAGGTGTGGAGCCATCTGCGGGAGCGCGATGCGGCTCTCTACCGGAAGCTCCGGACGGGCATCTTCGGGATGGCGATGCACCCCGCCGGACCGGTCGGACGGCAGGTAACGCTGGCGGCTTACAAAGCAGCGCAGAAGATCTTCGGCTTCAACTGACAGATATAGCCAGGTACATACAAAAACAAGCAGGCACAGACAGAACAAGACAATGAAAGGGAGGCGCGAGATGGAAGAACGGAAGCATACTTACGGCGGCGCGGAAGAGATGCTGAAATACCTTGCCGGCTGCGGGCTGCGGTCCGCTGTTCCCGCCGCGTCTCTGCTCAGCGAGATCGGTCCCTTTGAGGAGGAGATCGTGCGGCTGGCGCAGGAAGAGCGCCTGACCTGTCTTGCCGGACTGCCGCTGGCGTTGCTGCGCAGGCAGGTACAGCAGGACGACGGGGCGGATCTGTGGACACAGCCGCTCACCGATGCGATCGAGAGCAACGCGCGCATGATCGCCGCGTGCAAGAAGTTCACAGACTATCTCACGGAGAAAGAGATCCGCTTCACGGTCCTCGAGGACGCGGTGCTCTGCCGGCTGTTCGACTGGCCTGCCGTTCCGGACCTGGGATCGGCCGATCTGCTGATCGATCCGGAGCGCGCGGAGGAGGCGGAGGCCTTCCTGGAGAGTGAAGGCTATGAGATCGTGAATCATCCGGATGTGGACCTGGTGATGAAGAACGGCGGCGAGATGTTCCGGATCCGGAGATGGCTGCGGTCGCTCCCCAATCCCGGGGACGTCGCGGACTATTACGAGGACATCGCCGTGCGGTTGCAGGAGGCGGACGGCACGAAGGTCGAGCAGGTCCTGTCCCAGGAGGACTTCTACATCTACCACATCCTCTACCGCTACCGCCACACGAGCAGGCGGCATCCGGACCTCTTCACGCTCGCGGGGATCTACCAGATCCTGACGCGCGGGATCGGGCGGTCCTTCGACTGGGAGCATGTGGATGCGGAACTGGAGACGCTCGGGCTGACCGAATTCGAGGCCACCTGCCGGGAGCAGGCGATGGAAGCCTTCGAGGACCGGGAGCTGCGGGAATACGAAGGCTGAGAACAGACAGTACAGCATACAGTAACAAAAGTATCAGAAGCAAGGTTTTACAGGAGGCATACAATGGGCAGATACTTTGGCACAGACGGATTCAGAGGCGAGGCGAATGTCGGACTCAAGGCGGACCACGCGTATAAGATCGGACGCTTCCTCGGATGGTATTACGGTGAACTGAGGAAAATGCGCGGCGAGGAAGGCCCCGCGCGCATCGTCATCGGCAAGGATACGCGCAGATCCAGCTACATGTTCGAATACAGCCTGGTCGGCGGTCTGGTGGCGTCCGGCGCGGACGCGTATCTGCTGCACGTCACGACGACCCCGTCCGTCAGCTATGTCGCGAAGACGGATGAGTTCGACTGCGGCGTCATGATCAGCGCGAGCCACAATCCCTACTATGACAACGGCATCAAGCTCCTCAACAGCGCCGGCGAGAAGATGGACGAGAACACGATCTCGCTGATCGAAGATTACCTGGACGGCAAGCTGGAGCTCTTCGGCCAGAAGTGGAGCGAAGTCCCTTATGCGAAAAAAGACAAGATCGGCTGCACCGTCGACTATGTCGCCGGCCGCAACCGCTACGTCGGCTACCTGATCTCCCTCGGCATGCACTCCTTCAAGGGCATGAAGGTCGGTCTGGACTGCGCGAACGGCAGCGCCTGGAACATCGCGAGGACCGTCTTCGACGCGCTCGGCGCGAAGACCTATGTCATGGGCGTCGAGCCCAACGGCTTCAACATCAACCAGGGCGTCGGCTCCACCCACATCGAAGCGCTGCAGAAGATGGTCGTGGAGAAGGGGCTGGACATCGGCTTCGCCTATGACGGCGATGCGGACAGATGCCTGTGCGTGGATGAGAAGGGCAACGTCGTCAGCGGCGACCACATCCTCTACATCTACGGCCGCTATATGAAGGAGCGGGGCAAGCTCGCCAATAACACGGTCGTGACGACGGTCATGTCCAACTTCGGCCTCTACAAGGCCTTCGACGAGATCGGCATCGACTACGCCAAGACCAAGGTCGGCGACAAGTATGTCTACGAGTACATGAGCGAGAATGACTGCAGGATCGGCGGTGAGCAGTCCGGGCACATTATTTTCTCGCAGTATGCGAATACGGGGGACGGCATCCTGACCAGCCTGAAGATCATGCAGGTCGTCATGGACAGGAAGAAGAAGCTCAGCGAGCTGGCAAGCCCGGTGACAATCTATCCCCAGGTCCTCAAGAACGTGCGCGTGACGGACAAGACCGAGGCGCAGAACGATCCCGACGTGGTCCTCGCCGTGCAGGGCGTGGCCGACGAGCTCGGCGACACGGGCCGCATCCTGGTGCGCGAATCCGGCACGGAGCCGGTCGTCCGGGTCATGGTCGAGGCGGAATCGGAGCAGGTCTGCAATGATCTGGTCGACCGCGTCATTGACGTGATCCGCGAGAAGGGCTATATTATTCAGTAATGTTCCCGGCTATGTCCCTGGACAGATGAAGTCTGACGGCTGTTTACAACGATAGGAGGTTTTATGTGCGGGATCGTCGGATACATCGGCAACCGGCAGGCGGCACCCATCCTGCTGGAAGGGCTGTCGAAGCTGGAGTACAGAGGCTATGACTCGGCAGGTA
>DFIR01000064.1 GCA_002372815.1 Lachnospiraceae bacterium UBA3692
CCGTTGTTGCGGAAGAAGTCGGAGACGATGAAGCCTCTGAATCCCCACTCGCCGCGGAGGATGTCATTGTTGAGGGCGCTGATCTCGCCGACCCACTTGTTGCCGAGGAAAGCCCAGCTCTCCATCGCGGCGTTGGCGCCGCCCTTCTTGACCGCGATCTCGAAAGGCTTCAGGTAGATCTCACGCATGGACTGCTCGGTCGCCCAGGCGCAGACCATCTTGCCGTTGGCGTCATACATGGCAAAATGCTTGATGGTGGAATACACGCCCTTGGTCAGCGCGCCTGCCACGGCGTCCGCTGCCATGTAGCCCGCCAGCACGCCGTCCTCCGAGAAGTACTCGTAGTTTCTGGCCGTGAAGGCGCTTCTGTGGGTGTTCATAGCCGGTGCGTACCAGCCGGTGATGTTCATCTCCTGGCAGGTCTGGCCCATGATCTCGCCCCACTTGGTGGCCAGGTCGTGGCTCCAGGTGCAGGTGATCACGACTTCGATCGGGAAGCCCAGGCTGCCGGCGCCGGTGAAGTTGTTGTTGATGGCCGCGGGACCGTCGGCGTCCACGTTCTGGACTTTTTCGATGGACGGGATCGCAGGGGTCTGGTAACCGGAGAGGGCGATCATGCCGGCCATTTCGTCCACGGTCAGCTGGTCGAGGAGGGCATCCCACTGAGGATCGTCATAGTCGAGACCGCGCAGGTCGTAGATCTTCAGGTTTCCGGCCGCGCCGGTGGTGGGCATCTCCGCGGAGGGATCCACATAAGCCATGGGATCGTAGTTGGCGTTCAGGTGATAGCCTTCCACATATTCGGCGGGCATGTCCAGGTTCACGGGAGCCGCTGTAGCTGCATCATAGTTGGCAAAATGGTCCGCTCTGGAGAGGAAGACCACGTCGCCCTGGGCATCCTGCAGGCGGTTGACCGCTGCCATGTCGTCGCTGGGACGGGGGTTGGACTCGTCGTAGACGACCTCGGAGGCCTGCGCGAGCACCTTGCTGTCGAGAATGTTGTGAGAGTCGCTGCGGATGCTGATCTCGTAGTCGCCCGCCTCGAGGACGTAGCAGCCGTGTCCCTTCTCGTCATAAGAAGCGAGTTCCTCGAGCTCGAAGGACATGGTCACGGTCTCGGACTGGCCGGGCTCGAGCATGCCGGTCTTGGCGTAGCAGATCAGGTTGGCGGCTGCTTTTTCGATGCCGCCGTTGGTGTAAGGCGGATTGGAGTAGACTTCCACGACGTCCTTGCCTGCGCGGTCGCCGGTGTTGGTCACGGTCACGTCGAAGGTGACCTTGTCGCCGCTCACCTGCAGCTCGCCCATCTTCTGCTCGAAGCTGGTGTAGGACAGGCCGTAGCCGAAGGGATACTGCACGACCTTGTCGTAGTCGATGATGCCCTCCGCCGCCGCGGTCTCATAGAACTTGTAGCCGACGTAGATGTTCTCGACGTAGTTGATGAAGGCCGGAGAATAGTTGGTGGGGACGCCGCTGTTCATGCCCTCGACGGTCATGTCCATGAGGTTGGCGTAGTTGGTCTTCTCGGCATTGTTGTAGTACGGAGCGCTGTCGATGTCGTAGACGAAGGTGTCGTTGGTCTTGCCGGAGGGGTTCACGGTACCGCGAAGGATCTCGCCGAGAGCCGTGAAGCCGACGTTGCCGGGGCCGGGAGCCCACACGACCGACTTGATCTGGGGATACTCCTCGGCAAAACCGAGCTCAAACGCATACGCACCGTTGTAGACCAGGATGACCTTGTCGAAGTTCTTGCAGACCAGGTCCACCATGTCGCGCTCGGTGCGGTCCAGCTGCAGGTAGTGCTCGCCCGCCTCAAAGTCATTGTACTGGGACGAATTGCTGTCGAAGATGGCCTGGGACATATCCTGGGGAATGTCGTTGTGGCCCTCGCCCGCCATACGGGAGATCACGATGACCGCCGTGTCGGAGTAGGCCTTGGCGTTGTCCATCAACTCCTGGGTGTAGTTCTCCGCGGGCACTTCGGGCAGGTTCCAGTTCTGGGCCGTGATGGAGACCGCCGCGCGGTTCTCGGCGTAGGCCTTGTAGAAGTCAAACAGCTCCTCGTTGACGGAGAATCCCGCCTGCTCCAGTCCCTGCCGCAGGCTCACGATGGGGAAGAGGGCGTTGATGCCGCCCGAGCCCGCGCCGCCGTAGACCGGGTTGGTGGAGGACCAGCCGAACAGGTTCAGCTTCTCGGTGGTCTCCATGGGCAGGAGATCCTCTTCATTCTGCAGAAGGACGAATCCCTCTCTGGCCACGTCCAGAGCGACCTCCTCGGCCGCCGCCGTGGTCTCTTCCGTGACCTGGCCGGACCCGGTCGCCAGCGTCAGCAGCGTCTCCATGGGGCCGAAGCAGATCATATTTACGGTAACGGCAATGCCGGCAAGCGCGGCCAGCCAGGACCCCTTGCGGATCAGGCTCTTCAGCGCCTTGGGCTGCTTATTCACTGCGACAGAGATGACGATGGCTGCGACCAGCATCACCGCCATGGCGATCAGGTAGGGCTTCAGGCCCTGCAGTACGCCAATGAGATCTTCCATTTCAAAAGAAATCATGTTTCCTCCCTTTCCGGGGCTGTGCGCCCCTTCCACATTTTGCTTCCTATGTCTGGAATATAAGGAAAAAGGGAACGAATATCCATGACACTTCGGCAAAAGTGGTATAATCATAGACACATTGTCTGAATATGTTCAGCAATGCTGAAAACACACTTGTCGGGAGGAAACCATGGCTGCAAAGAAAACAGACCCCGCACGGCTGGACCGGCGGGCGCGCTATACCAGGACGGCCATCAAAGACGCACTGCTGAGACTTCTGGAGAGAGAACACTTCGACAGCCTGTCGGTGTCTTCTCTCTGCCGGGAGGCCGATGTGGGCCGCAGCACCTTCTATACCCACTATGACACCCTGATCGACATCGTCGACGAGCTGGCGGACGACGCCATTCTGGCGACGACACGGCCGGAGGGCAACCCCTTCGAGGCGATCAACTCTCTGGCTGACCTTCTCCGGGCCGGCTCCTTCACCGAGGAGGAGCTGCAGACACTGATGCTGCGCCTTCCGGTCTGTCAGCGGGTGGCCGACGATCCGAAATACCGTCCCCTCTTCCGGGACCCCTTCATCTCCGATTATCTCCTGATGCAGATCTATCGCCGGGAGCGGACCCACATGCTCCCCTACCTGCAGGCCTATGGCCTCTCGGAGAGGGAAGCCTCCGCCCTCTTCCTCTTCCTGATCACCGGCGCCTTCGCCGTCAACCGGGAATATGACTGGAAGAAAGACGAGGACTGGCTGCGCACCCAGCGGGTCCTGATGACCTTCATCGAAGGCGGCTACAAATCACTGGAGAAATTATGACGGCCTCACACAGGGGACGGTTCTCTGTGTGGCCCTTACCACATAAAGGCAGCCTGCATCCGTTCGTTCCACGATCACTTAGCGGAGATACACGCAGAACGCATAGATGCAGGCTGTCTTTATGTGTTGTGGGCCGCATGGGAGAACTGTTTTGTGTGAGGCAGACTGCAGAGCATTCATCAGAGGCAGCCAGAGGTGGGATGTACGAAAGTGGGACGGAATAGAGTCTTGAGCGCCCACAAAACGTACATCAGTGGAAGCCAGTGGTGGGATGTACGGAAGTGGGACGGAATAGAGAACAAAGCGTCCATAAAAGTGTCCTGACATGCCGCCATCGCGCCCGGACAGCTGCTCCTTCCGCGTCGCAGGCTGGTTCTCCGCGTAGGCACGACTGGAACCGACATCCCGTATCCGGGAGAGACACTTTTGAACGAGCGGCTTGATGTACCTGATCTGCGCAGCGGATCTGCCGGGTCAAAATCCGCAGCTTCGGGCTGCGGATTTTGTTGACCCAATGTCTGAGGCCCCCGCTGTCAGAGCGGGGGCCGAGTTGGTCATTGCCCGGCAGATGCGCCGCGCAGGTCTATGTACAGCTCCGTGAAGTGAGCCGTGGCTCTCACGGATATGGGAAGACGGTTCCTTCCTGTGCTCGCACAGAGAACCGACCCCTGTGTGACATGGTGTCAGCCGAGGAGCATGTACAGAAGTACGCTCACGATGGTGCTGGTCAGGCCGACGCAGGCTTCGAAGGGGATCAGCTTCATGCGGTCGCCGATGGACATGTTCACGCTGCCGCCGGTGGCGTGGAAGAAGGAGCCGTGGGGCAGGGAGTCGACGACGGTGGCGCCGGCGTGGATCATGGCGGCGCTGGCGAGAGCAGGCACGCCTTCGGCCAGGAGGGTCGGTGCGAAGGTCTGGGAAGCGATCGTCGCGCCGGCGGTCGTGGAAGCAGTGGCGCCGGCCATCAGGATGCCGGCAAGCGGTGCCAGCACGAAAGCGGGCATGTGCAGGGCTTCGAGGACGTTGATCACATCATACTGCAGCGCGGAGGCTTTGATGATGCCGGCGATCGTGCCGGTGCCGATCAGCAGGACGGAGACGCCGACGACTTTGGAGAGGCCGAACTCCGTGAACTCCACGACCTTTTTCGCATTGCCCGTGACGACGGTGCAGAGAAGGCCGCCGACGGGAAGGGCGATCAGCGGATCGATCGCGATCCCGGCGATGGGACGGAGGGCCAGCAGGATGATCACGACCACCGGTCCCAGGATCGCCTGCAGCAGGCCCGGCAGCTCCTGGTTCGTGTCATCGATGTCGCTCTCGGAGACACCGAGGGTGCCTTTTCTCCCCAGCATGGAAGCAAGCAGGACGGTCATCGCCAGTGCGCAGAGCGCCGGAACGGCATTCTTCATCATGAGGGCGGTCAGATCGACGCCGAAGGCTTCGGAAGCGGCGATCGTGTTGGGGTTGGGGGAGATGATGTTGCCGGCCTTGCCGCCGCCGATCATGGCGAGGAGGAGGCTCTCCTTCGGGATGTCCGCCTCTCTGCCGATGGCGAGCGCGATGGGGGCGACCGTGATCACCGCGATGTCCACGAAGACGCCGACGGCGCAGATGATCATCGTCGCGACGGCGATCGCGAGGGCTGCCTTCTTCTGGCCGAGCTTGCTGACGATGGTCTCGGCGATCTTCTGGGCGGAGCCGGTCTTGATCAGTGCGCCGGCGAGAATGCCGGAGGTCATGATCCGGAGTACCGAGGACATCATGCTCTGCGCGCCGCTGACCATCGTGTTCACGGTCGTCGTGAGTCCGCCGCCGCCGATGATGCCGCCTACGAGCGCGCCCAAGATCAGGCTGTACGCGGGGTGCACTTTCCGGATGATCAGGAGGATGGCCAGCGCCAGTCCGATGACCGCGCCGAGTGTCGTGAAGCTGTACATGGCTTCCATAGTATGAATGCTCCTTTCTGCAAAGCCCACCCGATACTTGAAACCATGAAACTTGTGTCGGACAGGCCAGTACCTGTCATTGCTGCTGTCTGTCTGCTGCCGGCTGCAGCCCGCTTCTGTCTGCCGCAGCCCGCTTCTGTCCTGTCACTGACTGTATCCGTCAGTATCTGTCAGTATCTGCCGCTTTATCTGCGGGCGATATCCATACCGGCCCGGAGAAAACGGAACATCCGCACCGCGCCGAGGTAGTAGAGCTCCTCCGCCCTGCCGAGCGCCTCCTCGAGCGGCATCGGCGCATCCACCGTGGTCATCAGGGAAGCGATGCCGTGGTCGAAGATGCGGTCCGCGTCTCTTCCGAGGGATCCGGAGAGGCCGACGGCCACGACGCCCTTCGCCGCGGCGTGTTCGCCGACGCCCTGCATGACCTTGCCGAAGCAGCTCTGCCAGTNNGCGTTTTCTTTGTGAGATCACTGTTTTGAGGCGATTTCCATGCCGGTACGGATGAAGCGGAACATACGCACTGCACCGAGATAATACAGTTCTTCCGCTCTGCTGAGCGCTTCTTCCAGCGGCATCGGAGCGTCGACCGTGGTCATCAATGATTCGATCCCGCAGTCGAAGATCTTATCGGCATCTCTCCCGAGGGAACCGGAAAGACCAACGGCCGGGATTCCTTTCGCTTTTGCTCTTTCTCCGACGCCCTGCATTACTTTTCCGAAGCAGCTCTGCCAGTCGGTCCGGCCCTCGCCGGTCACGACCACGTCCACGCCCTCCAGCCTCTGGTCGAAGCCGATCAGATCCAGCACGGTCTCGATCCCGGAGCGCATCTCGCCGCCCAGGAAGACCTTCAGTGCTGCACCGAGGCCGCCTGCCGCGCCGGAGCCGGGGATCTCATCCACGTCGATCCCGAACTGTTTCCTGATCACATCGCGGTAGTTGCACATGCCGGCTTCCAGACGCTCCTGGATCTCCGGGGTGGCACCCTTCTGCGCCCCGAAGGTATAGGTGGCGCCGTCCGGACCGCACAGCGGGTTGGTCACGTCGCACATGACCGTGATCTTCGCGTCTTTGACGCGGGGGTCCAGTCCGGAGACATCGATCGCATGCACTTTCTCGAGATCCTCTCCCTTGCCTTCCAGCTCGCGGCCTTCCGCGTCAAGGAAACGCACGCCGAGCGCGCGCGCGCAGCCCATGCCGCCGTCATTGGTCGCGCTGCCGCCGATCGCGATCGAGATCTCGCCATACCCGCGGTCCAGGGCATCTCTGATCAGTTCTCCCGTCCCGTAGGTCGTGGTGTGCAGAGGATTGCGCTGCTCCATCGGAACGAGCGGAAGGCCGGAAGCCGCCGCCATCTCGATCACGGCACTGTTTCCGCCAAAGCTCCCGTAATAAGCCTTCAGAGGACTCCCCAGCGGTCCGCAGACCGTCACATAGATCTTCTCGCCGCCCTCGGCCTCGATCACCGCGTCGACGGTCCCCTCGCCGCCGTCCGCGACCGGCACGCCGCTGCACTCCACTGCTCCCATGTCACCGAACACCTTGTCCGCTGCCCGGGTCAGAAGCTCCACGGTCTGCCTGCTGGAAAGTGTCCCCTTGAACGAATCCGACGCAAATAAGAATTTCATAGTTCCCCTCCTGTGAAAAAATACCTGTTTCCGAATGTCGTCTCGCATCTTGTGAATCACTGTACATATCTTACCATGGAACCGCAGATCCAGATATGTTATATATACTTATATATACACATATTACTCATCATTATATGTTCTCCGGAACAGTATTGAGAACCGTCTTCAGAAAGGAGTTCCCATGCCCGCCCCCATCCACCTGCAGCTGGCCAAACAGATCGTGGAAACACTCAAGTCCATCTGCGACCACGACATCAATTACATCGACCTGCGCGGCAGGATCTGCGCGAGCACGGACCCCGCGCGCGTCGATGATCACCACAGCGGCGGTTTTGAGGCTGCCCGCACCGGCGAGACGATCGTCATCGCGCAGGATGACCCGCGGTCCGGAGACCGCCGCGGCATCAACATGCCCATCCGCTACAAGGGTGAAGTCGTCGCGGTCATCGGCATCACCGGCGACCCCGAGGAAGTGCAGCGCTACGCGGACCTGGCGCAGCGCATCACGATCCTGCTCCTGCGCGAACAGGACCTCGACCTGCACGACCGCGCGGGCAAGGCACAGGTCCAGTACGTCCTGCGCTCCATCATGCGCGGGGAGACGGTCCATCCCGCCGTCCTGGAGAACGTCCTCGCCTCCCGCGGCATCGCGTCCTCCCGCGGCAGCTGGCGGACCGCCGTCATTCTGCCGGACGTGGAGGATCTTGCCTCCCTTTCGCTCCTTGAGCAGGAACTGCTGCAGGTGTTCGAACAGATCGGAAAATGCCTCTTCCTGAGCCGTTTTCCCGAGGAATATGTGCTGACGGCCCCGTCCTCCGTGATCGGGGAATATCTCCCGCTCCTCCAGTCCCTGGCACGGCGCCGCGCTTCACAGCTCCGCATCGGCATCGGCGCCGCCGGCAAGCTCGCGCAGCAGAGCCACTCGCGGGAGACCGCCCGCATCGCCGCCGCATCGCTCCGGGCAGGGGACAGCACCGCCCCGCTCATCCGCTATGACGACCTGGACCTGGAGATCCTGCTCGCCTCCGTCCCCGCCGCCGACCGTGAGGCCTATCTGCAGAAGACACTGGCGGGGCTGTCACAGGAGGATCTGGACCTGCTCCGCGTCTACTACGACTGCGGCCAGTCCCTGCAGGAGGCGTCCCGCGCACTGTTTCTTCACAAGAATACTCTCCAATACAAATTAAACCGCATCCACGGACGGTGCGGATATGATCCGCGCGCGTTCCGGGATGCGGTCGTTCTCTACGCAGCGCTCAGGCTGCAAGATCATCAGCGGACAAGCGTCTCGCTCCAGTACTCCTGATAATAGATATCGGTGAAGCGGTAGGTCAGGAGTGCCTTCCCGTCTCCGAGGACCGTGTCGTGGATCTTCATGTCCTCGCTGTAGACCTGCTGCTCTCCGAGCATGTAGGTCGCCTGGTAATCGCCGTCATAGCTGTAGTAATCGCAGAGGAAGTCGATCGTATCGCCCGGCGTGAGCTCGGTCAGGCTCTTCGCCACCGTCTCGGTCTCGCCGTCCCTGTAGTCGTAGACGGCGCCGGCGATATATCCGTGCGGATGCTCGTTGTCGAAGACCAGGATCAGGTTCACGTAGACGTCGTTGAGCTTGCAGGGCACCCTGCCGGTGATGGTGTAATTCTCGCCGTCGTCGACGGTGTCGAGATGGTAGTACGCGACGGGCTGGTCATTGATCG
Organism: Lachnospiraceae bacterium UBA3692; assembly: GCA_002372815.1. Taxonomy (GTDB): domain Bacteria; phylum Bacillota; class Clostridia; order Lachnospirales; family Lachnospiraceae; genus CAG-791. The sequence continues at coordinate 8,632 of DFIR01000064.1, forward strand.
AGATCCAGACCTCCCCGGCGTTGTCGGGAACCAGGTTGCCGTCCTCGTCGAAGTCGAAGATGAGATCCCTGCCGAGATCGACGTAGCCCTCGCCGTCGTCGTAGAAGACGTTGGCGTCCACGCTCTGGACCAGGCCCCACTGCTCATTCGTCAGCCGGATCTCCGGCTGGCCGTTGTCGTCCGTCCAGTAGAGCTGCCCGCCGTCGAAATGGTTCTCCGTCAGGTACTCCACGAGCTCGTCGTCCGGCATCGCGCGGTCGGAGAGGAAGCTCGAGCCGCCGCTCAGGCCGCCCAGGGAGCTGTAATCGCCGCCCAGGAAGGCCCCGAGGAGCTGTCCGATCATCTGCTCGTCGATCGTGACCGTCTGCCCCTGTCCGCTGCTTCCCGACGAGCTGCCGTACCCGGTCATCCCGCTGGTGAAATCCCCGAACAGCGAGCTGTAAGGGCTCGACACCTGGTTGCCGCCGCTGACCGCCTGGCCGGAGGCCTGCAGGCTGGCGAACTGGCGGATGCACTTGGCATATGCCGCATCGATGCCGATCGCGTCATAATCCTGCGTGATCTTGTCGATGTAGAGTCTGTTCTTGTAAGGGAAATAGATGGACAGCCCGTAGGCGTTCGTCATGTTGGTGGAGGTGCGGTTGTACTTGACCGCGGCGCGGATCGACTTTCCGAGCGCCTTGCCTTCGGCCGTCCCCATGTTCTCCGCCAGGTGCACCAGGTCCACCTGGTCGATGCGGTTGCTGGCCGCGAATTCCCTCGCCTGGTTGCGCGCGTTCGCGACGGTGCGGTACTCCTTGTTCTCGATCAGTCCGGACACGGAATTGGAGAAAGCCGTGAAGTCCGCCTTCGCCGTGGAGGAGAGCTCCGCCAGGTCGACCACGGAGAGCGTCGTCTTCTGGCCGGGGCATTTTCTCGCGCAGGTGTTGACGAAGTCATCGACGATCTGCCGGCCGAGCTCGGCGGTGGAGATCGACGTGTTCTTGCTGAGCGTCGTGAGCCAGTCCGTGTAGTACCAGCCGACACCGGGCTCCGTCTCCTCGGAGGCGATCATGTAGTCGGCGTACTTGTCCAGCATCAGCGCCGTCTCCATGGTCGCCATGAGACACGCGTCAAATCCGACAAAATCAAACTTCACCCCGCCGTTCTTCAGGGCGGTGTTGATGCCCGCCAGCGACATGGAGCCGCTGCGCGCGTTCTTCTCGTCATAGCCGTAGCCGCTGGCGCTGCCCGCGCCGTGATCCCACAGGATCAGGTCATAGCGGTCCGCCGGGAAGTTCTTCGCGCAGAACTGGATGAATCCGGAGAGCGTCGCCGGGTCGGTCATCACCTTGCTGCCGTCATCCGCCACGAGCCGCGACAGCCCGCCGTCCACCACCTGGTAGACCTGGTTCTTGCTGCTGCTGATGACATTGTTCCTCCAGGACTTGCAGCCGCCGGTGTAGACGAGGATGTTCACGTTGTCGCTCATCTTCGCGCCGATCATCTCCTGCAGGTCCGAGGTGCCCATGCCGCTCCTGGACTCGAGGTCCGTGCCGCACATGTAGACCATGAGCGTGACCTTGTCCTGGCCGCCGCCCCGGATCTTCGTATATTTGTCCCGCGCGCCGGTGGCGACCGTCGTGTCGAGCTCCTCCTGGCCGCCGGAAGCGAGCGACGAGCCGTCGGACCATCCGGAAGATACGGTGCCGCCGCCGTTAAACAGACTGTTCAGATAGTCGATATCCACGGCGCCGCTGCCGGTGCTGCCGGCGGTCCCTGTCTGCCCCGTGCTGCCCGTGCCGGCACTCGGGGCAGGGTTATTATAGCCCGAACCGCTCCCCGAGGGGGCCTGTCCGGTCGATCCGCCGGATCCGCCGAGAAGGCCGGAAAGGCCGCCGCCTCCGCCCAGCAGGACGACCAGCAGGATCGCGATCAGCGGCAGGCTCCCACCTGCGCGGCCATTTCTCTTGCCGGAGCCGCCGCTCCCGGACGAATAGCTTCCCGGTCTGCCGTTTCCTACGGGCCCGGTATTCTCGCCGTCGCCTCTCTTATGAACGCCTGCTCCCTGGCCGGTCACATTCTGTTCCCTGCGGCGGGGTCTGTTGTTCTCTGCCATCTTCCTCTACCTCCTGCATCGAGCGGTGACTGTTCCCGTGAATCGTGCTGCTGTCGAGATGCCGCACCTGTTCCAAGTATATCACACTGTAAAAAAAGTATGCTACCGTCTACCTCTGTCTGTACGCCAGATATGCGAGGATTCCGGCGGCGGTCTTCGCGTCGCGGATCTCCCCCTGCAGGATGAGATCCCGGAGCTCCTCCGGCGTGCGCGCCTCCGTCGTGATCTCCTCCGCCTCGTCCAGTGTCTGGGCGCCGGTCCTCGTCAGATCCTCCGCCAGGTACACCTCCGTCGTCTCATCGCACCAGGCCCCCGCGGTCTGCAGGTGCAGCAGTTTCGTGAGGCGTCCCGCCGTGTACCCGGTCTCCTCCGCCAGTTCCCTGCGGGCCGTCACCGCCCCGTCCTCCGCCGGGTCCTCCCTGGCGCCGGCAGGCAGTTCCAGGCATTCCCGGTCGATGGCAGGCCGCAGCTGCCGCACGAGCAGGATCCGTCCGTCCGGCAGCACCGGCACCACGCAGGCGCCGCCGCCGTGCTTGTGGTGGACGAAATCCCACTGCTCCTCCTTTCCGTCCGGCAGGACCATCCGGTCCCTGCAGAACGTGAGCACCTTTCCGTCTATGACAGTCTCCCTCGAGAGCCTGCGAAGTCTGTATTCCATATCCGCCTCTTTCCTGCACCGCGCAAGGGACATTTCCGTGGGGAAGCTCTCCCAATGCTGCTTTCGCTTTCTTCCGTGGGGAAACTCTCCCAATGCCGCTTTCGCTTTCAAATGCAAGAACCCCAGGTCAAAGCGAATGCTGAACGGTGGCTTTTCGCTTTCAAGTAAAAATGCCACAGACCAAAGCGAGTTTCGAACGGTGATTTTTCGCTTTCAAATAAAGATGCTCCGGACCAAAGCGAGTTTCGAACAGTGACTTTTCGCTTTCAAATAAAGATGTCCCGGACCAAAGCGAGTTTCGAGCCTTGGATGCCCTTGAAAACTCGCTTCGGGAAGGCGTTTCTGGAAAGAAAAGCTAGTTAGTCCATGTAAACACTCGCTTTGTCCGTCCTGGGGCACCTTTCAAAGCGAATCTGTCACTTCCGGGACGCGCTTTCCATCTGTCAATTTTCACCAAAAAGCGAAAACCATTCCTGCTGTCAGAACCCGATCTGGTAGAAACTGCTGCCGCCCCGCAGGACCAGGCAGTAGCTGTAAGAGCAGGCCCGTCCCTGCTCCTGCAGGACCCGCTGCAGCGCCTCATCCAGCGCCTCGGTGCGGTCCTCGTGACCGCGCCACATCATCAGGACGGGCATCTGCGCCCCGTCGCGGAAGCCGTATGCCACCGCCGCCTCCGCCAGCGCATCGATCTCGTCAAAGCATCTCCGGTAGCCGTCCGTGCCGGTCTCCGCATCCCAGTAATAGAAATAGCGGTCGTCACTGGTCTCCGCGATCGGATGCGCCGTGAGCTCCTCCGGCCACGTCAGCTGCTCCCCGATCACGTCCATCCCGGCATTGAACAGGTGGTAGTCCCTGCGGGGTCCGTCCTCCGTCCGGATCGCGTTGTCGTCGTTCGTCACGTCGACGGCATACCAGCTGTCCCCGAGACGAACGGTATTGAAAACATGCCCGTTCCCCGTCGCCGGGTCCTCACAGCTCTGCGAGGAGACCTGATAGCCCGCCAGCGAGGCGATGAGAAGAAACGCATCCGTGTAGCCCTGGCAGTTCGCGCTTCCGTCTAACAGCGCGCCGACCGCAGACAGATACGCAGGCGCCTCTTCGGGGGCAAAATCCGCCGGCACCTCCGCGCAGTACTCGACGCGGTCGCAGATCCAGTCGTGGATCCGGCGCTCCAGCCCGAGATCCTCGAGGTACTCAGGCGCCTGTCCGCTCCCGGTATCCTCCGTCGCTTCCTTCTCCGCCTGTTCCCCGGCAGCTTCCCCGGCAGCTTCTTCGGCGGCTTCTTCGTCGGTCTCCTCCGCTGTTTTTGCGGCCTTTTCTTCCGCCTTTTCTTCCTCGGCAGCCTCCCGGTACAGCGGCTCGAATCCCGCCGCCTCCCGCAGGTCATCCGCCGTCTTCAGGGCCAGATCCAGGGTCTCCTGCTCCCTCTCCGTCAGGCCGGACAGGTCGCCCGCCCGGTAAGCTTCCAGGATCTTCTCCCCGGCGTGCGGCAGCATCTCGACGCGGCAGTACCGCGAGGTCCCGTCGTCCTCGATGCGGATCCGGCAGTAGAGCGCCCCGGACATACGGGCTGCTTCGCTCCCTTCCAGGTCTTCCAGCGGTCCCTCGTAATAGAAGGCGGCCGTCCTCTGCCCCGCGTCCAGGCAGATCCGCAGGTAGTCCCGCAGATCCGTCCGGCTGGTCAGCACCGGGTCGGAGCCGGCTTCATAGCGGGGCTTCTGTGCCCCCGCCGCGGCAGTTCCTTCGGCGGCCGCATCGGCCGCATCGGCTGCATCGACTGCATCAGCTGTCCCGGCCGCCTCAGCCGCCCCGGCTGCTTCCTCTTTCTGTGCCGCTGCCGCCGGCACCGACGGCCCCAGCGCAGCGAGTATGCCTGCCAGCAGAAATGCCGGCACACGCATATAGATCCTCTTACCCATCATCCTCGTCCGTTTCATTCGTGCTGCAGCGCGACGCCCAGCTCCGTAAAAGTATCCGTGACCCACTCATACGTCTCCAGGATCGACTGCTTCTCCTCCAGGCGGAAGGTCCTTCCGTCGGCATTGTATTCCTCTATGTAGGCGCGGAGCTCCTCCGCGTTCGCCACGGCATTTCCGTTGATCGTCACGGCGTCCTGCGAGATCGACACGACGATGGTGTCCGGAACGGCGCCTTCCTCGTCCGTCTGCGCCTCCGGCTCCTTCTCCTGTGCCTCCGCGGCGTCCTGCTGCGCGGTCTGCTGAGCCTGTCCGCTCCCGCTGCCCGGAAGCAGTCCGTTCCCGAGACCGAAGCCTATGCCGCCGCCGCCCAGCAGCGCGAGCAGCGCAAGGATGGCCGCGCCGGCCGTCAGTCTCCTGCCGGTCCCGCCGTTTCTCTTCTGCGCATTCCTTTCTCCGCCGTTCCGGGTGTTCTCCCCGCCGTCCTGTCCGCTCATCTATCTACCTCCGTGATCTCGTAGAATACTTCCTTGTGCCTGCGTCTCAGTGACTGCAGCTCCTCCTGGATCGGCAGGAACTCCTCCGTGCGGTAGATCCGGTCCGGGCGGCAGCGGAACACCACATAGACCGGCTGGTCCGGCGCTCCTTCCACATATGCTTCGATGATCGCCCGCAGCCGGCTGCGCGTGTACTGGGGGCGGTCAGCTCCCATGCGGACCGTCTCCTGCACCTCCGCCTCCCTGCCCTCGCAGACACGCAGGACGTGGTTCCCGTCCTCGATGTCGTTGAGCAGCGTCACGATCACCGCGTTCTCCTCATAGATCCGGGCGCTCTCCGCCGCGGCTTCCAGCTCGTCCACGCGGGAGGTGAGCGCCTCCACCTGCGCCTGTGTCTCCTGCGCGTCCGCCTGCAGGAGCTTCTCGCTCTGCGTACTCGTGAGCAATGCGATGAAAAGAATGGAGAAAAGCACGTCGAGGAGGGGCGTCAGGTTGATCTCGTCGCCGGCGCTCCGTCTACGGCGTCTGCCCATAATTCTTCTCCTCGTAATAATTGCTGCGGAACAGCTCGATCCCGTTGTCGATGTAGTCGATATAGCGGGCGGTGAGGAAAATATCCCCGACCTTGTACACCACCGCCCAGCAGATGCCCAGCACCGTCGAGGACAGCGCGAAGCGGACGCCTTCGAACATCCCTTCCGCGCTGGACCAGTCCCGGTTGCCCTGCATGGCGATGTAGAGTCCCGCGACCGTCCCGAGGATCCCCAGCAGCGTGAACAGCTGGATGATCAGGGAATAGGCGGAATACCACTGCCCGTCCTTCTGGTACTGACTGCACAGGGCGTCGAACTCGTCCCAGTCCCGCTCCGTCACGACCTCCCGCTTCGTGGAGTGCCGTTTCCCCCGGATGCCGACTTCCCGTGTCTTGCCCGTCACGTTGTTGTTGATCCGGTCCGTCTTCCTGCGCAGGGCCTCCAGCTTATAGATATTGAAGGCGAACAGCAAGAGTTCCCCCGCCGCAAGCGCATTGATGAGCGGATTCAGTATACGGTCAAGAATCATGCACAGGCCATACATACAGGCGGTTCTCCTTCTTCTCTGCGGGCAGGTCTCCCTGCCGATACCTCCCTTCATTATACAAAGCCGCCCCCGATTTGGAAAGACACCGGGGGCGGCTCTGCCGTTTGATCCATATGCTGTTTACAGGTCCAGGAACTTCAGGATCTCGCTGATCGCGTAGTCCATCTTCTTCGGATCCTGGAAGCGGTGGTCGGCGCCTTCGATCTCCTCAAGCTCGATCAGGTTGTCGTCCGCGAAGCGCCGGATCCCCTCTGCGGGCACGATCTCGTCCTTGGTCCCGTGCTGGATCAGGATGTCCTCCGACAGGTCCAGGAAGTCCCACTGCGTGACGTCCGCCTCCCGGATCTCCTCCAGGAGGTCCTGGGTGATCCGGACCTTGCGGTCGAAGCCGGCGAGGACCGGCTTGCCCTTCGCGAGCTTCTCCAGCTCCTCCTTCCCGATGATGCTGTGCGTGAACACCTCATAGAGCGGGATGGCCGGGCAGCGGAGGACGGTCCTCTTAAACGGCGTGCCGTGCTCGTGCATGTATTTGAGGAAAATATAGGCGCCGAAGCTCGTGGCGTAGGCGTAGAGCGTCTCCGCGCCGAGCTGCTCCCGGCAGTAAGCGTTCACGAGGCGCAGGTAGGTGTCGCAGTCCGCCAGCACCAGCTTGTTCCTCGCGTCGCTTCCGTGGCAGGGCCAGTTGAAGGTCACGATGCCGAGATGGCGGTACTTGGCCAGCGCCTTGACGGCGAACCGCTCGGCGGCCTTGTTGTCCATGTGGCCCCCGAAGCCGTGGCCGAAAACGATGACCCGCCGGATCCCCCGCGGGTCATCGCAGTAGAGCTTGCAGCGCACGCTGAAGCCTTCTTCATTGATATCGAAATATTTGTGCATGTGTCTCCGCGGCACACAGATCGGCCGCCGGTCCTCTCTTAAAATGTCATCTCCTGTTCAGGTGCTCCGCGAACATCGCCGCGCAGCCGGCCAGGGACAGGTATGCCTGCTCCGGAGACTCGCTGCGGCCGGTGAGGGCGATCGGGATGGTCGCGCCCATCAGCAGGCAGCAGCCGGAGGAGTGCAGGTGCGTATCCAGCAGTTTGCAGATGAGATTGCCCGCCAGCAGGGACGGCACCACGATGCCGTCGAACTCGCCGCAGTAAGGGCAGTCATATTTCTTGAGTCTCGCCGCTTCCTTGCTCACGATCAGGTCGTAGGCGATCGGGCCCCACAGGTTGCAGTTCGCGATCGGCTCCTCCTTGTGGTCCAGGATGATCGTCGTCGCCTCCACGGTGTCGCGCATGTGGAAGCTGGGCTTCTCCACCAGCGCCAGCAGTGCCAGATTGGGCTTCTCGACCCCGATCAGGTTCAGGGCCTCGGTCATGTTCCGGATGACCTGCTTGCGCTGCTCGATGGAGGGCTCCACCAGCAGTGTGCAGTCGGAGATCGCGAGGACCTTGTCGTAGCCCTCGAACTTGAGCATGTTCACGTGGGTGATCAGGCGGTCCGGCTGGACGAGATGGTTGGCCTTGTTGAGGATGGGCAGCAGGAAGTCCCTCGTCTGCGTGTTGCCCCGCATCAGGGCGTCCGCCGCGCCGGCCTGGATCATCTCGATCGCGTACTGCACGACGTTCGTGTCCGCCTTGACGGCCTGCAGGTCATACTGCCGGTCCTGCAGCCCCAGCTGCTCCAGCGTCGCCATGATCTTCCTCTCGCTGCCGATCAGCACGGGCTCCACAAGCCCCGCCTCCTGCGCGTCGAAGACGCCCTGCAGGATGTTCTCCGCGTCCGCGCCGGCGACCGCGACCCGCATCGGCCTCTTCAGCTCCCGGGCGACCTCCGTGATCTTCCCGAATACCTTGCGCATCTCCTGATATTTGGTAAAGTTCTCTCCGATCATTTTCCGTCCTCCCTACTGTCAGAACAGTTCGCCGATCTTCAGGAAGAGCGGCGCGAATACGAGCGATACGACCGTCATCAGCTTGATCAGGATGTTCAGGGAAGGCCCCGACGTGTCCTTGAAAGGATCGCCCACGGTGTCGCCGACGACCGCCGCGTGGTGCGCGTCGCTGCCCTTGCCGCCGTGGTGTCCGTCCTCCACGTATTTCTTCGCATTGTCCCAGGCGCCGCCGGAGTTGGACATGAAGATCGCCAGCATGACACCCGTGACCAGCGAGCCGGCCAGCAGACCGCCCAGCGCCGCGGGTCCCAGCAGGACGCCGATCAGGAGCGGCACGACCACCGCCATGACGCCCGGCACGAGCATCTCGTGCAGCGCCGCCTTCGTGGAGATCGCCACGCAGCTCGTGTAGTCCGGCTTGCCCGTTCCCTCCAGGATGCCGTCGATCGTGCGGAACTGGCGCCGCACCTCCTCGATCATCTTATAGGCCGCCTTGGACACACTGTCCATGGTCAGCGCCGAGAAGAGGAAGGGCAGCATGCCGCCCACGAAGAGCCCTACGATCACTTTATAATTCAGAAGGTCGATGCCGTCAAGCCCGACCGCCTGCACGTACGAGACGAAGAGCGCCAGCGCCGTCAGCGCCGCGCTGCCGATGGCGAATCCCTTGCCCATCGCCGCGGTGGTGTTGCCGACCGCATCCAGCTTGTCGGTGATCTTCCGGACCTTGGAGGGGAGTCTCGACATCTCCGCGATGCCGCCCGCGTTGTCCGCGATCGGTCCGTAGGCGTCCACCGCGACGGTCATCCCGGTCGTGGAGAGCATGCCGACCGCCGCGAGCGCGATCCCGTACAGGCCGAAGGCCAGATAGGCGCCGATGATGCCGACGGCGATCAGGAGGATCGGGATCGCCGTGGACTGCATGCCGACGGCGATGCCGCTGATCACGGTGGTCGCGGGACCGGTCTCGGACTGCTGCGCGATCTTCTTCACGAACCGGTAGTCGCCGGAGGTGTAGATCTCCGTCACGATGCCGATCAGGAGGCCGACGACCAGGCCGAAGATGATGGCGAAGGCCGCCTTCAGGTTCCCGAAGAAGGCGAAGCTCAGGAGCACGGATCCGACCACCACGATGCCGGAGGAGACATAGCTGCCCATCTTCAGCGCCTTGTGCGGGTTGGCGTTCTCATCCCCTTTGACGAAGAAGCAGCCGAGGATCCCCGCCGCGATGCCGAGCGCCGCGATCATCAGCGGAAACACGGCCCCGGTCACCTGCCAGGACACCGCCCCGAGGGTGACCGCGGAGACGATGGACCCCACATACGACTCGAACAGGTCCGCGCCCATGCCGGCCACGTCGCCCACGTTGTCGCCCACGTTGTCCGCGATGACCGCCGGGTTGCGGGGATCATCTTCCGGGATGCCGGCCTCGACCTTGCCGACCAGGTCCGCGCCGACGTCCGCCGCCTTTGTGTAGATGCCGCCGCCCACGCGCGCGAAGAGCGCGATAGACGAGGCGCCGAGTGAGAAGCCGGAGAGCGCGTCCGCGCTCCCGGTCACGAAATAGATGACGCTCGCGCCGAGCAGGCCGAAGCCGACCACGCTCATCCCCATCACCGCGCCGCCGGAGAAGGCGACCGACAGCGCCGCGTTCATGCCGCTGGCCCTGGCCGCCGCCGCGGTCCGCACGTTCGCGCGGGTCGCCACGTTCATGCCGATGTAGCCGGCCGCGGTGGAGAAGAGCGCGCCGATCAGGAAGCAGCCGGCCGTCAGCCAGCCGATCCCCAGGCCGATCAGCAGGAACAGGATCACCACGAAAATGACCAGGATCCTGTATTCCGCCATGAGGAAGGCCGTCGCCCCTTCATGGATGAATGCCGCGATCTCTTTCATCCTGTCTGTCCCGGCATCCTGCCGCACGACCTTGTTCGCGAGATAGGCCGCGAAACCGAGCGCGCACACGCCGAGCAATGCACCGATCAGTACCAGACTGTTCATCTTGCACCCCCTGTCTGCTTCGTTTGATAATAAACCAACAATTACCCCTGAAAATACATGAGGCACCGCACGGATCCCTCCGTGCAGTGCCGCAGTGCTATAATATAGCTACTGTTATTTTAGACAATTTTCACAGATTTATCAACAAAATTACGATTGTTTTCAGATAAATACAATCCTGAAATGACGCTCGTTGCCACCTCCTTCGTGAAATGTTATAATCTCCCATTATGATCGAAGAAGTATGCAAAAATATCTACAGGATCGGCGTCGCCCTCCCCGGCAACCCCTTGCGGGAGCTCAACAGTTACTTTCTCCGGGGGGATGACCGCGACCTTCTCATAGACACCGGCTTCCGGAGGCCCGTATGCAGAGAGGCTCTGCAGGCGGGTCTTGACGAGCTGTGCTCCGATCCCGCCCGGCGGGACGTCCTGTGCACCCACCTGCACTCGGACCACAGCGGGATGGCGGACCTCTTCGCCGGCCCCGGGCGGCGCATCTACATGGGCCGCACCGACCTGGCGCGCATCTCCGGCCTGCTCCCCGTGGAGGCCTGGCTGAAGATGTACACCCGTTTCCCTCTGGAGGGCTTCTCCGAGGAGCTTCTGCGGGAAGTGTTCGCCTCAAACCCCGCCCGCACGGAAGCGATGCCGGAGAGAGACCCGCGCCTGACGCCCCTCGATGACGGGGATATTCTCTCTGTCGGGCCCTACCGGCTCGAGACACTTCTCGTGCCCGGCCACACCCCCGGCAACTGCATGTTCTACCTCCGCGAGCAGCGCATCATGTTCACCGGCGACCACATCCTCTTCGACATCACGCCGAACATCACCAGCTGGCCCGGTGTTGCCGATTCCCTGGGCGACTATCTCGCGTCGCTGCGACGTGTCCGGGATCTTCCCGTGGACCTGGCCCTTTCCGGCCACCGGAAGACCGGCGATTACGGGGCGCGCATCGACCAGCTCCTGGCCCACCATGAGAGGCGCCTCGCCGAGGCGCTCTCCATCATCCGCAGCGAGCCCGGCCTCTGCGCCTACGAGATCGCCGGCCGCATGAAATGGAAGATCCGCGCCGCGGACTGGGATTCCTTCCCGGTCGTCCAGAAATGGTTCGCCACCGGCGAGTGCTTCTCCCACCTCGACTATCACCTCACACAGGGGACGGTTCTCTGTGTGGAGAGAGACGGACTGCGCCGCTACTATCCGGCAGACTGACATCGCGAAGTGTTTCCGCGCCCTCCCTGCGCGGTACTTATCACAAGAAAGGCTCCATCTATGAAAAAACCCGGTCTGATCCCGACGGTCCTCTCCGTCGCCGCCTGCAAAGCTGCCCGCGCCGCCCTGCGCAGGACCGGCCGCGGCGGCACCGCCGTCCCCGGCATCGTCGCCATGAAGGTCTCCAGGAACATCCTCACCGCCGTCTCGGAGGGCATGCAGATCATCGTCGTCACCGGCACGAACGGCAAGACCACCACCTGCAACATGATCGAACACGCCGTCTCTTCCTCGGGCAGGGACTGCCTGCGGGACAAGTCCGGCGCCAACCTGCTCCACGGCATCGCCTCGGACCTGATCTGCAGCGCCGACTGGCGCGGCCGGCCCACCCACCCCTACGCCGTCCTGGAATGTGACGAGGCCGCCCTCAAGCAGGTCGTGCAGTACATCACCCCTGCGGCGATCGTCGTCACCAACCTGTTCAGCGACCAGGTGGACCGCTACGGCGGCGTGCAGAACACGCTGAAAGAGATCCGCACCGGCGTGGAGCGGAGCCCGCAGTCGACCCTGGTCCTCAACGCGGAGGACCCGCTCACGGCCTCCCTCGCGCTGCACGTCCCCAACAAGGTCATCCGCTACGGCCTCGCACAGAGCATCGGCGTCCAGGGCAACGTGGACCTCGCGGATGCCGGCGTCTGCCCCGAGTGCGGCGCGCCTTACGAGTACGACTACCACATCTACGCCCACCTCGGCGGCTTCCGGTGCACGAAGTGCGGCTGGCGCCACGAGACGCCGGACATCTCCGTCACCCGCATCGACCGCATGACTGCCGCGGGCAGCACCGTGCAGATGCAGGTCAGGGAAGCCGGCGGAACTGAGAACACGCTCGAAGCGCGCATCGCCCTGCCGGCCGTCTATAACATCTACAATGCGGCAGCCGCCGTGGCCGCCGCCACAGCGATCGGCATCCCCGCGCAGACCGCCGCCGATTCCCTCGCCAGCGTCCGCTCCGCGTTCGGGCGGATGGAGACCTTCGACCTCGCCGGCCAGCGCGTCCAGATGATCCTCGTCAAGAATCCCGCCGGCTGCAACCAGGCTTTCTCCTACGTCACCGGCATGGAGGACGACTACACGGCGGTCCTGTGCCTCAACGACCGCACAGGCGACGGGCACGACATCTCCTGGATCGGGACCACGGATTACGAGAAGCTCTGCGCCGACCCCCACCTGCGGAAGATCTACGCGGGCGGCGACCGCGCGGAGGACCTCTGCCGCCGTCTGGAACAGGCGGGCGCCGGGGACCGCCTCGAGCGCTTCACAGATTACACGGCCCTCGTAGAGAAACTGGAGACGGAAGGCCGTCCGATCTTCCTCCTTCCCAACTACACCGCCATGATGGAGCTGCGCGACGCACTCGGGAAAAAGACAGGCTCCAAAGAATTCTGGGAATAATACAGGAAAGGAAACGGTTGATGAAAGTGATCCATGGCTTAAAAATCGGAGGCCTGCAGCAGAAGATCTTCAATCTGATGCTCATATTTATCCTCGCGCTCGTGGGCGCTTTTGCCGGCATGCAGCTCTATCAGCACCGGCAGCTGGCACAGGTCGTCGAGACAGCCGGCCTCGAGCAGCAGGTCTCCATTGAAGAGAGCTCCGAAGCGACGATGGACGCCGTCCTGAATACTTCCATGACCAAGACGACCGCCCTCCAGGCCTATATCGCGGACGATCTGTTCTCCGATGTCCGGGAGGACGTGCTGACGCTGCAGACTTTCGCGACGGAGCTGTTCGCGAATGCCGACAGCTTCTCCCCTCACCCGTTCTACCCGCCGGATGCGGCGAACGACGGCATCCCCTCCGTGCAGGTGCAGCACGAGGCAGGCGTCGACCCGCAGGACTCCGAGTCCCTGGCGCTGGCGGCGAACATGAGCGAAGTCCTGCTCTCCATGTTCCGGAATTCAAAGAAGCTCAGCTCCTGCTTCGTGGCGACGCCGGACGGAAACATCCTGTTCGTCGACGACCGCGCCGGAGCCTATTTTGAAGAAGACGGCAGCGTCAGCGACTTTGCCGTGACCTCCCGGCCCTGGTACCTGCAGGCCGTCGAGGCGGGGGATCTCATCTTCACCGGTGTGGAATCGGATGCCTTCACGGAGATCCCGGGGCTGGTCTGCGCGGCACCTGTATACCGGGACGGGGAGCTCGTCGCCGTGGTCGGCGCCGACATCTTTCTCACCTCCGTCCAGGAATATGTGGAGAATTCTGTGGCAAACGGCGGTTTTCTCTGCGTGGTCAATGAAAACGGCCAGGTCCTGTTCTCTCCCAACAGCGAAGGGACGTTCCGGCCGGCACTCTCCGCGGACGCTCCCGATCTCCGGCAGAGCGGAAACGCCGAGCTTGCCGGGTTCGTGACCGAAGCGCTGTCCGGAAAGACCGGTCTGCAGCGCGTCACGGTGGACGGGAAGGACTATTATCTGTCCGGCGCGCCGATGGCGACCGTCGGCTGGACGGTCATCTCCGCGGTGGAAGCCTCCGTGTGCCGCCAGCCCACCGAGGCCCTGCTGCAGCGCTATGACGACATCAACGCCGCGTCCCTTGCGGCTTACCGCAGCGGGGCTGTCAGGTCCCAGCGGTTCTTCTTCCTGGTGATGCTGCTCCTCGCGGTCCTTGCGGTCACCGCCGCACTGGCCCTCGCCAAGCGCATCATCCGGCCGCTCGAGCACATGACGCAGCGCATCAACTCGCTCCGTGAGGGCGACCTGCTCTTCGAGATGGAGGACGTCTACCGGACCGACGACGAGATCGAGATCCTGGCGGAGGCCTTCGCCTCCATCTCCAGGAAGACCCAGAACTACATCCGGCAGATCACCGAGATCACCGCGGAGAAGGAGCGGATCGGCACGGAGCTCGCGCTGGCGACCCGCATCCAGGCGGACATGCTGCCGAACATCTACCCGGCCTTCCCAGACCGGCCGGAATTCGACGTCTACGCCTCGATGGATCCCGCCCGCGAGGTCGGCGGCGATTTCTACGACTTCTTCCTGCTGGATGACGATCACCTGTGCATACTGATCGCCGATGTGTCCGGCAAGGGCGTCCCGGCGGCGCTGTTCATGATGGCTTCCCGTATCATCCTGGCCAGCAACGCCAAGATGGGCAAGACCCCTGCCGAGATCCTGACAGACACGAACGCCGCCATCTGCCAGAACAACCGCGAAGAGATGTTCGTGACCGTCTGGCTTGGCATTCTGGAGATCTCCACCGGCAAAATGACCGCCGTGAACGCGGGCCACGAGTACCCCGCCATCCGGCATCCGGGCGGCTCCTTCTCGCTCTTCCGGGATCCGCACGGCTTCGTCGTGGGCGGCTTCGACGGCGTCCGCTACAAGGAATACGAGATCCAGCTGGAGCCCGGCTCCAGGATGTTCCTATACACGGACGGTGTCCCGGAGGCGACGGACGCCGACAAGAAGATGTTCGGCACCGACCGGATGCTGGAAGCGCTGAACCAGCACCCCGATGCCCCGCCGGAAGAAATGCTCGAAAACATGCGCAGCGCCGTAAACGGCTTCGTGCGTGACGCCGAACAGTTCGACGACCTGACCATGCTGGCCCTGGTCTACAACGGACCGGAAGCAAACAAGAAATGACGAAATGAGGGATGCCGCACTTTTCTATGGTGCGGCATCCCTCTTTCATGTTGCAGACCTGTCTGTTCTGCTGTACTCTTATTTTCCTGCTTCTGTCAGGACTTCCTTCAGATACTTCCCGGTCAGGCTCGCCGGGTCCGCGGCGATCTCCTCCGGCGTCCCCGCTGCGACGATCCGGCCGCCGCTCTCGCCGCCGCCCGGGCCCATGTCCAGGATGTAGTCGCTGTTGGCGATGACGTCCAGGTCGTGTTCGATGACGATCACGGTCGCCCCGGCTTCCACCAGGCGCGTGAAAACGGACAGCAGCACCTGCACATCCAGCGGATGCAGGCCGATCGTCGGCTCGTCGAAGACGAAGACGGCGTCCTCCTGGGTCCGCCCCATCTCCGAGGCCAGCTTCAGTCTCTGCGCCTCGCCGCCGGACAGCGCCGGCGTGTCCTCCCCGAGGGTCAGGTAGCCGAGGCCGAGGCCCTGCAGCACCTGCAGGTTCGCCCGGATCTTCGGATTCCCCGCGAAGATCTCCAGCGCCTCCTTCACCGTCATCTGCATGAGCTCCGGAAGGGTGTAGCTCTTCTCTGCGCCCTTCCCATGCTTCGGCGCCCACCGCACGGCATCCGCCTCCGGGGCGTAGCGGGAGCCGCCGCAGGCAGGGCAGGTGATGGTCACGTCCGGCAGGAACTGCACGTCCAGGGAGATCTGGCCCGTCCCGTCGCAGGTCTTGCACCGCAGGGAACCGGTATTGTAAGAGAAGGCGCCTGCGCCCAGTTTTCTCTCCTTGGCGGCCTTTGTTCCCGCGAACAGCTTGCGCAGGTCGTCGAGGACGCCGCTGTAGGTCGCCACCGTGGAGCGGATGTTGATGCCGATGGGCGTCGCGTCGATCAGGTTGGCGCGGCGGATCCCTTCGGCGCGGATCGCCGTCACATGCTCCGGCAGCTTCCGGCCGGCGGCCGCCGCCTGGAGCCCGGGGATCAGGCTCTCCAGGACCATGGTGGTCTTGCCGGATCCCGACACGCCGGTCACCGCCACCAGCCGGCCTTTCGGAATATCGGCCGAGAGGGCGTGCACTGTGTGGATCGGCGCCGTCTCCATGTGGATCACGCCCTGGGCGAACAGTTCTTCGCGGGAGGCGCGCCGCCTGGTGAGGACCGTCTCCTCACCAGTCAGGAAGCCGGCGATCTTCGAGGCGGGATTCTGCGCGATCTCCGCCGGTGTCCCCTGCCCGATGACGGTGCCGCCTTCTTTGCCGGCGAGAGGGCCCATCTCGATCATGTGGTCCGCCCGCCCGAGCACCCGCACGTCGTGATCGACGAGGATCACGGAGTTGCCGTCCGCGATCAGGCTGTCCACGACCCCCATCAGGCCGTCGATATTGGACGGATGCAGGCCGATGCTCGGCTCGTCGAGCACGTAGAGGACGCCGGTCGTCTCATTGCGGACGGCCCTGGCCAGCTGCACGCGCTGCCGCTCGCCGGTCGAGAGGGTGCTGCTCGCGCGGTCCAGCGAGAGATAGCCGAGCCCCAGGTCCTCCAGACGCTTCGCGTTGTCCGTCAGCGACCGGATGATGCTGTCGGCCATCGGCCGCATCTCCGCGGGAAGGGTCCCGGGCACCGTCTCCACCCATGCGAGGAGCGAATCCAGTGTGAGGGCTGTTGCTTCGGCCAGGTTTTTCCCGGCGAGTGTTGAGGTGCGGGCTTTTGCGCTGAGCCGTGTGCCGCCGCAGTCCGGGCAGGCCGTCTCCCGCAGAAATCTTGCGACGCGCTTCATGCCCTTCTCGTCCTTGACCTTGGAGAGGGCATTCTCGACGGTATAGGTGGCGTTGAAATACGTGAAATCCATCTCCCCGGCGGCCCCGCTGGTCCGGTTCTGGTAGATCATGTGGTGCTTCACCGCCGGTCCGTGGAAGACCATTTCCCGCTCCTGCGGCGTCAGTTCGCGGAAAGGCACGTCGGTGCGGACGCCGAGCTCCCGGGCGATATCCTTCATCAGCGACCACATGAGCGTCTGCCAGGGCAGGACGGCCCCCTCGTCGATGGTGAGCGATTCATCCGGCACCAGGGTGGACTCGTCGACGGTCCGCAGGATGCCCGTGCCGGAGCAGGTCGGGCAGGCGCCGTCCGAATTGAAAGCCAGCTCCTCCGCGCCGGGCCCGTAGAACTCCTCCCCGCAGGCCGGGCACCGGATCGGCAGCATCAGCGCCACTTCCATGCCGGCCGGCACGTGATGCCCGTTCGGACACATATGGCTCCCCAGACGGGAAAACATAAGACGAAGGCTGTTCAGCAGCTCCGACGACGTCCCGAAGGTGCTCCGCACGCCCGGCACGCCCGGCCTCTGGTGCAGCGCGAGCGCCGCCGGCACATGCCGGACCACGTCCACATCGGCCCTGCCGGTCTGCGTGATCCTCCGTCTCGTATAGGTGGACAGCGCCTCCAGGTACCGCCTCGATCCCTCCGCGTACAGCGTCCCGAGCGCCAGCGAGGATTTGCCGGAACCCGACACGCCCGCGATCGCGACCAGCTTCCCGAGCGGGATGTCCACGTCGATATTCTTCAGATTATGTACTCTCGCACCGCGCACGACGATGCTCTTCGGCTGCATTTTCAGCGACTCGCCCATCTGCCTGCTCCTTCCGGTCTGCTCTGCCGGCCTTGTCAGCCGGATCAATATAAGCATGATACGGAATCTTTCCTTTTTGCGCAAGTCAGCCGCCAGGCACGAAAAACAAGCGCTGTCGCATTAAAAAATGCACGCGCCTGTCTATCTGATGATCACTTTTTTAAACGAATCATTCTGATGTCAGATTCTGCGTTTATACAAAACAGACCTGTATAAACGCAAGTTAGGAGTTACGCTGTTCCGCGTTAACAATAAATAGACCTGAATAAACGCAAGTTGAGAGACATGCTATTCTGCGTTTACAATTTACGGGCAAAAATAGACGCATACAGGAAGATACGTCATTTTGCGTTTAGGATGCCCTTAATTTTTTGCACGTGAATTCAGAAGTTTTGAACTATGCGTTTAAAAATGCGGTCCTGGTATAAACGCATTTGGGGGATGTACCATCTGTGCGTGCAATTTGACAGTCATGTCTCCCGGACGCTGATCATATGTCTCCCGGGCGCTGACCATAACCGCCGCATTTTCAAATACGACAGCCTTGCTCTCCACCTACTCCTCCCCCAGCAGGTTCTGCAGCGTGTGCCACCCGAGCACCGCGCACTTGACGCGGGCGGGCATGTGGGAGACGTCGATCAGGGAGCCGGCCTCTTCCAGTTCCCCGATCTCCTCCGCGGAAGCGCCGCCTTTGATCATGCGCAGGAAGATGTCCGCCAGGTGCAGAGCCTCCTCCGTGGTCTTTCCGAGGACCAGGTCCAGCATCATGTCCGCCGAGGCCTGGGAGATGGCGCAGCCGTCCCCAGTATAGGCGCCCTCTTCGATCACGCCGTCGCGCACCGTGAGGCGCAGGGTGATGTCATCTCCGCAGCTGGGGTTGACGCCGCGCAGTTCCCTCTGCGCCCTCGGAAGCATATGCTTGTGGAGCGGCCGCAGGTTGTGATCATTGATGATCTCGCGGTAGAAACTATTCTGCATATCCCATTCTCCTTCTCACGCTGCGGAGGCTCTCCCCGAGGCGCAGGATCTCCTCCTCCGTGTTGTAGAACGCGAGGCTGACCCGGGCCGCGGAGGAGACGCCCAGATGCTGCAGCAGGACCTGCGCGCAGTGGTGCCCCGCCCGGACGGCGATCCCGTCCGCGCTGAGGATCTCCGCGATGTCGTGCGGGTGCACCCCGTCCAGCGTGAAGGAGAAGATCCCGTGCCGCTCCGCCCCCGCGCCTTCACGAACAGCCGAATCTTCCGCTCCCTCCGGCGCCCCCAGGATCCGCAGGTGCGGGATCCCGGCCAGTGTCCGGTACGCGAGCTCCGAGAGGGCCTCCTCCCGGCGCACGATCTCGTCAAATCCGACCGCGCGATAGTAGTCGATCGCCGCTTTCAGCCCGACCGCGCCGGCGGCGTTCACCGTGCCCGCCTCGAACTTGTGGGGCAGCTCCGCCCAGGTCGCGCCCTCCCGGGTGACATACTCGATCATCTCCCCGCCAAAGAGGAAGGGCGGCATCTTCTCCAGCAGCTCCCTGCGGCCGTAGAGCACGCCGATCCCCATCGGCCCGCACATCTTATGCCCGGAAAAAGCGAGAAAATCCACCCCCAGCGCCCGCACGTCCACCGGCATGTGGGGCACGCTCTGCGCGCCGTCGCAGACGAAGACAGCCCCGGCCTCATGCGCGATCCGCGCGAAGGTCCGGATGTCGTTCTCCCGTCCGAGCACGTTGGAGACCTGCGCCATCGCCACCAGGCGCGTCCGCTCCGACAGCGCGCTGCGGAAAGCGTCTTCCGTGATGATCCCCGCCGCGTCGCATTCGATCCACCGGAGCACGGCGCCGGTCCGCCCCGCCAGCTGCTGCCAGGGCAGGAGGTTGCTGTGGTGCTCCGTCACGGAGACGGCGATCTCGTCGCCCGCCTGCAGGAGCGACCCGTAGCTGTACGCGACGAGGTTCAGGCTCTCCGTCGCGTTCCGCGTGAAAATGATCTCCTCAGCGCTCCCGGCGCCTATGAAGTCGCGGACCGCCTCCCTCGCTTCCTCGTAGGCATCCGTCGCCCGCTGCGACAGCGCATACAGCCCCCGCAGCGGATTGGCATTGCTCGTCTCGTAGAAATCGCGGATCGCGCGCAGCACCGCTTCCGGCTTCTGCGCCGTCGCGGCATTGTCGAGATAGGCGAGGGAAGACCCGCCCGAGAGCAGGGGAAAGTCCCTGCGCACCGCCTTCACGTCCATCATGCCTCCTCTCCTCCGTCTCCTCCGTGCAGCTGCTCCCGCACCCGCGCCTGCACCTGTGCGTCCGGGATCTTCCCGATGACCGCTTCGATCTTCGCCTGCGCCAGCATCCCGCAGGCCGTCTCCGCGTCGATGCCCCGCGAGGCCATATAGTACAGAAGCCGCTCATCCGGCTGCCCGATCGAGGCGCCGTGGTTGCCCACCACGTCCTCCTCCGTGCAGAGGATCATCGGCACACTCACGTTCTGCACGGTCTCGTCCATCAGCAGCACGTCTTCATTCTCATTTCCGACCGCGCCGGCGCAGCCTCTCCGGAGATCGATCGTGGTCCGCAGCAGCTTGTGCGCGCGGTCCGACAGCACGCCGGAAGCGCTGATCGCGCTCTCCGTCCGCCTGCCCATGTGGATCGCCTCGCAGTTGGCGTCATAGCGGCTCCGCCCGTCCAACCGGTACCCGATATCCGCGGTGAAGCTGCTCCCTTCGCCCCGCAGCGCCACGGAGCAGTTGTCGTACGTCGCATCGCCGCCCAGGACGACCCTGTACCAGTGGAACTGCGCATCCTCCGCGCAGGTCACCTGCACGTCCGTGCGTGTGAGGCCTTCGGGGCCCCCATCCTGTCTGCGGATCTGGATCAGGTGCAGGACACTGCCTTTTTCGAGGTCCGCCCGGAAGAGCACGGCCGCCGCGTCATCTTCCAGGACGATGGTCCGCTCTTCTTTTTCCAACAGGGCGTAGTAGCTTTCATTCTGTTCCGCGGGCACATCGATCTCCGTCCCGCCCGCTTTCAGCCAGCGAAAGGTGCCGGCAATGGGTGTATTCACGATCTGCTGGCTCATCCGATGGCTCCTTTCATCTCTATGCGGATGAGATTGTTCATCTCCACCGCGTATTCGAGCGGCAGCTCTTTGGAGACGTTCTCCGCGAAGCCGCTCACGATCAGCGCCTTCGCGTCCTCCTCCGACAGGCCCCTGCTCATCAGGTAATAGACCGCCTCCTGCGGGATGCGGCCGATCTTCGCCTCGTGTCCCACGTCGGCCTTGCTCGTGCGGATGTCCATGGCCGGGATCGTGTCCGACCGCGACTGATCGTCCAGCATCAGGGACTGGCAGGACACCGCCGCCTTCGCCCCTTCCGCCTTCGGCGTCACGACCACCGCGCTCCGGAAGGTGCTGATGCCCCCGCTCTTCGAGATCGAGCGCGTGTTCACATAGCTGGTCGTCTCCGGGGCATTGTGCACGATCTTGCAGCCGGTGTCCAGGTTCTGGCCGGCGCCTGCGAAGGTCACGCCGGTGAACTCACAGCCCGCCCCGCGGCCCTCCAGGATGCTCATCGGGTACAGATAGGAGACGTGCGAGCCGAAAGAGCCGGAGACCCATTCGACCTTGCCGCCCCTCTCCACTCTCGCCCGCTTCGTGTTGAGGTTGTACATGTTCTTCGACCAGTTCTCGATGGTCGAATAGCGCAGGACGGCGTCCTCGCCGACGAACAGCTCGACACAGCCGGCATGCAGGTTCGCGACGTTGTATTTCGGCGCGGAGCACCCCTCGATGAAATGCAGATGCGCGCCCTTGTCCACGATGATCAGCGTGTGCTCGAACTGGCCGGCGCCCGGCGCGTTCAGCCGGAAATAGGACTGCAGCGGAATCTCCACCGTCACGCCCGGGGGCACGTAGACGAAGGAGCCGCCCGACCAGACCGCCCCGTGCAGCGCCGCGAACTTGTGGTCCGTCGGCGGCACCAGCTTCATGAAATGCTGCCGGATCATGTCCGCGTATTCCCCGTGCAGGGCGCTCTCGAGATCGGTGTAGACCACGCCCTGTCCGGCGACTTCCTCCCGGACGCTGTGGTACACGAGTTCGGAATCATACTGCGCCCCGACGCCCGCCAGGGACTCCCGCTCCGACTGCGGGATCCCGAGCCGCTCGAACGTGTCGCGGATCTCCGCCGGCACGTCCTCCCAGCGCGTGTGCATCCGTGCCGTGTCCGGCCGCACGTAGGTGACGATATTGTCCATGTCCAGCCCGGAGATGTCCGGGCCCCAGTCCGGCATTTCGATCCTGTGGAAGAGCTCCAGCGCCCGCAGGCGGAACTGCAGCATCCAGTCGGGGTCGTTCTTCTCCCGGGAGATCTCGCGGATGATCTCCTCCGTCAGTCCGCTCCGGACCCGGTAGACGTCCTTCTCCTCATTCCGGAAATCGTAGAAGGCGCGGTCGACATCCTCCACATAGGTCTTCTCTCCGCTCATCCCGCGTCCTCCGCTCTCTCCTCAAACCCCGCGAAGCCCTCGCGCCCGATCCGCCCGATCAGCTCCGGTCCGCCGGTCTCCACGATCTTCCCGTCCACCAGGATGTGCACCGCGTCCACGTGCAGGGCCGACAGGATCGCCGCGTTGTGCGTGATGATCAGGAGCGACGCCGACCGGTCCTTCTGGAACTCCTCCACGCCCTTGGAGACCGTCCGCACGGCGTCCACATCCAGCCCGGAATCCGTCTCGTCCAGGATCGCGAGGGACGGCTTCAGCAGCAGCATCTGCAGCATCTCCGCCTTCTTCTTCTCCCCTCCGGAGAAGCCGACGTTCAGGTCCCTCTCCGCGAACCCCGGATCCATCTGCAGATGCTCCAGCAGCGCCTTCACTTCCTTCCGGAAGGCCCAGACCCGGGTCCGCTTCCCCGTCCGCTGCTCGATCGCGGTGCGCAGGAAGTTCTCCAGGGAGATCCCCGGCACCTCGATCGGATTCTGGAAAGACAGGAACATCCCCTTCTTCGCCCGCGCATCGACCGCCAGCGGCAGGAGGTCCTCCCCGTCAAACACCGCGGTCCCGCCCGTGATCTCCAGCTCCGGATCTCCCATGAGCACGCCGGCCAGCGTCGACTTGCCCGCGCCGTTCGGGCCCATCAGCACATGTGTCTCTCCTCTGCCGATCTCCAGATCTATTCCGTGAAGGATCTCTTTTCCGGCGGCTCCCGCCGTCAGTCCTTCCACCTTTAAAAGCTGCTCTGCCATAGCGGCCTCCTTTCTTGTCTGCCCAGATTCTACGCCTATTCGCCTACCGTGTCAATAGGCGTAAATTGCCCGGAAGTCTTGCCTGCCTATTTGCCCTGCGGTATAATAGGTGAAAATGTGGGCAGCTCCGCAGGAAAGGATGAACAGAAATGATCTCAACAAGAGGAAGATACGCGATCCGCGTCATGCTCGATCTGGCGGAAAATGACAACGGCAGCTATATCCCGCTCAAGGATATCGCTGCCAGACAGGAGCTCTCCAAGAAGTACCTGGAGATCATTGTGAAAGATATGGTGGCCGGCGGCCTGCTCACAGGCGCCAGCGGCAAAGGCGGCGGCTACAAGCTCTGCAGAAAGCCCGAGGATTACACCGTCGGCGAGATCCTGGAGCTGATGGAAGGCACGCTCTCCTCCGTCGCGTGCCTCGCCGCGGACAGCAACGACTGCCCCCGCAAAGGCGGCTGCAAGACGCTGCCGCTCTGGACGGAGTACGACGAGATGGTCCATGACTTTTTCTATGGAAAGAAGCTCAGTGACCTGCTCGGACAGTCACAGCAGCCCGTCGCGTAACGGTTTCCGCCCGGGGTATCATTCGCTCCGGTTGTAGATCACCGCGACGTGCTCCCTTCCGCCGCCGATGAAGAGCACGGCCGCCGCGGCACACAGGAGCATCGCGCACAGAAGGACCGCCCGGCCGCTCATGACCAGCGTGAGCGTGCCCGCCAGGAACTCGCCGGTCAGCGCGCCGGCCGTCGAGAGCATGTTGAAGGCGCCGTTGAAGCGGCCCTTCTTCTCATCCGGCACATAGCTCTGGGTGGCGGAGATCCGGATCGTATAGCTGGTGACCCCGCCCATCCCCACGAGCAGGCACATGACCATCATCGCCGGGATCGGACAGAACAGGTACGTCCCTTCCAGCAGGGAGATGAGAATGTAGACGCCGAGAGCGATCCGGTAGCGGTACCGCGCCGGAATGCTCTTCCGGTAGTGGACCGTCCCGCCGATCGCCCGGCCGGCGATCGCCGCCCCCTCGACCAGCATGAACCAGTACTCCCCATTCGTGAACCGGCCCTTGAAATAGGGCAGGGTCACCACGGACTGCACACCGCCGCAGACCGCCGAGAAGGCGAAGTAGACCGCGACGGCGAGCAGTCCTTTTTCGCTGTACAGGTATCGGAATCCCTCCCGGATGTCCTCCAGCACCTGGCGGACCCGGTCGTGATCCTGCCGCTCCGTCTCCTTCTGCCTGTCGATATACGCCTCTTCCGTCCGGATCTGCGTCTCCATGACCGCCGCGGCCAGGAAACAGATCCCGTTGACCGCCATGAGCGGCGCAAGACCGATCCGTCTGTACAGGAAGGCCGAGACAGGGACCATCACGGCGGAGACCGTCTCCAGTACACTGGCGATGGAATAGGCCTTCTGCATGTTCCCTTCGGTGACCAGGAGCGGATAGAAGCTCTCATATGCCACCATGTAGGTGCTCTCCACCGTCCCCAGGATCAGGCAGGACACCGCGAACAGCGGAAAGGAGAACCAGCCCGTCGCCAGTACGGCCGACATGCACAGGTACAGCCCGGCCGAGAGAAAATCCAGCGTATAGATCATTCTCTTCCGCGAGAACCGGTCCAGGACCGCGCCGGAGACGATCGGCACGAACAGCATCGGCACGGTGTACATCATGATGTAGATGGCGTACAGAAAGGTCGAATCCGAGATGTCCAGGACCATCAGGCTCATGGCAAAGCCGGACATCGCGTTCCCGAACATCGAGACCACGCTGCCCAGTGTGATGATCGTGAAGTCCCTCGTCCAGAGACCTTTCCGTGCCTGCTTCTCTTCCATCTCCTTCTCCATCCAAAAAGCACCTGCCGGCACCGCAGGCAGATGCTTTCCGCCCGGTCCGGCACCTCTGCCGCCGGGTCCAGTATAACACGCGGCACAGCGCGCAGGCAGTAAACCGCCGGTCTACCGCTGTCCTCCTGTCGCCGCGGCCTTTCCTCTCCACTTTCCGGACAGATAGAAGACCGTGCCGATCACGAACGGCATGAAGCCGGCGAGCGCGTCGCCGTACCAGAAGCCGCGGCAGCCCATCTGAAGGCCGAATCCCAGTATGTACGCCAGTCCGACCCTCGCGAGCATTCCGTCCAGCAGCGCCACCAGCAGGTTCAGGCGGGAGTTGCCGGAGCCGTTGATGATCTGCCCGACCACGATCATGTCCACCAGGTTATAGACCGCCTGCAGCGCGTTCGCGACGAACAGCGGCGCGGCGAACACGAACAGCTGTCTTACCACGCTCCCCTGTGTCAGGTCCCTGACCAGCGTCTTCTCCCCGTTTCCGCTCATCTCTTCTCCTTCATCTGTATCTGTACCGAGATCTGCAAAAATATCATATTCTCTAAGATATCCGGAGACATCTGGAGATAAGGCAGGAGGAATCCTCTCCTGCTTTGTGTTATCTTATCATAAACAGCGGAAAAGGCAACGCGAAGATCTGCCGGCACACAGCCGGGCAAGGAGGTTCACATATGAAAATACATTTCCCGAGACTGTATCGTTACGAGCGCATAGCGGAGCACTGCAGCGTCGCGCTGCCGTTCCCGAAGGGTGTATACCGGGAGGGCATGCACCTGCAGATCACGGACGGTGACAGAGAGCTGCCCGTCCAGGAGAAAGTCACCTCCCGCTACGCGGACGGCAGCGTCCGCTATCTCTTCGCGCGCTTCACAGCGGACCTGCCCGCGAACCGGCGCAAGGATCTCGACGCGGATCTCGTGCAGGGTCCCGCCCCTTCTGTGGAAGGCGTGTGCGTCACGCGCGACGGCGCCCGCATGACCGTTGACGGCGGCGAAGGCGGCCTCCGGATCGAGCTCCTGGACGGCGGCACACATATGATCGAATCGCTCCGGGACGGCCGCCAGGTGTACGGCGCGGACCGTTTTGCCGGGCCTTTCCTCAAGGACGGGGAGGGGACGACGTATGCGCTGCATTTCTCCGAATGGCGCGCCGTGGAGAGCGGTCCTCTTACCGCCATCCTGCGGTGTGAGGGCGACCTGCTTCCGGAGACGGAAGGTGCCGTCTCCGCGTCGGAGGAGCATCCCCGCTTCGAGGCCGGCCTCACCGTCTATGCCGGCAAGCCCTGGGCGGAGCTCTCTTTCCGCCTGATCAATACGACGAGTGCGCCGCTCCATGCGGCCTCCCTGGTCTTCTCCGTGCTGCCGGACGGCAATGCCGCCGCGGCTGCCTCCGATGCCCCCGTCTTCCGCACGACCGGCGTGAAGGGTCTCCCGGAGATCGAGGAACAGCTGCGCGGGAGCGACGTGCGCTGCTGCGTCGGCCGCTCCAACTACAAGACGGACTTCACCGTCAGCGGCGGGGCGCCGGTGGAGAGCGTCATCGACACGCAGTACCTGATGTACGAGGCGAACGAGCACTTCACGGAAGTGTTCTTCGGCACTTTCTTCGCGGACCGCACCGACCGGCAGGGCGGTGTCTGCGCGACCGTCTTCCAGGCGCAGCAGAACTACCCGAAGGCTGTGAAGAGCGACGCCTCCGGCATCTCCGTCATGCTCGTTCCGGAGGACGTGGAGAAGGTCGTCCTCCAGTCCGGCATGAGCAGAGAGCAGCGCTTCCTGCTGCATTTCCATGACGCGGAGACCTCTCTCGCGGACATCGACAACCGCAGCCTGATCTACCAGATGCCCGACAAACCCTGGATCGATCCGGAGCTCTTCCGGGACGCCGACGTCTGCCCGGACATCTTCGTCCGTCCCGAGGACGTCGACGCGGCGGTAGAGATGTCCCTCATCAGCCGCTGCGACTCGCACAGCCGCAGCTTCGGCATGCTGAACTTCGGCGACGCGCCGGATCCGGGCTACACCGGCCAGGGCCGCGGCAAGGGCCAGTACGTCTGGACCAACAACGAGTACGATTTCCCGCACGCCTGCGCGCTGTTCTACATGCGCACCGGTGAGCGCCGTTTCCTGGACTACATGATCGCTTCGGCCAGCCACTGGATGGACGTGGACGTCTGCCACTACAGCAGCGATCCGCTGCTCATGGGCGGCCAGTGGGAGCACTGCCGCAGCCACGTGCTGGACAGCACGATCGTCTGCTCGCACCAGTGGGTGGAAGGCCTTCTGGACTACTACCACTTCACCGGGGATGAGCGCGCCCTGGAGACCGCGATCGGCATCGGCGAGAACGTGCGCCGCCTTCTGGACACGCCGCCCTACCAGGTGAGCGGCGAGAACAACGCCCGCGAGACCGGCTGGGCCCTGCGCTCCCTGACCGCCCTCTATATCGAGACCGGCGACCCGAAGTGGCTGGAGAAGGCCGAGTGGATCATCGGCCACTTCCGGGAGTGGACCCGCATGTACGGCAGCTGGATCTCCCCTTACACGGACAACACCCTGATCCACGTCACCTTCATGATCGCGGTCGCGATGGGAAGCCTGTCCCGCTACTACAAGGTCTTCCCGAGCGAGGAGCTCAGGGAGATGCTCCTCACCGCAGCGGACGACCTGGTGGAGAACTGCCTGCTGCCCACCGGCGTGTTCCTCTATAAGGAACTGCCGAGCCTGAACCGGCTCGGCAACAATACGCTGATCCTGGAAGCCATGACCATCGCCTACGACCTGACCGGCGACATCCGCTACCTGCAGGCCGGTCTGCCGACCTTCCGGATGTCCGTCTCCATGTCCGACTCCGTCATGGGCAGGAAGATCGCGGCCGAAGGGACCGTGATCCTGCAGGGCTCGCCCACGAAGGGCTTCGCCCAGAGCTTCATTCCGCTGTCTGTGTTCTATAAGGCGGCTGCGCAGGCCGGATTGCTTCGGTGCTGAACGGCGGCGCCGCCTTCCGGAACTGCAGCGGCGTCATCCCCATCCTGGCCTGGAACCGCGTCGCGAGATAATCCCCGCTGCAGTAGCCGCAGCTCAGGGCGATCTCGCTGACGGAGCGGTCCGTCCCGCTGAGCAGGCGGCACACGTGGCGCATGCGCACTCTCGACAGGTACTCGGAGAAGCTCACGCCCAGCTGCCTGCTGAACAGGCGCGAGAGATGGGCCGTGGAGTAGCCGAATTCCCCGGCCAGGTCCGACAGCCGCAGGTTCTCCGCGTACTGCTGCTCGATCCGCACCAGCACGTCCACGATCACATTGGACAGCTCGGAGGGGAAGTACTCCGCGCCGCTCCCGGTGTGCTCCTCCCGGACGAGCGTGAGCAGGCGCAGCAGCAGTCCCTGCAGGATGATGCTGCTGTACGGGGCGCCGCTCTCATAGACCCCCCGCATCTCTTCGAACAGCCACTGCAGCCTCTCCTGCGCGTCCTCCCGGAAATGATGGATCTTCTGCTCCGTCAGCTCATCCAGGAAGGTGCTGCCGAGAAGCTGCACGAGCGGTTCGACCGCCTTCGCCGTGAACTTGACCAGATAGCTCTCGTACGGCGTGTCGCTCAGCGACACCGTGCGGTGATAGAGAAAAGGCGGCAGCATGCTGACATCCCCGGCGTGCGCGTCGTAGCTCTGCTGGGGCGTGATCGTGCGGCGGTCCCCGGCGATCAGAAATCCGATCGAATAGTGATCCACAGACATATCCATGGTCGGCATCCGGTAATCCGCGGGCAGACTGCGCCTGCTGACGCTGATCTCCACTCCCGCCGGAAGCATATCGGGCATAGTCGCTCCTCCTTCTTCACAAACCTTTTCATCAATCTTATTCTGCGCTATAATATTTGGGCAAGTCCGCACTGCAGCGTCTATTCTGTGCGGACTTGTCTGTTATTGTCTGTATGAATACCATTCTGCACGGAATGGTCTTTTTTGTCCACGGCCGCACGGCATATCGCGGACAAGGAGAGGTCTGAAGATAATGATTCCCCACATGGATACCCGCAACACCAAACCCAAGCTCTACCATCTCGCCGTGCTCGCGGTCCTCACGGCCGCGGCCATGGTCTTCCTGCTGTCCGAAGAGAGCGCTTCGCACCTGCTGTGGGCGAACATCCTGCTTGCGGTCTTCTTCGCGCTCATGATCGTCTGCCTCGTGGATGCTTTCCGCAAGCAGCTGGAGTACAACCTGTACTCCTATAACACGATCATCTACTCCGGCTTCGCCCTGTTCGACCTGTTCCTGGTGGTGACCCACATCCGCGCCGCGGTCCGCTGCGCCGCCCTGCCGGAATCCTTCAGCAGGGAAGCCGTCCTGCTCACGCTCCTGAACTCCGCGAAGAGCTACATGCTGCTGACCGCGCCGTTTCTGTTCATCTTCGCGGCAGCGCTCTTCGTCTCCAATCTCTCCCTGATCCGCCACGAGGGGCGCCGGTTCGTGAACCTTCTCGGCATCCTCCTCTCCGTCCTGCTGGTCGGCGGCGAAGGGATGATCTACCTCCTGGACCGGTACGCCCACACCGCCCTCGGCTCGACCGCGGACGTCACGGCGGCCGTCCGCTCCGCGCAGCAGCACCTCTTCCTGCGCTTCTTCGTGAACCTGAGCGCGGCCTTCTACCTGTACTTTGAGTGCATGATCCTGGGCACGGCCATCGCCTTCATCCTCGCGGCACGCGTCCGGCCGGCCTTCGACAAGCAGTACCTGATCGTCCTCGGCTGCGGCCTGATGCCGGACGGGACCCCCACGCCCCTTCTTCGCGGGCGCGTGGACCTGGCGCTCTCCTTCTACCGGCAGCAGCTTGAGAAGACGGGCCTCGCCGCCCGCTTCGTCGTCTCCGGCGGCCAGGGGCCGGACGAGGTGCAGTCCGAAGCCGCCTCCATGCGCGACTATCTCCTTTCGAAGGGGATCCCGGCGGAGGCGATCCTCCTGGAGGACCGTTCGAACGACACCGCGGAGAACATGCGCTTCTCCCGGGAGGTCATCCTCGCCGACGCCTGCCCCGGCCGGACGCCCGCCGGCGCCCACCTGACCATGGCTCAGCTGGCGAAGGAAAAATATCCCACCGAAGGCCCCCTCAGAAAGGTCGCCTTCTTCACCACGAACTATCACGTCTTCCGCGCAGGCCTGAAGGGCCGCCGCGTCAAGATGCGCGCGCAGGGCATGGGCGCCTCCACGAAGTGGTATTTCTGGCCCAACGCCGCCGTCCGCGAATTCGTCGGCCTCCTGACGGAGCACCGCCTCAAGCAGGGCCTGCTCCTCGTCGGCATCATTCTCGGTTACGCCGTCCTCACAATACTGGTAGCATAAAGCAAGGGTCCCCACAGACGCACCTGTCTGCGGGGACCTTTTATACTGTCCCGGGGAACTCATGCCCCGAATACTTCCGGATCGCTGCTCCGCTCCAGATCCTCCTCCATGGCAGCTTCCGTCCGCCTCGCGGTCTCCTCGATCGCCTCGTCGTACCCGGTGAGCGCCGCAAAAGGCGCGAACTGCGCCGCCCGGCTGCGCAGCGGCATCTGCACATGCCGGCGGGAGACCGGATGCGGAAGATCCACGATATCTTCATAGGGAAACGGCTCTGCTTCCGGCAGGCGCCTCTTCTCTCTGTCCGTCATGCCTTGTGCCCTCCGATCTGTCTGCCTCTCTCCCGCCCGGTGGCGCCTTCCCGGAGGTTCAGTCCCCGCAGGACCGCGTCATTTCCATAGCGCTTCCGGATCTCCAGCATCGCTTCCTGCAGCCGCCGCTCCTTGTCCCGCGCCTCCTTGGCCTCCTCCCGCTCCGCCTCCAGGGCGTCGTAGTCCGTGAAGAGGTCCAGCTGCTCATACGTGCTCTCTTTCACGTCCGCCTCCGGGATGATGTGGTTCAGGGCGATCGTGATCCGGCGGACCAGTAGCGCCGGATGGACCGTGCGCTTATAGATCGCCATCACCGCCCGCGTGATCTCGCGGCCGGAGGAGGTCGGCGCGGGGAGATTCTCCGTCCCGTGGGCGTGCTTCGGCGCAGGTCTTCCGTAATAGTCTTTCGTGACAGGCCCCTTGTACTTCTTCCGGATCTCCGGATCTGTCAGGCTCTCCCGGTCATAGTTGATCGTGAGGAGGACCTGGTCCGTGACCAGCCGCTTCTCCACCAGGTCCAGGGCCATGGCATCCGCCATCTCCTGCACCACGACGGCGGCCTTCTCATAGGTGTAAGGGCACATCAGCACCTGCCCGGAGCTGACGGAGCTGCTCTCCGGCCGGTACTGTTTGATCAGGTCGATGGTGCAGGGCTCCCAGCCCCAGGCGTGATCGATCAGGAGCTCCGCATTCACGCCGAACAGACTGTAGAGCAGCTCTTCGTTGAGCAGGTCCGTCTCCTTCCCGACGGAGCAGCGGGCCACGTCGCCCATCGTGTACATGCCATAGGCCTCCAGCTTCTTCGCGTAGCCCCGGCCCACGCGCCAGAAATCCGTCAGCGGCCGGTGGGTCCACAGCTGCCGGCGGTAACGCATCTCGTCGAGCTCCGCGATCCGCACGCCGTCCGCGTCCGCCTCCACATGTTTGGCCCCGATATCCATGGCGACCTTGGCCAGGTAGAGGTTGGTGCCGATACCAGCCGTCGCCGTGATCCCGGTCTCCTTCATCACGTCCCGGATCATGGTGCCCGCAAGCTCGTGGGCCGTCATCCCGTAAGTGCGCAGATAGTTCGTGGCATCGATGAAGACCTCGTCGATCGAGTAGACGTGGATGTCCTCCTGCGATATGTAGCGAAGGTAGATATTGTAGATGCGCGTGCTGTACTCTATGTAATGCGCCATCCGGGGAACCGCCGCGATATAGTCCAGGGACAGCGACGGATCGGCCGCCAGTGCCCCCGCGTCCGCGGAAGATCCTGTGAACATGCGTCCCGGCGCCTTCGCGAGCCGCTCCCGGTTGACCTCCTCCACGCGCTGTACTACTTCAAAAAGCCTGGCCCTCCCCGGTATGCCGTAGGCCTTCAAGGCCGGGGATACTGCCAGGCAGATCGTCTTCTCCGTGCGGGACACGTCTGCGACAACAAGATGGGTCGTGAGCGGATCCAGTCCGCGGTCCTGACACTCTACGGAGGCGTAGAAGGATTTCAGATCGATGGCGATATACGCGCGCTCCATGGCTTCCTGTCTCCTGTTCCGGCCGCTGCCTCAGCTCTCCCTGCGCGCGATGGCGTTGATCCACTTCTCCCCGCCGCGCCCTTCCCGGACGTCACCGGTGACAAACGTTTCCAGGGCCGTCAGCCCGGCTGCCTCCAGGAACGCCCGGCACGCCGTCTCCTCCATGTCATGGAAGTAGCGGTCTCCGCTGATTCTCTCCGCACGCCCGTATTTGAAGGAGGCATACAGGACCCCGCCCGGCTTCAGCAGTCTCCGCAGCCGCAGCAGGACATCCGGAAGCGCCGATGCCTGCACATGCAGGAGCGACGCGCAGGCCCAGATCCCGTCATACTGCGCCTCCCCCTCCAGCTCCTCGAAGCGGCACTGCCGCACCCGGATCCCGGTCCTCTCCGAGGCGAGGCGGCAGATCTCCGCGGAGGCGTCGAAGGCGTCCGTCTCATAGCCGGCCTTCCGGAAGGCGATGGTATCCCGCCCGCTGCCGCAGCCGGCGTCCAGAATTCTCTGCCCGGGCTGCAGATACCGGAGAAAACGCTCCCTGCACACCTGCATGTCCGCGTTTTCCGTCCCGGCGACGAAGGCCTCGGCGTTTGCGTCATAGTAGCGGATCGTCTTCTCGCTCCCGGCACCCATCTCCGCCGGACCGCCGTCCGGTTCCCGGGTCCCGTCCAGCATTTCGACGACCGTCCGGTCCGCCGGCAGCCAGCCCACGGATGCCAGCTCATCCTTATGGAGCCATTTCGCGTCTTCGTGCTCCTTCAGGGTCAGTTCGCCTTCCTTCACGCGGGCATAGAAGCACTCCATGCTGAGATGAAAGGCCGGGTAGTCGTACTCCACCGTGGTGATCCTGTCCCCGACAGCGATCTCCGTGTCGAATTCCTCCCGGATCTCCCTCCGGAGCGCCTCCTCAGGGGTCTCCCCGGGTTCCACCTTGCCGCCTGGAAATTCCCAGTAGTCCTTCCAGTCGCCGTAGCCCCGCTGGGTCGCAAAATACCTGTCTCCGTCACAAATGACCGCCGCCACCACATGGATCGTCTTCATACCGTGTCCCTTCTGCCTCCGATAATCGATGCTGTCATTATATCACGCATCCCCGGTCAGCAGTCTCTTTATATTGGCGGCCGTAGGCTCCGCGTCGTAGGCCCACTCGATCAGGCGCACCCCGTTCTGCCCGCACAGCGCCCTCTTCTGCAGGTCCAGCGCCTGCCTCTGCTCCAGCGCCTCCTGCCCTCCGAAAAAATCGACAGGAACATAGTGCTGGACGCCCTGGTACTCGATGGCCGTCCGCAGTGACGGTATGTACATGTCCAGGCTCTGCCGGCCCAGCCAGGCGGGCCGGTACTGGTAGAGCGTGTCCGGATACCGTTCCCGCACCGCCTTGAACAGGGTCAGCTCGTGCTTCCATTTGGGCCTGATGACGCCTTCCGCCGTCAGCCGGGTCCGGATCTCCGTCCGCCTGAGCCGCCAGTCGGTCCGGAAGCCGTCCTTCTCCTCATAGAGGGCGAGGTCCGCGTACCACCAGTGAAAGAAGGGCATGATGATCTCGGTCAGGTTCCGGAAGATCTCCAGCTCCGAGGAGAAATACCCGCAGTCCAGCATGTGCCGGATATTCCGCCTCACGTGGACCGTCTTCACCGGGTTGTGGTGCCAGGGCAGGTTCCCCTGGTATTTCGCGATCCGGTCCGGCAGGTAGGGGGACCGCAGGGGCATCCGGTCCTCCTCCCACAGGTGGCTCTGATACCACGGCAGGGAGTAGTCGTA
This sequence comes from Lachnospiraceae bacterium UBA3692, assembly GCA_002372815.1. Classification (GTDB taxonomy): domain Bacteria; phylum Bacillota; class Clostridia; order Lachnospirales; family Lachnospiraceae; genus CAG-791. The sequence goes on from DFIR01000064.1 coordinate 42,230, forward strand.
CAGGGAATATCCCCCGTACAGATCCTCCGTCGCGTTTGTGTAGAGCAGGTGGAACATCAGCAGCACGTCGTCCATCCGGCGCTTGTCGAACACGGCCAGATAGTGCACCTTCTCCTCGTCCGGGAACAGGTTCCGGACGGGCCGGACGGATTCCGCGTTCCGGCATACCTCCATGATCACGAAGAACTGCGACAGAAAGCTCTCCGGGAAGAGGAAGCAGGCCTTGCGGTCCGTGTCCAGGCCTGCGAACTGCTCCATAAACGCCTTCACATAGGGATTGGGCATAAGGGGTCCTGCCGCCCGGATCTTCTGCCCGGCCGCGTAGCGGTAGGGGAGGTCCGACCACGACAGCTGCACCAGGAAGCGGTCATACTGATTCTCCGCATATTCCCCGCGAACCTCCTCGAAGTCCACCTGCCAGGAGGTGTGCTCCCTGACGAGCTCCTCCATGGTGGAGAAGGTCGCCGGCTCATGGTACTGCGGATACCGCTCCCAGAGCCGTTCCAGTCTGTCGAAGGAGAAGTCGGCTGCCGCCGGGGCATGCGCGGGGGGATACATTGTCTGTTCCATATCACTCGATTCTCTGCGGGTCCCCCGTCGGGGTCCCTTCCTCACTGCTGCGCGCCTCTTCCGCCGCCACCGCCTCCCGGAAGCCTTTCAGGGCGTCGAAGGGCGCGAAGATCTTGGCCCGCTTCCCGCGGTCCATCCTCGGGTGCCGGATGCGGAAAGGGTCATAGCGGTCATGCCGGGGCATCCCTTTTAAGAAGACCTCCCGGTACCGGAAATCCACCGGCATCTTCATCCTGCCGACTGCGTTCATCTCTCTGCACCTCCTGTCCTGCCGGAGCCCCGGAGCGCAGAGAAGGTCCGCAGCCGCGCTGTCAGGCCCTGTGCCCTCCGATCTGCTGATTCCTCTCCAGCGTCGTCGCGCCGTCCAGCAGGTTCATCCCTTTAAAGATGGCATTCGGTCCGTACCGTCTCCGGACCTCCAGCATGGCTCCCATGAGCCGCCGGTCCCGCTCCAGCGCGTCATAATCCGTAAACAGATCCAGCTGATATACGCCCAGATCCTCCGTGACATTGCCTGCGCACACGCCGATCTTCCGGAAGAGGAGCCGGTGGTCTGTCTTCCCGTCGAACTGCCGGGTCATCGCGGCGGAAATGGTCTGCAGGTCATTGGTGAGCGCCGGAAGGCGCACTGTCCCGCCCGTGTGCTTCGGGTGCAGCCGGCCGTAGAAATCCACGGTGACAGGCCCCTCGTAGTTCGGACAGGCCTCCAGGCTCTTGTGATCGTACGACACCCACCAGGTGAAGGTCCTCGCGACCAGTTTCTTCACAAACATGTCCGCGCAGAGGACTTCGATCATCTCCCGGAAGACCAGCCGGGCCTCCCCGTACTTGTACGGCCGCGGCAGGACCTGCCCGTTGCTCAGGGAGTGCGCCGTGCTCCGGTAGGCCTTGATGTCCTGCATGGTGACCGGCTCGATCCCCCAGGCGTGGTCGATCAGGATCTCCCCGTCGACGCCGAAGGTCTTGTAGAAGTACTCCTCGTCCCACTGCGTCCGCTCGGCGATGTCGCCCATCGTAAACATGCTGGCCCTGTACAGCCTGCGGGCCTTCCCCGGGCCGATCTGCCAGAAGTCCGTCAGCGGCCGGTGCTCCCACAGGAGGAACTTGTAGGAGTCCTCGTTCAGCTCCGCGATCCGCACGCCGTCCCTGTCCGCGGGGGATTTCTTGGCGACGATGTCCATCGCGACCTTGGCCAGGTACAGATTGGTCCCGATGCCGACGGTCGCCGTGATCCCGGTCTCCTTCAGGACGTCCCGGATCATGGTCATGGCCATGACATGGGCCGGGTTGGTGCCGGTCCTCTCCGCCTTCCGGCGGTAGAAATGCAGGTAGCCGGTGCAGTCGATGAAGCACTCGTCGATCGAGTACACGTGCACGTCCTCCGGCGCGGCATACCGCAGGTAGATCCCGTAGATCTTCGCCGAGATCCGCTCATACTCCGCCATCCGCGGCACCGCGATGATGAAATCGACGTGCGTGTTGTGGCGCGCCTCGTACTCCCGGATCTTCTGCCGGGCTTCAAAAAGCCGCGGCCGCCCCGGGACGCCCTTGGCCTTCAGGGACGGGGAGACGGCCAGGCAGATCGTCTGGTCCGAGCGGGAGGGATCCGCCACCAGCAGGTCGGTCCGCAGCGGGTCCAGTCCCCGATGCACACACTCCACGGAGGCATAGTAGGACTTCAGGTCGATACAGATATAGGTCCTCTCCATGCCTCTCCTCTCCGGTCCGCCGCATCTGCTTCTTACTTCTTCTTGATCACATGGCTGACGACGCCCTGGCAGACCAGTTCCTGCACCAGGATCCTCCGGTCCCCGTAGACCGCCCGGTTGCAGTAGCGGAGGACCGCCTTCCGGGTCTCCCGGTCGATGCCCCCGTACTGCTTCAGCGTATTCCGGTTCTCCTCGTCCAGCGCGATGACAAGGTCGCCCTCCTTCGGCTCCGCCTCCCGGCGGATCACGACGTAGTCGCCGTCCTCGATGCCCTCGTCCTCCATGGAATCGCCGGTGGCGCGCAGGATATAGAAGGGCCCCGCCCCGAAGATCGCCGTCGGCAGGGTGGTGATGCACTCGACGTTCTCCTCCTCGTAGCTCAGCTCCCCGCAGGGGACGCTGCCGACCAGGGGCGCCTGCTGGCGGTCCGGGCGGATCTTGTCCATCTTCTCGATCGTGAGCCGGCCTCCCTCATAGGAGAGCATGCCCTTTTCATGCATGGCGACCAGGTAACGCTGGGCGCTGCTCCGGGAGATGCCGAAGGCCTTCGCGATCTCCGTCGTCGACGGCGTCCGGCCGCGGTCCAGATAGAAGGCGCCGACATAGGTCCTGATTCTTTTCATCAATTCCGGATCTTTGTGCTGCATGGAATTCCCTCCAAGGCGCGGACGATTTCTATCTGGAGCAGCCTGCTCCCTGTCCGCAGGACTATGATACCAAACATGTGTTCTGTTTGCAAGCCTCCTTTGCAGCAAAAAAAGGGCTGACGCCCTTTTCTTGATTTTCGCATCTGTACTTGAGGAGAGGAAACTATCACCGTCTGCCCCGGTTCATCAGCCACGCGAAGGCCCTGGCCGTCCGGAGGTCCGGCTCCTTAAAATGATTGCCCTTGTTCCACTCCAGCAGGCAGTCCGTTCCCGCCTGCTTCAGGATCTCCTCCGCCTCCCGGATCGCCTTCCCCACCTGCGACATGACCGGATTCCGGGTCCGCTCCTCGCGGTCGCCGAGGCTCAGGTAGGCCGCCTCCGCGTGAAGATCCTGCTCCCGCATATAGGTGAGGAAGCCGGGGAACCAGATGGACGGCGACGCGGCTGCGATACCGTCGAAAGCATCGGTCTGATACCCTGCCCACAGCGCGAACAGGCCGGCCAGCGAGTAGCCGCCCAGGTACACGCGCCTGTCCGCGGGCGCCGCATCCGCACAGCTGCCGGAGAGGACCTCGTCCCGCAGAAAGCGGAGCGTTTCCGCCGCGCCGTCTCCGAAGTCTTCATTGCCGAACACCGCCGGCGCCGGCCAGGGGGAGAGATCCTGGTTCCAGCTCTTCACCCTGACGGCCCGCAGGCAGAAGGCCTGCCCGCCGGTCAGTTCCCGGATATGGGACACCTCCTGCTCCATAAATTCCGCGTCATGCGCGTCGATCATCTGCAGGAGAAGGGTGTCCGCCCCCGGGTCTCCCCAGGTCACAACGTCAAAGCTCATCATTCCTCCATCTGTCCCGGTCATTCGTCCCGGTCCTCCATCTGTCTCAGTCATTCGCCGCATAATAATGCTCCGCGGCATAGGGGGAGACTCTCTCCCCGGCCCTGCCCCGCAGATACATCCGCCAGCCGAAATGGTTCCTGCGTGTGTTCCAGACCTTCCCGATCCGGATCTTCTCCTCCCGCACTTCGCCGTCAGGTCTTAAACGAATCGCCATTTTCATAATCCGTTATTCACCCTGCCTTCTCAAAAACCATGTCTGTCAGCGCATACGGCAGGAGCTCCTCCGGCTTCGTGTCGGGGCGGATCCACGCGTCCACCAGGTCTCCCGGCAGGATCAGCGGCATCCGGTCGTGGAGGAATCGGATCTCCTCGCCGGGCTCCCGGGTCAGGATCACGAAGACCGGCAGGCCGTTTTCGATCCGGTACAGGCCGCACAGCCAGGTCACGACAGCGTCCCTGGGCTGGATCATGTACTTGTCCCCGGTATACTTCTTCCCGTCGTTGCCCAGCCGGTGCTCCCACTCAAAGTACCAGGAGGCCGGCACGATGCAGCGGTGCCGCGCCCAGTCCTCCCGGAAGGTCGGCTTCACCGCCGCCGTCTCCACGCGGGCGTTCATGAGCAGGCTCTTCCCTGTGTAGCCCCATTTCATGGGGTAGACCGCCCGGGCGCCGGTCCTGCTCGGCGCGATCACCGGCACGACGTCCGTCGGGCGGATCTCTCCGTAGCTCCTGACCGCCGTCGTATTCTGCCATCTCCGCACCAGCGGCGAGCGGTTCATTTCCTCCACGATCGCCCGGAGCTCCGGCGATTCTTCTGTCCAGTAGCGGCAGCACATGGTGCGTCACCTCCTGAGGATCCGTACGTCCCGTACGTCCCTGTCATCTCTCAGTATTTCACCCCGTAGTAATCCAGATATTTTTTGAAACGATCCTGTGCGGCCAGACAGGTGTCGCGGAGATATCCCCTTTCATTCCTCCATTCCCGCAGACCGCGATAATAGTACATCTTCATATCGTCCTCAATAATAAAGGGGACGATCCCGTTCCTGAGACATTCCTTGAAGAGGATCAGCCGCCCCACACGCCCGTTCCCGTCCTGAAAGGGGTGGATCGATTCAAAGTGATAATGAAAATCAAGAAGATCGTCCAGAGATATCTTCCCAAGCTGCCGATAGCCTCCCAGCAAGGCTTTGATCGCTTTAGGAACATCTTCCGGCGCGGTGGTCTCCCTGCCGCCGACTTCGTTCGCCAGCTTCTTATAGGCCCCGACCGCGAACCAGCCCTTTCTGCTGTCAGCCGTTCCGCTCTTCAGAACCAGATGCAGCTGCCTGATCAGAGACTCCGTCAGAGGACGCTCCGCCTGATCGATGATCAGATCGATACACCGGAAATGATTCACCGTCTCCAGAATATCATCCACGTTCACAGCTCCTCCGGGTGCGTCGACGGTATTGGTCTCGAAAATATATCGGGTCTGGTCATGGGACAGCCTGCTGCCTTCCATATGGTTGGAATGATAGGTGAATTCGATCTGCACCTTGTGGTAGATGCCTCCGGTTACGCCGTTTTCCTTCTCCATGACCAGACGTCCGACCAGGTCATCCGGAATATGACGCTCTCTCGGCTTCCTGCCCGGTTTCTCCGCGGTATCAGGAATATTCCAGGTCTTGCCTGTGATAAAAGCGCCGGGGATCCGTCCGTCAGCGCAGTACTGACGGACTACCCGCTCCGTGATCTCCCATTTTTCACTCGCATCCTTTACGGAGATATATCCCATTCTGTCACCGCCTTCCTGTTCGTCCGTATATCCATGCTACTCCTTTATCGGCTGTATTTCAACGTTTTCTCACTGCATTTTGGCCGATATAAACAGCCGATAGCGGTTCCCGCCTCCAGATCCGGTCAGAAAAACAGTCCCGGAGCACCCGGCTCCGGGACTGTCTGTAACAAAATTCTGTCTCACCCGAGCGCGACGTCCAGGACCATCATCAGGACGAATCCAAGGGAAAACTCTCTGCGTCCGCCTGTACTGTTACGACACCGTCATTTCATTTTTCAATATCAAACATTTCCCGCGGAATGTGGCAGTACCCGCCGGGATTCTTGTCCAGGTATTTCTGGTGGTATCCCTCGGCTGTGAAGAAATTCTTGAGAGGCTCCAGTTCTACGGCAAGCACGGCGCCGGCCTTGGCTTCCTGCTCCGCATAGACCTGCTGCGCTTCCGCCAGCTGCTCTTCGTCCGTATAGTAGATCCCGGTCCGATACTGGATGCCTCTGTCATTCCCCTGCCTGTTCACAGACAGCGGATCGATGACCAGGAAGTAATAGCCCAGTAATTCCGTCAGCGTAATGCGGCTCTCGTCATAGACGATCTTCACCGTCTCCGCATGTCCGCTGCTTCTGCAGACATCCTGGTAGCTGGGCGCCTCCTCCGGCCCGTTGGCATATCCGACCTCTGTGGAGATCACCCCGTCAAACTGGTCAAAGAATTTCTGCACGCCCCAGAAACATCCTCCGGCAAGGTAAATTGTCTTCATGTTTACAGGTCCTCCACATCCACACACCGAAAGCCCTTCTCCATCAGGAGCTGTGCGGTCACGCCCGCTCCGTCCACAAGGGTTCCGGTAAATGTACCGTCGTAGCGCTGCTTCACGCCGCAGCTGGGGCTCCGGGACTGCAGCACGATCAGGTCCGGCTGTTCACGCATGGCGATCTCCAGACACCGGGCCGCGCCGGCACGGAACTGGTCGTCCACTATACGACCATCCTTCGCCGTGACGACACCATCTTTGATCTCGGACGGTACCCGCGGCGTCGGCAGGCCGCCCATCTGCTCCGGGCAGACCGTGATGACTTCATGGTCCTCCATCAGCCGCAGGACCTTGGCATTCCGGTTATTCCCGCCGTTATACTTGCAGTTCTCGCCTGCCAGACAGGCACTTATCAGGATCTTCATCTCACTCCAGTCCCCGGTACAGGATCTCGTTATATCTGGCATTGGCCGCTTCCGCCTCTTTCTTGGCGATCCAGCGCTCCCGGTCGCCCATGATCGCCAGCATCTCATCGGCGATCTCCTCGGCGGACCGCGGCTTCGCGGAATACAGATAGGCCGTCATCCGGCGCATGGTCTTCTCTGACCCCAGATTCCTGGCGATCACCTTGCCGAATTCCTCCGGGTAGCCCATCCGGACGATCTTTTCAAGCAGCTCGCGATAGGCTTCTTTCCACGACTCCGGCGCACTCATAAGATGATCCTCCTCCATGATTTCTTCCAATGTACATTAAAACAGTACATTCGGTCCACCCGATGTACTGTTTTCTGAGGCAAAATACTGTTTTCAATACAGTTCTTTTAATACCAGCACCGTGATCCCCGGATTATCTCCGGGGATGATCCGCTTCACTTTGGACTCGTATCTGTACCAGTCATGGATCATGGACCGGAGGCTGGTGCCCCGGTTATATCCGTGGATCAGCTGCAGCTGGTAGGTCGTCGGCCCCGCAGTGGCAATGGCCTTGTCGATGACCCTCATCGCTTCCTCCTGCCGCAGGCCATGCAGGTCGATCTTGACAAACGCTTCGCTCATAACACGGTCTCCCTCTGAAGCTTGCCAAGCAGCTCCCTGAATGCCCTGTTCAACTCTGTATAATCATGGCAGTGATCATCCGGTGCAGCATCCGATATCTGTTTCTGCCGGGCACATTCTTCCCGGATGAATGATATGATCGCCGGCATCTGAGGATTCAGATCCTTTTCTTCAGTCTCCGCCTTTCGCACCATAAGTTCCTGAACAGCCGCGTACAGTTCCTGTGTCAGCACATCGTCCGGCTCGTTGAACATGGTAAGCAGCTTTTCAAATTCCATCGGCGGAACAGCGTGATACCGCTCTATCCACCTGCAGCAGAGAAGCGGCCGCAGTGCATAGAAATATTTTTTATAACGGATCCTGTCGCCGGTGAGGTGCCCCTGCAGGGTTCTGTTGGCTGTCCCGTAATAGTGGCATAAGGCAGACTTCTCAGAGAAACAGTGCGCTGCCGCTTCCTTCAGGACATCCCATTCCTCTGCTTTCCGATAAACGATCGGTGAATTCGACCATTCCATCACATTCGGGTTTCCCTTTCCGAATGCCAGCAGTGCTTTCCGAATATCCCATCCGTTGATGTCCAGGACTTCGTCCAGCTGCCATTCGATCACGTCTTTCATGGCATCGATCCGCAGATATTCCTCCGGACGATGCACATAGATGAAGCGCACATCGTAGTCACTGTCTGGCGAAGCAAATCCCCAGGCACGACTGCCCGACTCGACTGCAAGCAGGATCTTCACATCATACTGATTCTCGATCTCCTCCAGGTTCTCTCGGATCTCTTTCCGGATATCTCTCATCCGATCTCTCCAGTCACCACACGGCGGTTGATACTCTCCACAAATGCCCCGACGGCCTTCATATCCGGATTGTCCGGAAGAACGCTGCGGACCTCTGCATCATGAAAACGCTGTTCGTAATCCGTCACGATATCATAAAATGCCGGGATCAGAACACTATCCTGCATATAGTCGCCCCTTCGGATACTCCGAAGGAGCGCAAGGTCGGATGCCGGCCTGTGCGTGCGGATCTCGCCTTTTTCCAGTATGTCTATTCCCATCATGAACAGCCTGACCAGATGCATGGCATGTTTATTCAGATGGTTATCGTCCTTCTTATGATTCCGCTTCCCGATCTTGTCGTAATCCCGGACGACTGTGTGGAGCGCGTTCATCATGTCGTTATAGCGGCGCAGCGGGTAGTGGCGGAAATCCGCATCGAGGAAGATCTCTGTCTCAAGCCCTTCCGTCTCTGCCATATCAATATACAGCCTTGCACCGGTCTTATAATCATCCTGCTGTCTGCGATTGAAATCATCAAGTGTATGATTGACAGACCTCAGAATGTGCTCCTCCCGGGACGGCTGCGGAAGAGTATCTCTGGCGATCGCGTTCTGGAGTCTTCGAAGCTGGGCATTCGCATAATGTCCGAAGGAAGTCGCTGCCCGCCTGGATAGAAACAGCTGACAGTGATCCAGCAGCTCCTGTCCGACGGCCGTCCTGATCACATACTGATCCTCATCCAGCCCCAGGATCTCAATGGTGTTGGGATTACAGTTCAGAAGCAGACTGACCAGCTTGTTGAAGGAATAGATCACTGTATCCGTTCCGGTGTCCTCATACTGGTCGAAAGATGTCAGTCCGATCAGGTCGGACGGCAGATTCAAGGTAACACCGCGGAAATCAATATCGCTGCCTTCCTGATTCGTTCCATAGCCATAGCTCCCGCTTACGCCCAGAAGCATAATTCTGGAGCCAAGGCGCGGATTGGTAAGAAGAAACTCATATTCCTCTGTTTTCAATAATGCTGTAAAGTCCACCATCTCCCTATCTCTCAATTTACAACGCCGCCACTGTTATCCGCAATAGATCTCAATGGCCCGAGCGGCAAAAACTGCTGTGCCCTCACCGCCGATGCTGTCGATGCTCGTCGTGAAGTCACCGCCTCCGCCATACATCCTGCCCAGGCCGCCCAGGATCTCCTTCGTGCAGGTATACATATGTTCTGTGATATAATCCTGCAGTTTCTTTACCAGAGCCTGTGCATCCCCGGATGCGGGATCTGTATTCCGGACAGCACCGAATTCTGCAAAGATATCGATCATACCCTGGTAGATTTTCTTGTCTTCTTCCTTTGTTCTGCCTTTGGATTTTTCTTCAAATTCCTTATAGGCCGGTGTCGTGCCCCAGGAGGCCTTCGCCTGTGCGGCATACTCATCTATCTTTCTGGTATCAAATGCGTCAAAAGTCAATGCTTTCACCCCCACTGCTTTTATTCCTATGGCAAGGTCGATCAGGTTTTCAATATGTTCCTTTTTGAGCTTCAGGAGTTCGATCTGCTGGCCCAGCGCCCTGCTCCTGTCGTAGTCCGGACTGCCGATGATCTCCCGGATGTCCTTCAGAGGGAACTGCAGTTCTCTGAAGAGAAGGATCTGCTGCAGGGTCTCCAGCGAAGCATCGTCATACAGCCGGTAGCCTGCTTCCGTGTACTCTGCCGGAGGGAGCAGCCCGATCCTGTCGTAATACTGCAGGGTGCGTATACTCACGCCTGTCAGCTTGCTTACCTCGTTCACTGTCATCATGGCCTCTCACCTCCCTTGCTCCGGTGTCTTCACTATAAACCATGACGTTACGTAAGAGTCAATACCCCCGCTGGTAAAAAAACGGGACCGGATGCCGCTGTGTTCTCACCAGCGATATCCGGTCCCGCTCTTCACCTTCCGGTGTTTTCAGTATCCGTCATGCTTTTCATTCCGATCCAGAGAGAAGACCACCGTCGGGTCGCCGTCGCCGAGCGCCGCCCGGATCTCCTCCGGGGACATCCCTTGTACCTTCCCCAGGCGGGTGAAGCTCCAGGAGTTGGTGTTGTAATAGATCGTGATCTGATTTCCCTGGTAGAGGATCACATCCCCCGGCTCCGTCGTGATATCCTCGTCGTTCGTCGGCAGCGAGGTCCCCAGCGGTCCGACCTTCTCAAAGCCGCCGTACTCGTGCATGTCGACCGTGACGTCGCCCTCCTGCAGCAGCGCCACAAAGGCCTCCGCCGAGGAGTTGTTCTCCGGTCTGATCGTAAGAGTATTGTCTCCGATATGTGCGTAGATCATGGTCTCTCCATCCGGCTCCGGCTGACCGCTGTCCGACGGGTCCTGGGTCTCTTCCCCGGTCTCCGGGGCGGCCTGCTCCGCAGCCTCTTCCTGCTCTGTAACCTTTTCCTGCTCCGCAGCTGACGCCTGCTCCGTGGCCGGCTCCTGCTCCGCCGTCTGTGACGGTTCGACCGTCTGTGACGGTTTCTCCGACTGACAGGCACAGAGGCAGGTCAGGACCAGTATGATCGTCAGAATAAGGGGATACAGCTTGTTTCTGCTCATGGCCTGCCTCCATTTTTTCTTATTTCAGATATTCCTCAAAGAAGCTCTGGAGCTTGTCGAAGGGGATCGCGTCCTTGCCGCCGCCGTCGTAGAGGTCCGTGTGGGAGGCGCCGGGGATGAGCAGCAGCTCCTTATTGTCCGTATACTTGCTGTCCTTCACCATGTCCGCATAGGCGTCCTTGCCGAAATAGCAGGAGTGTGCCTTGTCCCCGTGCATGACCAGGACGGCGCTGCGGATCTCGTTCGTGTACTGCAGGATCGGCTGGTTTATGAAGGACTCACACCCAATGACGTTCCAGCCGCCGTTGGAGT
>DFIR01000061.1 GCA_002372815.1 Lachnospiraceae bacterium UBA3692
GTTTCCAGCTGTTGTCCCCCTCGGAGGGGCAGGTTACCTATGTTCTCCTCACCCGTTCGCCACTGAGCACCAAGGTGCTCCGTTCGACTTGCATGTATTAGGCACGCCGCCAGCGTTCATCCTGAGCCAGGATCAAACTCTCATTTTAAATGTTCACAGCATCCTCAGACGCTGTTAAGTTCGTTCCCGTTCAGAACAACTCTGTCGTTCTGTCCGTGATTTTGGATCTAGGTTTTAGATCGCTTTCTGAATTCATTCTTTAGGATCCGGAACTTCAGATGATTCCGTATCCTTTAAGGAATCTATTCAGGGTTGCATTTCTGTTAAACTGTCAACTATTCGATTGTGAAGATACTTGCTGCTGAAATATGCCTGACATATTTCGCAATGTTTTTGACTCATTTCCGCGAGTCGCAACTATGACATCGTATCTCGTCTGAGATGTTTTGTCAAGGCCGTTTTTAAATTTTTTTGAGGTTTTTGATGATCTCTTGTTTGTTCATCTGCCTCTCTCTCAGCGGCGAAACTTATCTTAGCACCATGGTCATGATAATGCAAGCACTTTTTTCAACTTTTTAAATTTTTTGTTTCGGAGCTGAAAAGGAGCTGAACAAAGGACCGCAGCCTTCCGATCGACGGAAAACTGCGGTCCTTTGAGCGGAGAAAGCGGGATTTGAACCCGCGCGCCGGGATTACCGACCTACACCCTTAGCAGGGGCGCCTCTTCAGCCTCTTGAGTATTTCTCCTCGCCTGAATTGCATGACTTGCTATTCAATTCTCGCATCTGTGGCAGATGCAGAGTTTATTATAAATGGAAGGTACGCATTTGTCAATAAACATTCTGCATCCGCACAAAGAAAGCATTCTGTACCGTGTCTCACCCGAGGATCCTGGCCAGCACGCCGTCCAGATGTTCCGCAGAAGGTGCGCCGGGCTTCCAGCCGATCAGCTGCCGGTCCCCTTTGTAGCGGGGGATGAGGTGGATATGGAAATGGTGAACGGTCTGTCCGGCCGTCTCCCCGTTGTTCTGGATGAGATTCAGGCCGTCCGGGCTGAGCTTCTCCTGATACATCGCCGCCACCTTGGCCGCCACCTGCATCGCCTCGCCGGCGAGCTCCGCGGGCAGCTCCGGAAGCGTAGCATAATGCTCCTTCGGAAGGACGAGCGCATGGCCGTCCGTCGCGGGGCTGTTGTCCAGGATGACCCGGAAATGTTCGTTCTCATAAACTGTGCGAGAAGGGATCTCGCCATTGGCGATCCTGCAGAAAATGCACTGTGCGTCTTTCATGGTCCTCTCCGTTCCGGAGCGCTCACTGATACGTTCTCTCTAACAACGGCTGTCTGCGGCGCTCCGCGGCGGACGGCCGTGCCGGTCCCCGACCGGTCTCTGTCAGTATACCATCTCCCGATGCTGTTGAACAATCCCCTCACCGGCAGTGATATTCCAGCGCGCCGATCCGGACGGCATCGCCCTTGTCCACCGGCACCCGCTCTTCCGGCTCCAGAAGGCGCCCGTTCAGCCAGGTCCCGTTCGTGCTGTTGAGGTCCTGCATGCACAGCCGGCCGCTCTCGTCCCTCGAGAACCGGACGTGCATCCTGCTCACGCTCGGATCCTCGAGGACCATATCCGCATGCTCCGCCATCCTGCCCACGGTCAGAGGGAGCCTGTGCAGGTCGATATGCGGGGACGATCCGTCTGCGCTGTAGAGCCCGAATGCCTCCTTACCGCGAAAACCGAGATAGACCGTGTCAAACCTCTCCGGGGACGCCGGCGTCCCCGGCGCCGTCTTACCGCGCGCCGGGACATCCCCCTCCTGCTCCGCGCGCGCAGCCTCCCCGGGAAACCGGGATGATCCCGGTCCCTCCCTTCTGCCTTTGGCCGAGAAGATCCGCCAGACCGCCGCCGTGACCAGCGCCGAGACAAAACTCATCACCGCCACGCACCTGCACCGGAACAGGACCTGTGCATCCGCCGGCAGCAGCACCGGCCAGGCCGCCGCCCCGACACACAGCAGGAGCAGCAGCGCCGCGACCGTCAGGAGGCCCTTGGAATCCTCTCTCTGCCCGTCCCCTTCGCGTCCGGCCCCGGCCGCCGGCATCACCGTCTCCTTTCCGCCCTCCTCCGGCCAGACGGGATCACTCTCCCATGCCGCATCCTCCTCCCACAGCTCCGCAGGTTCCCCTTCAGCCCGGGCGTCCTCCTCCCTCTCATGCTCCAGCTCCTCCATGCGGCGGAAGAGCAGGTCCGGCTGCCCCGCGCAGGCGCCCAGGCGCAGCAGGAGCCCCGCCGCCTCCCGGTCGTCATCCGGGGCTCTCTCCGAGAGGGCCTCAAAGAAAGCCGCCGGGTCCCGCTCCTCCCCGTCCGGATAATACAGAAACAGAAATCTCTCCTCAAACAGGTCATAATAGATGTACTCCTCCGTGAGCAGAAGCCGGTCGACGTCCAGCAGATAGTCCGCAAGCTCCCTGCGCAGCCCGCACAGATCCCGGACCAGCCGCCGCACATAGGCATACTGCAGGGCCCGCCCCTCAAAAAAGAGAGAGAACCGCTGCCGGGCTGTGATGTCATAGCACAGCCGGTCCTCCCCGTCCACCGTGCGCAGGGCACAGGGGAGCAGCCCCCGGATCCGGTTCGCGGCGAGCATCCGGTACGGATAGCTTCCCGCCCGCGTATCCTCCGGTGCCGGCAGGATCAGATATGTGTGGTCCGAGTCCCTGTAGCGATCCATGCTCATTCCCCTTTCTCCGAAGCAGCCGCAGCCAGTACCGCCCGGATCCTCCGATATCTGCGAAAACTGCGGGGCGGATCCGTGGTCCTGGCCCGCTCGGCGGCACACAGCCGCCAGTCGTCCGGCATCAGCGCGGATCCGCTGAAGACGCCTGTCACGAGCTGCGCGGTGACGCTGCAGGTCACCGACGCGCCTTTCTGCACCTGCTCCGTCCGCTCCTCCGCAAGGAGGAGCGTCCTGCAGACGTGGCGCAGGGAGTCCTCCTTCCAGCCGGTCCGCCCGCGCGCGACGGCTTCCTGCTGCGCGTGCAGATACGCGTCCTGCTCCATCGCGCACCGGTCATACAGGAAGAAACCGAGGTAGATCAGCACCACCATCGCGCACAGCACGACCGGCAGGACCAGCGCCGCCTCCACCGTCATATATCCGCCTTCCCGCGCGTCATTCATGTGCGTGCTCCTCTTCTCTCTCCGCGCCGCATTTCGGGCACGGCGGCAGATGCTCCTTCGCCTCCTCCAGAGGCATCTCCGTAAATTCCTTGTGGATGGCCGCGCACTGCGGATCGCAGTGGTAGCGGGACCCGTGCGGAGACACCAGCACCATCCCTCCCGCCGGCGGCCGGCAGGTCTCGCAGGGATGATAGATCTCCCCGTCCTCCGCGCGGAGGTGCTCCAGCGCGTCGGCGTCCACCCACTGCATCGAGGGATGCAGATACGGGCACAGCGGGTCCGTGTGGTAGACGATCCCCGTCCTGGCCACGTAGACCTCTTCCCCGGACCCCGCTCCGTCTTCGGGCTGCGCCCCCATATAGTCCCCGGCTCCGAAGCCTGTCCAGGCATGCCCGCAGTACCGCAGCTGCATCCGGAACGGCGCATAGGCGATCACGGGGATGAAAGGCCGCACCTTCCAGGTCGCCACCAGCTCGACGCGGTCATTTCCCGCGAGAACAGAGGAGCCTAGATAGGAGATATGGCCTGACAGGCAGGTGTTCTCCATATACTGTCTGCCGAGCCGCTCCGAGACGCGGTTTCTGACGAACCCCTGGGTCAGCACCGCGGATCCCAGGCGCGCGCCCGCCGTGTCCTCTCCGCCGGCCCCGCCGCTCCCCGCAGGCGGATCCTCCCCTCCCGCAAACCGCGTGTAGTATGCGTATTCCCGCACCTGGTCCCCGGCCTCCCGGAGGGCGGCGGCCAGCTGCCCTTCAAAGCGCTGCACTTCTATAAGAAACAGAAGATTCAGCATAAAGAAAAGGAAGAGCGGCAGCACAAGGGCCGCTTCCACCGTCATGCTCCCGCTCTGGTCCGTACAGAGTCTCTTCCTAATCATATCCGACCGTCATCTCCACTTGAAAAGGTTCTCCTGTGCCGCATCCGATCCGCGCACGGAAGGAATAGAGATCCATGCAGCGGTCCATCCGGAACCCGCTCCCCTGCGGCGTCTGGCGGATCTCCATCTCCATGATGTCCATCATGCGCAGGCTCTTGATCCTGCTGCCCTCCAGGTACAGGAGCCCCCGCAGGTATCCCCGGTAGTCAAAGCCTTCCTCCGCAGTGCTCACCCGCGCCTTGTCCCACGGTTTCAGGAGGTCGCTGAGGGGCGTCTGCCAGGTCTCCGGCGTCTTCACCAGCGGGATCTTCCCACCCTTCAGCAGCGTGCGCACGTCGACCACGCTCTCGTAATAGGACCACACGAACAGGATCGCCGCCGCGAGCGATTCCTTCAGGTGCGGCTGGAACAGGACCAGGGAGATCGCGCCGGCCACCGTCTCCGCCTTTGCGGTGCGCTTCGTGTCCCCAAACAGGCAGGCGCAGTTCACACCGCCCCGCAGGAGCATCAGCTGCTCCGCGACCGCCTCCAGATTCTTCCGGTCGCTGTCCTTCCCGCCGAGAATGTATTCCGTCTGATAGCGCAGCGGCGCGTCCTGCCTCGCTTCGTGCAGGAAGTCCCCTGTTTTCTCCAGGACGTATTCGTCAAAGAGCAGCTCGTCCGCCTGCGGGTAGCCGTGGCTGTTGGTCGGCACCGGGCCGTTCCCCGCATAGAGGGGCCTGTGGGAGAGCAGTTCCCCGACAGGGTAGGCCGCGGCGGAGAATTCCGCATGCCGCCCGTACACCTGGTGCAGGATCGGGGCCTCCATGAAGTCCTCCATCGCCGCGAGGATCTTCCTCGCGAGGTTCTCCTCCTCCGCCTCCTGCGGCGCGCCCTCCCCTTCACCGCTCCCGCTCTCCGGCTGCTCTTCCCGCTCCTTCTCCTGCCGCTCCTCCCCCTTGCGGAGGTCCTCCTCCAGCTTCCGCCGGTTGTCCTCCCGCCGGCGCGTCCACTCCAGTGTGTCTGTCTCAAATCCTTTCCACCGGTCGACCGTGACCAGCGCTGCCGCCGCCCATTCGCCCGCCGGATCCGCGGACATGTAGGCATAGACCTGCTCCCGCAGGGATGCCGCGCCCTGGTCTGACGCCATGCGCATGCCCGTCACCTCCACCTCCTGTACCTGCAGCGCGCAGAGTTTCTTTCCGACGGTGTTCTCCAGATTTTTCTTAATATAATAATCCAGCTGTCCGCCGACGGCCTGTGCCGGGCTCCCCGCAGCTTCCCCGAGATACTGTGTGTCCACGTAGAACAGATCGAACCGCTCGTGCAGCTCCCGGTGAAATTCCGCCAGCACCGAGTCCGCCGCCGTTCCGGCGCCGCAGGCGGTCTTCAGCCTCGCCGTTCCGCGCCCCGTCTCTCGGATCAGCAGCAGGAAGAGACCCAGAAAAGCCATGACAGAGAGCGCGAGAAAGACCGTCAGGTACCCCTGTTCTCCCCGGAGACAGCGCCGCGGGGCTCCCGCCCCGCAGCCGCTCCGCGCCTTGAGGCGCGTCATGAGAGCAGTGTCCCGTCCCCTCCCATGTAGGAGAGGATCGTACCGCTGTCGCTGTTGATCTTCTGGAAGATCTTTTTCACAAGGTCCCCCATCTGCTTCTTGAAGATCACCACGAGACCGACCAGGACCACCATGATCAGGATGACCTCCACGGTCCCCATGCCGGCCTCATCCTCCAGAAACTGCCTGTACACCTGCATTCCCGCTCCTTTCCGGGCGCCTCACGCGCCCTAAACCGTAAAACTGAGATACGCCGGGATGATGATGATCACCATGGTGACCGCCAGCATCGCGACCATCGGAAGCAGCAACCTGGTCTCCGCCTCCTCGCCCCGCTGCCTGGCTGTGTTCTTCCTCTCCAGGAGCGCCGTCTCCGCCTCTCTCCGAAGAGCCTGCAGAAGCTCCCGGTTTCCTTTCCGGAGGTTCTGCGTCAGAAGGGTGCACAGCCGTATATACATGCCGCAGCGGCAGCGGGATCCGAAATGCGTGTATGCTTCCGCTTCGGGCGTGCCGCTCTCCATCTCCCGGATGAGCAGCAGGACCTCCTCGCACACACACCGCCGGGCGGCTCCCCGCGCGCGCTGTTTCCGATAGTCTTCCCCGATCCTGTAGAAAATATTCCGAAGGCTCATGCCCGCCCCGAGGTAGAGTGCCAGCCGGTTCACCAGCTGCGGGTAGTCCGCCTCCAGCTGACGCTCCCGCTCCCGCACCTGTCCGTGCAGCCGGCGGTCCTCCAGCAGGGAGAGCACGACGGCGGCGGCCGCACCGAGAAACAGGAACTGCAGCCCCCGCTCCTCCCCGGTCTCCCGCCAGGAGACCTGCCTCGCCGTCCCGTCATCCGCCTGCACGGTCTGCGGCAGTTCCAGAAAAGAACTCCCCGCGCTCTCCTCCTCCGCGGACGCGATCTCCGAGAGGAGCTTCTGCCGCAGTCTCGCGTTCTCGCTTTCCGCGGTGCGCACCGCCCTGCAGACATAGGTGTGTTCGAAAGCACAGCTGCCGTCAGCGCCCTCCCCTGTCAGGAGCGCCGTCAGCTGTACCGGCCCCTCCGGGACAAAAGCCGCGTGCACCCGCCCGCCGCTGTCCAGCCAGTCCGGAGCATCCGACTCCCACCGGATCCGGAACGGGTAGCCCTCGACCTCCGCCGGCAGGCAGAGGTCCGCCGCGACTGCTTCCAGGCTGCGGTTCTGCCCCGGGATGATCTCCTCGAGAGCTGTGAAGAGTTCGCCGGCGAGCCTCTCCAGCTGCTGCGCCGAGTACTGCCTCGCCCGGACAGAGACCGGGATCTCCATCCCCTGTCCCTCTGCTCCCTCCACGGAGGCCGTCAGGGAGACCGTCGTGCCGGTCCCTCCGTAGCCGTCCCTTTCGATCCTCCGGATCCCCTCCCCGGTTCCGCCGGCGAGATCCTGCAGGAGCGCGGCACCTGTCAGGAAGCCTCCCGCCAGCACGCACAGAAGGATGCGGCGGATCCGCAGGATCTCGTAGGCGGCCGCCCTCCCTTCGGCAGAGCGGGAAGGATACAGGACCGCCAGGTCTTCTCTCACCGACTGTACCCTCTCCGCGCCGCCGAAAGACGGCAGGCGCCTGTACAAGTACGCGCTGACGCGTGTCAGCGGCCGCGGAGGGTCCTCCCCCGCCTGCGCAGGGACCTGTTCCCTGCGGCTGATGAACAGAAGGGCCGCCGCGGACAGCAGGATCCCTCCCGCCGCGCAGGCTTCCGCGATCTGATGCAGTTCCATACTCCACCTCCCCCGCCGCCGTGCGCGGCGGCTGTCTCAGAACACCGCTTCCAGGATCCTGTGCGCCGCTTCCGCCGACCAGAGGCAGACCCCCAGACAGGCCGTCATGAACACGGCGCCGCCGATATTGTGGTACAGCGGCGCGAAGAATCCCGGTGACGCCGCCGAAATGTAGGCCATGATCAGAAACGGCACCGCGTTCATGATCCGCTGCTCCATCCGCCGGTTCGCCAGCGCCGCGGCGATCTCATTCTCCGTCTCGATCCGCTCCCGGATGAGCTGCGCGGAGCCCGTG
Source organism: Lachnospiraceae bacterium UBA3692 (assembly GCA_002372815.1). Lineage (GTDB taxonomy): Bacteria > Bacillota > Clostridia > Lachnospirales > Lachnospiraceae > CAG-791. The sequence goes on from DFIR01000061.1 coordinate 7,622, forward strand.
ACCACCTCCGTCAGGGTCCCGCCCCTGCGCTTGGCGATCGCGAAGACCTGGGCGAACTCCCGGATCTCCTGCACCTGCGTCTCCTCGCCGAATCCCTGCAGCAGTGCCTCCAGTGGGATCCGGCTGTCCAGCCCCGTACAGATCCTTCTCAGCGCCCCGGAGATCTGGGCAGTCCTTCCGAACCGGCCCTCCATCTCCGCGCAGCAGTCGCGGAACGCGTTCTCCGGGGAGGCGCCGGCCTGCATGGACACGCGCACCGCTTCCAGCGCCTCGGTGAACTGGGCCGCCAGCTCCCGCCGCCGCCTGCGCTCACGGTCCTTCTGTTCCCGCAGTGCCAGAGGAATCGTCAGCGGCAGCAGGAAGAGAAGGGCCGCCGCGCTCCGGTAGAACAGCAGGGCTGCCGCCGCCGGGACCGGCATCGCCCACGCCAGGCATACCGGCTCCTCCTTCAGCAGGCGGCAGAAGTCCCGCCCGGCGCAGCTTATCCTCATTCGCCAGGGGCGCTCTCTTCTCCCAGCATCCCGTGATCCTTCCATCTTCGGTCCCCGTCTCCCTGAATGCATACAGCGTCTCCAGCAGCACTTCCCCGTCCCGCATGCCCCGCACCTCCGCGACCTCCAGGACCTTCCTGCTCCCGTCGCGAAGCCTGCCGAGATGGACGATCAGCTCGATGGCCGAACTGATCTGCCGCCGGACGGCATGCAGCGGGATATCCATGCCCCAGAGAACGCAGGTCTCCAGTCTCGCGATCATGTCCGCGGCGCTGTTCGCGTGGCCTGTTGACATGCTCCCGTCGTGGCCCGTATTCATAGCCTGCAGCATGTCCACGGCCTCCGGCCCCCGGACCTCCCCGACGATGATCCTGTCCGGCCGCATGCGCAGACTGGCGCGGATCAGGTCGCGGATGGTGACCGGCGCGCATCCCTCCACGTTCGCGCGGCGTGCTTCCAGCCGCACGATGTCCGGCACATGGCGGATCTGCAGCTCGGCGTTGTCCTCGATCGTGATGAGGCGCTCCGACGGGCGGATGAACTCCGACAGCGCGTTGAGGAAGGTCGTCTTGCCGGCGCCGGTCCCTCCGCTGATGAAGATGTTCATGCCGGCGCGCACGCAGTTCCCGAGAAAGGCGCAGATCTCCGGGGACAGGGCCCGCAGCTCCAGAAGCCGGTCCATGCTGACCGGCTCCGCCGGAAACCGCCGGATCGTCAGCGCCGGCCCGTCCAGGGAGACCGGCGGCAGCACCACACAGACGCGGGATCCGTCCCGCAGTCTCGCGTCCGCCACCGGGGAGGCCGCATTGACCACCCTGTCGCAGTCCGCCACGATCTGCTGGATGATATCCTCCAGCCGCTCCTCCGAGGAGAAGCTGCCGGGGTACCGCTCGATCCGCCCGTTCCGCTCCAGGAAGATGTCGCGCGGTCCGTTCACCATGATCTCCGTGACCGAGGGGTCCTCCATGAACTGTTCGAGGATATCGAGGCGCCGGATCGAGTGGAACAGGTCCCGCCGGAGCTGCCGCATCACCTCCATCGGGACGAACCCGCGGGATGAAAGGGCCGTGATCTCCTCGTCGATCAGCTCCAGGATCTCCCCGTCGCCGGTCTCCCTGGACAGGTCGATGCGCTCCATGACCGCCGCGCGCAGGGACTGCCTCAGCTCCTGCACAGATGCTCCCTGTAGAAATACGCCTTGCTCCACGCCGCCATTCCTCCTCCCGGCTCCTGCCCCGCCTCCCCGGGCAGGGCGACGCTCCGGATCCTTCCCCAGACGTCCCCCGCCTCCTGTTCCTTCAGGATCTCCTCCAGCTGATGTAGCTTCGCGTCTGCCGCAGGGTCGCCCCGCAGCGGCAGCAGGATCTCGTCGCAGCGCCGCAGGATCTCCGTGAATCCGTCGGCATGCTCCGTGAGATCGAGCACCAGCTCCGCATAGTCGGTGCCGGTCCGGATCGATTCCAGCAGCTGCAGCCACGTCTCCCCGGAGATGTCGCGCAGCGCCAGCCAGGAGCGCATGGGCGGCAGAATGTCGAGGCCGTCCTGCGTCACCTGCAGCAGCCGCAGCCTGGCAGCCAGCTGCTCCGGCGCGCAGGCCTGATAATACAGGAGGTCCGAGAGGCTGCCCCGGAATTCCGCCCCGAGCCGCTCCGCCAGTCCGCTGCAGGGCTCCAGGTTCATGTAGAGGACCCTGTGCGGGGTGTCGCCGCTCTCTGCCGCCAGAAATTTCCCGATGCCCAGCGCAAGCTCCGTCTGCGAGCAGCCGCCGGCGGGGGAATACACGCCGATGATCCGAAGGGGAAAGGCGGTCTGCTGTCTCCCCGGAAGCGCAGGTCCGGCTTCCAGATACATCTTCTCCGCCGTCTCCAGGATCTGCCCGGCGCGGCTGTACTTGCTCATACCCCGGGTCTGTGCGGACTCCGGGAGCGCAGTGCCGCCGCCTCCCTCTTCCGTCAGGACCAGGACCGCGCCGTACGCCTCCGCGCCGCGCATCTCCCCGAGAAAGGTCTCCGAGACGACCAGCAGGTCCGTCTCCTCCGGCGGCGCGTTCACGGCCAGCTTCTCCGGGTCCGTGCAGACGCGGATCTCGCAAGGCAGCTCCCCGCTCGCGTAGAAATATTCCATCAGGTGCAGCGCATAGCTGCGCTCCCCGTCGCAGATCACGATCCGTCCGCCCATATCGGCCACCTTCCTTCAAGGATCCTGCTCCGACAGCCCCTGCGCCTGCTCCGCCCGGAGATCTACAGTCCGCCGCACCAGGCGGTGATCCTCTCAGAGAGAGAGGGTACAGCGCTCAGCGCGATCGCCGAGACCGCGATCGGGACCGCGAAATGCATCCGGTGCCGCAGGCCCTTCCCCATGAGCAGGAGGACTGCGGAGGCGGCGCCGCCGATCAGAAAAGCGAGCCCCACGCACTGCGCGAGCAGGAGCGGGCCCATGAAGGCGCCTGCCGCCGCGAACAGCTTGATGTCCCCCGCCCCGATCCCGCCCAGCCGGTAGAAGGGGAACAGCAGGGCCGTCACAGCGGCCGCCGCGCCGAGGATCCCCGGGACACGCGCCGCGTCGCCCGTCAGGATCCGCAGGCACACCCCTCCGACGAAAAAGGAAAACGTAAGTGCGTTGTAGATCTTCCCCTCCCGTATATCCGTATATACAGCTGCTGTCATCATGGCTATGATGGCTATTTTATCCACATATTCGACAATTTTCACAATCTTGCCCTCCGCATTTTAGACATTCAAGATACGTTTATCTTGATGTATATCCGATTATAAACGATTCGCCATTCCGTTGCAAGGTTAATTTATATACTTTTTTACGTATTACATAAACAGGCCGCGGACCCGTTGCGGAATCCGCGGCCTCCATCTATAATGGACAGGTAAACACGAAGAGAACCCGGTTCCGGGTCCCCTGTACATGGAGGAAGAGCAATGAAATACGTATGTGATGTCTGCGGCTATGTCTATGATCCCGAAGTGGGCGATCCCGACAACGGCATCGAGCCCGGCACTGCCTTCGAAGATCTGCCGGAGGATTGGGAGTGTCCTCTCTGCGGCGTCGGCAAGAGCGATTTCTCGGAGTCTGACGAATAAGGTCCGCCTCTCAGGCGCCCTGTCACGAAGAGGCGCGTGAAAAGAAAAGCGAAAAAAGGAGATGCCTGTCCGGCATCTCCTTTTTCATATTCTTCATGGAAGATCCTGCGGCAGCGGATGCCGCCGCAGGTCCTGCAGATCGGATGATCACTTGCGGTTGAACGCAGCGAAGCCCGGATACTGTGCGCTGCCGCCGAGAGCTTCCTCGATGCGGAGCAGCTGGTTGTACTTCGCGACACGCTCGGATCTGGAAGGAGCACCGGTCTTGATCTGGCCAGTGCAGAGAGCGACTGCGAGATCCGCGATGGTGGTGTCCTCGGTCTCACCGGAACGGTGGGAGACGACTGCGGTCATGCCGGCCTTGTGCGCCATCTTGATGGCCTCAAGGGTCTCGGAGACGGAGCCGATCTGGTTCAGCTTGATCAGGATGGAGTTGCCTGCGCCGAGGGAGATGCCCTTGGCCAGTCTCTCGGTGTTGGTGACGAACAGATCGTCGCCGACAAGCTGGCACTTGCCGCCGAGTCTCTTGGTCATCTCGACCCAGCCTTCCCAGTCCTCTTCATCCAGACCATCTTCGATGGAGTAGATCGGATACTTGTCGATCAGGCTCTCCCAGTGCTGGATCAGCTCCTCGGAGGTGAAGTCCTTGCCGCTCTTCGGCTGATGATAGAAGCCCTTGCCCTTGGGGCTCTTCCACTCGGAGGAAGCAGCATCCATCGCCAGGACAAAATCCTTGCCGGGCTCGTAGCCGGCAGTCTTGATGGCCTCGAGGATCAGCTCGATGGCAGCCTCATCGCCTTCGGGCTTGTTGGGAGCGAAGCCGCCCTCATCGCCGACAGCGGTGACATCGCCGGCCGCCTTGAGGTTCTTCTGCAGAGCGTGGAAGACCTCGGTGCACCAGCGGAGACCCTCACGGAAGGTGGGAGCGCCGACAGGCATGATCATGAACTCCTGGGTATCAACGGAGCTGTCCGCGTGGGCGCCGCCGTTGAGGATGTTCATCATGGGAACAGGAAGCTTCGTGGCCTGCAGGCCGCCGAAGAAACGATACAGCGGAATGCCGAGAGCCTCAGCCGCAGCCTTGGAAGCCGCGATGGAGACCGCCAGGATGGCATTGGCGCCGAGGTTGGACTTGTCCTTCGTGCCGTCGACCGCGAGCATGGCAGCGTCGACCGCATAGATATCGGAAGCATCGATGCCGATGATGGCAGGTGCGATCTTCTCGTTGATGTTCTCGACAGCCTTGGAAACGCCCTTGCCGCCGAATTTGCTCTTATCGCCGTCACGAAGCTCGAGAGCCTCGAATTCACCGGTCGATGCGCCGCTCGGTGCAGCGCCTCTGCCGACAGTACCGTCCGCAAGAGTGACCTCTGCCTCAACGGTCGGATTGCCTCTGGAGTCGATGATTTCCCGGCCGATAACCTTTTCAATCTGTAAATAATCCATGATTATTCCTTTCTCTGCCTGCGATCTTTCCGGCGGGCAGGTATGACTTGTGTGGGATCCACAGCTACGCTCCTATTGTAGCAACTCCCCGTTAAAAGTTCAACAAAAAAGCACCACCCGGCCAGCTTTCCTGGCAGAAGTGATGCTTGTGCTGCGTGCGCGGCAGTACAGCCTCAGGCAAGCCCGAGCTCCGCATTCACATATTCGGCGACCTCGTCCACGTCCATGCCGTGCACCATGCAGGCCTCTTCCAGGGACTCCATCTGGGACGCCGGGCAGCTGACACAGCCCATGCCGCAGTTCATCAGCGCGAATGCCGCATCCGGATGGGCGCGCAGGATATCGCCGATCAGCATGTCGGTCGTGATCTTCTCAGTATTCACTTTCTGTTCCTCCTTATGAAAAGAAAACATCTGTTTCTCCTTGGGAATATTCTGTGCAGGTCCGGATCGGTATGCCCGGTCCGGACCTGCTGTATCGATGCCACTTTTCTATTATAGGATAAGCTGTACCTTTTGCAAGCTGTTTTATCTGATCCGGGCAGTTCCGCTCCTGACGGCTGCCTTGAAGACCGCTTCCGCCACAGCGCCTTTCACGCGGGGGTCAAATGCTTTGGGAAGGATATAGTCCGCGCACAGTTCCTCCTCCGATACGAGCCCGGCGATCGCCTTCGCTGCCGCGATCTTCATCTCATCATTGATATCCGCCGCCCTGGCATCCAGTGCCCCGCGGAAGATCCCGGGGAAGCAGAGAACGTTGTTCACCTGGTTGGGGAAGTCCGACCTGCCGGTGGAAACGACCGCCGCGCCTGCTGCTTTCGCTTCATCGGGGAAGATCTCCGGCACCGGATTCGCGCATGCGAAGATGATCGGATCCTTCGCCATGGTGCGGACCATCTCCTGTGTCAGTGTCCCGGGGGCTGAGACACCGATGAACACATCCGCCCCGCGGATCACTTCCTCCAGGGTGCCGGCGCGATGTTCGAAATTCGTGATCTTCGCCATCTCCGCCTTGATGGGATTCAGCCCTTCCCTGCCTTCATAGATCGCACCTTTCCGGTCGGTCATGATCACTTTTTTCAGGCCCATCGCCATAAGCAGCCTGATGATCGCGATTCCCGCGGCACCTGCTCCGGAAGTGACGATCCGGACGTCTTCAAGCCTCTTCCCGACGACTTTCAGCGCATTCATCAGCCCTGCCAGCGTGATCACCGCCGTTCCGTGCTGGTCATCATGAAAGATCGGGATATCACAGGTCTCTTTGAGCCGCTCTTCGATCTCGAAGCAGCGGGGAGCGCTGATATCTTCCAGGTTGATGCCGCCGAAGGATCCCGCAAGCAGCGTGACCGTCTTCACGATCTCGTCCACGTCTTTCGACCGGATGCACAGCGGGATCGCATCCACATCCCCGAATCCTTTGAAGAGCGCGCATTTCCCTTCCATGACCGGCATGCCGGCCTCCGGGCCGATATCCCCGAGTCCCAGGACGGCCGTTCCGTCCGTAACGACCGCTACCGTGTTCCACCTTCGCGTGTACTCGTAGCTCTTGTCGGGATCGTCGCGGATCTCCAGGCAGGGAGCCGCGACGCCCGGCGTATAGGCCAGCGAGAGCGCCTCGTCGCTGTTTACCGGCGCGCGGAGGGCGATCTCGATCTTCCCTCTCCATTCTTTGTGTTTCCGGATCGCTGCTCTTCCGTAATCCTTCATGTCCTGTCTCCTTTCAAATTCTCAGAAACCCGTCCAGCCAAGCGTATTGAGCACAAAGATGCAGACCGCGGAGAAGCAGATCAGCGTAAGGGCATACGGAACGGCGTACCTGAGCCATTTGGAATACTTAGTATTGGAAAGGATCAGGCCTGTCGCCAGGACCGAAGAGACCGGGGTCAGGAAGTTCGTGAGACCGTCGCCCAGCTGATAGCAGGTGCAGAGGACCTGGCGGGTGATGCCGAGAATGTCCGCGACAGGTGTGAACAGAGGCATCAGGAGCGGCACTTTTGCAGGACCGGACGGCATCATCAGGTTGAAGAGTGTCGTAAACAGGAACATGCCGATCGCCGAGAATCCGGAACCCATGCTCTGGATCAGAAGAAGCGCGGCGTGCGCGATCGTATTGATGATCTGCCCGTCCGCAAGCACGACACTGATCAGCTTGGAGAAACCGATCAGGAGGCAGACAGGGCCCATGTCCGCAGCGCCTTTGCAGAAGCGCCTGGACCAGTCGTTCGGGGAGAACCGGAAAACAAGACCAAGGATCACCGCATCCAGAAAACCGATGCCGATCAGATACTCAAAGCCCCAGCCGGCCTTTGCGGAACCGATCGCATAGATCACAAAAGGAACGATCATCATCAGCATGCCGAGGACCGACGACTTCTTCAGGTCGACCGGCTTAGACAGATCCACACTCTGCCCGTCTTCCAGCGTGAGGATCTCTCCGTCGATGCTCTTGGAGGGATCTTTCGTGATCTTTAACGCATACCGGGTGTTGTACCAGGCAACGAAAACCGTAAAGAGTACCCACAGGACGATACGGACAGGCAGTCCGGACAGCGCAGGGATGCCGCTCATCTGCTGGCACATCAGGATCATCAGGACCGTAGGGCCGATCGCCTGCGCCGTGATATACGGCAGGTAGAAGATCGCCATGCCCGCGACCCGGTCCAGCTTCGTCCTTCTTGCCAGCAGCATGCCGCACGCGACAAAGGTGATCAGGGAATCCTGGCCCGCGAGCCCTCCCAGGAGGGACATCAGCACAGAGATGATCGGAATCAGGATCACGAGGCTCTTGTCCTGGAATCTATAGAGGCACCAGTCAACGATGTTTTCCACGGCGCCGGAGGAGATCAGGACCGCCACCATTCCGCCGATCACGAACAGCAGTGCGTACGTCGTGCCCATGGACGCGATCGAGCCGGTCAGCTTGATGACCGCCTGCCAGAGATTCACCGGCGTATTCTCCACATAGTGGAAGGAATCCGCGATCACATACCCTTTTTCGTCAAAATCATACTGTCCCGCCGGCACGACATAGCTCAGGATACATGCGAGGACGATCAGTCCGATCAGAAGGACCATTACATGCGGGAACGCAAGCTTTGTTTTTTTCTTTTCCATAATTACATTCTCCTTCTTTCAACCTTTCAGGATTATTTCCGTTCTCTCCTCATTCATACGCCGGCTCCGTGCCGCACGCATTCTCCGCATTGTCGATGAAACGGATCTTTCTGGACGCGGAATCATACATGGGCCATGCCTCTCCGTCCGGAGATCCCCCTCCGAAAAAAGCGCCCCAGCATTTCTGCATGAAAGCTGTGAGCTCCTCCATCTCCGCGCGGTCAGCGCCTTTCAGGAACGGCGCGTCCCAGCTGTCCAGATTCCCGAATACGAAGGGCAGCTCAAGGCAGTGGCAGGCCCCATATATGGATTCAGGCGCAGACCAGTCGAACCGGTATTTCCAGACCTCACATCCCGCGTCCGCTGCCGCCCGCGAAAAGATCGTTCCGGGAATCTCATAACGAAGATGCTGACCCCTCGCGAGCGCCGCGATCGTATCGGGATCCCTGTCTTCACAGAATGCCCATGTCTCCTCGCGGGTAAATCCCATCAGGATCCGGATCTTCCTTTTCGCCGCCATCTCCGCCGCTCTTACCGCTGTCTGTGAAGGAGTGTGCCACGCGTCACAGACCGGCTTGAAGAACATCCCCTGGTGTTTTCCTTTCAATTCCGCGGGTATGCCTGATGCCGCCGCGAGCAGTTCCCCGGGCGTTCTCTTCTGCAGTTCCTGCAGCACATCCCCGCGGGACTCATCGATCCCGAGATTCTTCAGGACGGCGGTCCCCACTTCAAATGCGTCCGCCTGCAGATGATTGCCGCGGCCGAGAGAAGCGCTTTCCAGAACGATCTGCGAGAACAGCCCTTCCGTATCCTCGCGTGACAGAATGTGCGCGATGGCATTGCCGCCTGCGGACTGTCCGAAGACAGTGACCCTGGAAGGATCTCCGCCAAATGCGGAAATGTTCTGCTGTACCCAGCGGAGCGCAAAGATCTGGTCCAGGATGGAAACAGGTTCCTCAATGACATCTTTCACACAGAGAAAGCCCAGGACGCCAAGCCTGAAACCGATGTTTACAATGACAGTCCCCGAAGCCTTCGCGAGAGATGCTCCGTCGTACCAGGGAAGATCTCCTCCGCAGTAGCAGTTCGCGCCGCCATGGAACCACACAGCGACCGGGTACTTCCCTTCCGTGGAAGGTGTATACACAGCAACAGTCAGGCAGTCTTCCGAAAAAGGAAGTGTGACCGGCCCCATCGGTCTGTCAAGATCTGAGGTCTCCTGCGGAGGGACCGGCCCCCGCTCCGTTGCGTCAAAGATCCCTTCCCAGCGGTCCGGTTCCGCAGGCGGTATAAACCGCATCTCTCCGACGGGCGGTCTCGCATACGGGATCGCGTGGAACCGGCTGATCCCGTCCTTCTCGTGTCCGCGTACCAGCCCGTACTTCGTTGAAACGATCGTGCTCAATGATTCACCCTCCTTGTCGTTGGTAATCCCCTTATCTCTGTTAAATGTTCGCTCTTTCGCTGTTTTGCTCTTTCGCTTTTAATCTACACTGAACGCAGTATCCTGTCAACTGCTATTTCCGTCCTATTTCGGATTTCGTTAGTTTCCACAAGAAACTGTGGGAAAACTTGACGATAATGCCGAACGGGACGTAAACTGAGATGAACTACAAAAAGGAGATCTCTATGGCAGGACCACGAAAAATCAAGAAAATATCAGCAGCAGACCAGGTCTTCGAGGAGATGCGGCAACTGATCCTGGAGGAAGTCTGGAAGATCGGTGAACGGATCCCGACGGAGACTCAGCTGGCGGAGCAGTTCGCAGTCAACCGCCTGACGGTCCGCGTCGCGCTTCAGCGCCTGCAGGCACTCGGCCTTCTGGATATCCGGGTCGGGGACGGTACTTATGTCAAAGCACTCGATATGACAGAGAACATCTCGGAGCTCGCCGCCTTCTATTCCAGCAGCACGTCCGCGAAAGATGCCGAAGAGTATCGCTATATCATCGAGACCGCCTGCGTGCGGCTTGCCGTGTACAGGCGTACGGACGAGGACCTGGCTTCCTATTGGGAGAAATACCAGGAGATGGTCCGGCATGCGAATACCCGTCTGCGGAACGCCTCCCCGGCTGTCGCGGAGAAAGAAGCGCAGGCGCACACGGATATGAGCCTGGATATTCATACGATCCTCTGCGGAATGGCGCATAATGAGCTGCTGAACTATGCTTTTTCCATAGCAAAGGGTCCAAACCGGAACCTGATGCTGCGGAATGTGCTGCGGAGAATGAGATCGGACAGTGACATCTCCGATATTCTGGATCTCTATGAGAAGCTGTACCTGCACCTGAAAGAACAGGACCCGGAAGAAAGCCTGCGCGCGATCCGGCAGATCATGCATATCGACGTTTCCGGAACAGGATTATGACGGACAGCTGAAGAACAGATCTGTAAGCAGAGAAAAGAAAAAGGCATCTCCTGCCGCGCCGGAAGGTACGCACGGCAGAAGATGCCTTTTATTATTGTGATAATCCTGCAGGACTGCAGCTGTTTCCGCAGATCCCGCGAAAGAGGCGCCCGGTCACGCCGGCGTCTTCCTCTCCCGCAGCAGGCTGGCTGCATAAAAGATCCCAAACACGACGATATTGCACAGCACGATGCTCGCGCCTGTGGGCGTCGCGTACAGGTAGGAGATCGTCAGTCCCGCCTGCAGGCAGAGGACGGAGATCACCGAGGAAGCGATGATCACAGACCGGAACGTCTTACACAGGCGCATCGCGGTGACCGCCGGGAAAACGACCAGGCTCGAGATGAGGAGCGACCCCATCATCCGCATGCCGACGACGATCACGAGCGCCGTGAGCAGCGCGATCAGCATGTTGTAAAGATGCGCCTTCGTGCCGGTCGCCTGCGCAAACGTCTCGTCAAATGTGACCGCGAAGATGCGGTTGTAGAACAGGATGAAAAGTATCAGCACGATGACCGCGATCACCGTGGTCAGGACCACGTCCTCCCCGGACATGCTCAGGATGCTTCCGAAAAGGTAATTGTAGACGTCCGTGTTCATGCCGGTCGTCTGGGAGACGACCGTCACGCCGATCGCCAGGGCGCCGGTCGAGACAAGGGCTACAGCCGCATCCCCTTTGATCCGGCTGTTCTCGGACAGCCGCAGAAGGAGAAAAGCCGCCAGCACGACGACCGGGATCGCCACCGGCAGCGGCGCCGCGCCCAGCGCGCTTGCAACGGCCAGCGCGCCGAAGCCCACATGTGACAGGCCGTCACCGATCATCGAATACCGTTTGAGCACCAGCGTGACGCCCAGCAGGGCGGCACACAGCGCGATGAGGCTTCCGACGAACAGGGCCCTCAGCATGAACGGATAGGTGAACATTGACAGAAACAGTTCCATGATACTGTCACACCCCTCCTTTCCTGCCCCTGGCGTGTCCGCGGATCCGGATACTGTTCTCGCCGAGGAAACTGTGATAGGCGGCGCTGCGCCGGTACTCGTCCTTCGTGCCGAAGAACAGCTGCCGGTCCTGGCCGAGATGCAGGATATGGGTGGCGCTGCCGACCGCGGACTGCAGGTCATGGGAGACCATGATCACGGTGATCCCCTGCTCCCTGTGGATCTTCCCGATGAGGTCGTACATGCTCCGTGTGACGACGGGATCCAGGCCTGCAGCCGGTTCATCCAACAGCAGCAGCTGCCGTGTGGCGCACAGTGCCCTGGCCAGAAGGACTCTCTGCTGCTGGCCTCCGGAGAGGTCCCGGTAACAGCTCCTGCGCAGGTCCAGGATCTCCAGGGAGGTCATGGCCTGCTCCGCGCGTTTCTTCTGCTCTCCGCCGAAGAACGGTCTCCTCCCCAGCGAGGTCAGGCATCCGGAAAGGACCACTTCCTCCACGCTCGCCGGAAAATCTTTCTGTACAGGCGTCTGCTGCGGGAGATAGCCGATCTGGTCGGCGCGCAGCCCGTCCCCGGTCACGATCTCGCCGGCGGAAGGCTTCTTCAGCCGGAGGAGGCCCTTCATCAGGGTGCTCTTGCCCGCGCCGTTCTCGCCGATGATACAGAGATACTGCCCGCTGTCCACTTTGAAATTCAGATCTCTCAGGACCGTCACGCCCTCATACGCGAACGAGACGCCCCTGCACTCCAGTAAACTCATTCCTCACCACTTTCGAGCGCGGCCCGGAGCCCCTCCAGGTTCGCGCGCATCAGCGAGACATAGGTCTCGCCCGCTTCCATCTCCCGCGACGTCACATTGTGGCACGAGTGGAACATTCTGTGTTCCGCGCCGGCCGACTCACAGATCGACCGCGCGATATTGCCGTTTGAGAACTCGATGGAGAAGACCACCGGGATCTCCTCCTCCCGCACCTTTTCGATCAGAAAAGCGATCGTCTTCGCGCTCGCCTCCGCCTCGGCGCTGCAGCCGGGAAAAGCCGCGTAATACCTGAGTCCGTACCTCTCGGCAAAATACCTGAGCGGAAACCGGTCCCCGAAGATCAGGGGCTTCCCGGTCCCCCGCTCCACGATGCCCTCGATCTCGGCATCCAGCGCGAGGAGTTCTCCGATATAGGCATCCGCGTTCGCCCGATAGGTCTGCGCGTGCGCCGGATCGAGAGCTTCCATGCGGGCGGCGATGCGGTCTGTGAGCTGTGCCGCGTTCAGCGGGGACGTCCAGACATGCTCGTCCGCCTCGGCGTGCTCGGCCTCGGAGGAATCGCCGCCGTGGCTTTCCTCATGGTCGTGTTCGGCCTCATGCTCGTGGCCATCCTCATGGTCATGCCCGTCTTCATGTTCGTGGCCGTCTTCATGTTCATGATCATGGCCGCGTTCTTCCTGCATGCCCTCGATGATCTCTTCTTCGACGGTCTCGACTTCCTCCGTCAGGACAAGTGTCTCGGGGGCGTCTTCCCCCATGTTCTCCAGGATGCCTTCCACCCACTCGTCGTTCTCGCCGCCGACATACAGGAACAGGTCGCAGTTCTGGATGCTGCGGATGTCTGCCGGTGTCGGCTCATAGGAGTGGATCTCCTCGCCGGGCCTTAAGAGCATCCGCACGTCCGCGGCGTCTCCGGCCGCCTGCCGGGCAAAGTCATAACACGGAAAGACCGTCGCGACGATCTGCAGGCGTCCCTCTGTGTCCTCCGCATTCGATCCCCCCTGACCGGCACCGCCGCAGCCGGCGGCAGACACGGCCAGGAACAGGGCCAGGCAGGCTGCCAGAACGGTTCTTTTCATCTTATCTGTCACCCCATCACCGCGCGGTGGTAGACCTTCTTGCCCTTGCGGATCTTGATGCCTTCCTTAAGCGCCTCTGCCGTGATCCTGTCGTCGATGCTCTTCGCTTTCTCACCGTTCAGCGTCACGCCGCCCTGCTGGATCAGGCGCCTGCCCTCTCCGCGGCTGGGGATCAGCCCGCAGGCAAGCAGCAGGGAGATCACATCGATCGACCCGTCTGTCAGCTGCGCCTCTGTGAGCGTTGTGGTGGGCAGGTTCTCATCGCTGCCGACGCCGGCGAAAAGGGACTTCGCCAGATCTCTTGCCTTGACAGCCTCTTCCTCGCCGTGGACCAGGGAGGTGAGCTCAAAAGCGAGGATCTCCTTCTTCTCATTGATCCTCTCAGGGGCCCAGTTGTCCATCTCCCGGATGGTCTCCATGGGCAGGAAGGTGAGCATGCGGATGCACTTCATGACGTCCGCGTCGTCCACGTTGCGCCAGTACTGGTAGAACTCGAAAGGCGAGGTCTTCTGCGGATCCAGCCAGACCGCGCCGCTGGCGGTCTTGCCCATCTTCTTGCCCTCGCTGTTCATCAGCAGGGTGATGGTCATGGCGTAGGCGTCGTCGCCGCTCTTCTTGCGGATCAGCTCCGTGCCGGCCAGCATGTTGGACCACTGGTCGTCGCCGCCAAACTGCATGTTGCAGCCGAGGTGCTCATGCAGGTACCAGAAGTCATAGGCCTGCATGATCATGTAGTTGA
>DFIR01000008.1:0-3060 GCA_002372815.1 Lachnospiraceae bacterium UBA3692
AGAGCCGGAGGCAGCAGCTCCTGCCTTATCGGGACAGGTCGTGTCCTCGGAGAAGGCGAGCGTCAGCACGGAGTCGCCGGTTGCGACCGTGTGCGGCGTGACGTTTGACGTGGATGAGCGCATGCTGCAGGACGGTCCGCGGGATGTCAGCGTGTCTGTCCTGGAAGAAGGAACGGACAGTGACGGCTCCCGTTATGAGGCCTATGAACTGGGCATTGAAGGGGGCGACAGCTTTGATGTTCCGGTGGAAGTTGCTTTTCCCTGCACGGTATCCGCAGATACGGACGTCGTCGTGGAGCATTACGTCGACGGGGCCTGGATGCCGCTGATCTCCTATGTGGATGAAGAGGCGAAGACGGTAACGGCGTATTTCGGCAGCTTCTCTGCAGCACGGGTGAGCTACCGGCCGGTGGGCGTCAATCCGTCCCTGTTCTACGTCAAAGAGGATGAGGAGGAACCGTACAAACAGACGCTCGAGGTCTGTCCCAATTACTGGCGCATCCTGCAGCGCACCAACCCGGCGGAGTATTCCGATGAGGTGACAAGGTATATCGATGATCCGGCAAACTATGCGGTGGAAGTGCCGAAGCTGGATCCGGAGATGGACACGAAGGCGGCGTATGAAGCTTTCACGAAGGCGAACACGCTCTGGGGGTTCTGCGATCCGCTCATCAACATCGCCATGGAAGGACTGCCGATGACCAGCCAGAGCAAGCTGATCGGGTTCCTGAGCGACCACGCGTCGGACCTCGGCAGTGCCATGAACCTGATCCCGATCCTGACCATGACGGCGCAGGTGGCCTATGACATGCGCGACATGGATCTGAGGCAGATTGAAACCGCAGGGATCAACCTGTACAAGAATCTCCTGAACAGCAGCGGAACGATCTACTCCATGGTGACGGGATACTCCCACATCGGCTTCACGCTGGCGTTCTTTGGAGTAGCACTATTCGGCATGGAGCTTGACTATTTCGTCGACGCCGCGAAGGCGGAGCAGGCGGAGAACGTCAAGGCTGTGTTTGAGGCTTATTACAACGAGATCGAGCCCTTTGACAGCGACCACTGGTTCCAGGTGTTCTACGACGCCTACTGGAAGACGGATGGCAATCCGGACGCGGCGATGGCGATGGTCAAGCAGGCGGTGGACCAGTACTGCTCGAAGTTCTGGGACGAGGTCTACAAAGATACGAGCGATGACATTCTCTTTGCCGCTGATGCCGCCGGGTACAAAAACGTGTTCTTCAATGCTTCGGATGAGCTGAAGGGTTCTCTGACCGAGCAGCAGAAGGCGAAGGTCTGGCAGCTGATCGAGACGAAGTCGATGAAGAAGATCCAGCGCTTCCTGCTCGAGCAGCTTCAGACCAATACGATGAAGGAACTGGACAAAATGGTCGAGCCCTATAACCGCTCGCTGCATTTCGAGATCTCGGAGAGCGTCGATCTGCAGTCCTCGGACGTGGCGAAGTTCAAGGGCTGCACTGTGGCCTTCGGCACGGACGGCGTGCCCGTCCCGGGCTGGCACCAGAATATCCCCGACAGTGAGGAATATGACGATGGCTGGACCACGGACTTTGACTGCACGATGTACGGCTATCTGACCATGGGAATGCCCGGGCAGGTGCTGGTCTACGCCAGCGAGGAGGACTTCACGGACGGTGCGGAGCCCATTCTGGTCAAGGAGTTTACGGCGGAGATGGAGGGGAACCGCATCACCGAGATCGAACTCGGCACGGACAGCCAGACTTATTCGGATGAGCTCGCGATTGCCGACACGCACCTGAAGCTGTCTGTGAGCGGACTGGCGAGCACACAGGCGGAGAATGTGGCTTACCAGAAATCAATGAGCAGCGATGAGGAGAACATCGCACTTCGGATCGTGCATGCCACGCTGAAAAAGGGTCAGAGCTACACGATCCAGGCTGAATCACTGGGCGTGGGATCGATGATCGTCTCCATCAATTATTTTGACGGCAGCGGCGCGCAGTGCGGGAGCCATGTGCTCAGAAACGAGAACGGCACGATGGGCCTCTACTGCATCCGATTGCCGGGGCAGAGTAATGAAGAGAAGCCGGCGCCCGGCGGAAGAACAGGATACATAGAATGGACGCTGACCCCGCCGGAAGACGCTGCGAAATTCAGTATGCTGATGTCTGCAGACCGCGGAGAAAACGGGGCTTCCAGAGAGGTGTTCGACGTTGTGATCGTGCCTTGATGCAGGCAGGAGAGCAGCGGACGACAGTCAGAAGGGAGGAGAGTAAAAATGGCAAACTTTTGTCCAAAGTGCGGACAGCCGGTGAACCCCGGCGACGCGTTCTGTGAGAAGTGCGGGACCAAACTGAGAACTTCGATTCCCGGAGCGGCCGGCGCGGCGCAGGCACCCGGATCGGGCGGTTTCGCGCAGGCGCCTGCGCAGGAACGCGCCTCGGCGCCCGAATCGGCCGGCTTCGCGCAGCAGCCCGCGCCGGCGCCGGCGAATCCTCACATGGGCATCCCCGCGCCGGGCTACTCCAGCCGTGTGAATGACCCCGAGATCCTGCGCGCCATGAAGAAAATGAGGCGTGCCTCCGGCATCTTCGGGATGTTCGTCATCCCCCTGCCGCTGATCGGCTTCGTCGTCTACGCGTCGGTAACCGGCGACATGGAAGTGGCGGAAGCCGCGAAGTACGGCCTCATCGTATCGGCTATCTTCCTCGCGTTCGCGGTCTTCAGCGCGCTGAAGCAGCGGATGGAGAAGCCCTATGACGGCGTCGTCACGGACAAGAAGATCATGAACCAGCGCACCCACAGGCTCACCTATTCGCAGCGGAGAAGGCTGGGGATCGATGACGGCGACAACCAGAAGGAATTCTATGTGACCTATGTGCGGACGTCGACGGGCGAAGTGAAAAAGATCACCGACTCAACAACGATGTTCCACTCGGCATGGAACTATCTCGAAGTCGGCGACCGGTTCATGTATCACCCAAACCTGAACTTCCCATACGAGAAGTACGACAAGACGCATGAGACGCATCTCTACTGTGTGGGTTGCCTGAAGAAGAACCCGATCACGGCGGA
>DFIR01000008.1:3161-5901 GCA_002372815.1 Lachnospiraceae bacterium UBA3692
GACAGGCCGCATCCTACGGCATCAGATGTACTTCGCTCCCAGCACCTTCCGGAGCGTGTTCCGGTCCATCCGGTACTGGTCCATCAGCGCCTCGGCATAGTTATGAAACGCGCGGCACAGGAGCGGATGCGCGAACCCGAAGGAGAGGTCCGGCCGCTTCGCGTGGATGATGCCCGCCGCGTCATTGGCGCTCATGAGCTTCATGTTAGGGAAGGGCGTCTCCGGAAGCGCATAGAACCGGTAGCCGGGATTCTCCTCCGAAAGGCGGATGATGTTCCGGATGTGCATGGCGTACTGCTCCGGCGTATAGAAGTGTTCACCGACGCCGGGCAGCTGGTCGACCCGGACCTTCCCCTCAAACAATAATTCATCATCGGCAAGGGTGACGCACTCGTTCACCCTTGCTTTTGTTAATCGGTAAAGCAGCGCCTCGTGCAGCGGCGTCCATTCCTTGATCAGTGCAGGATCGTCAAAGGAACGGACCAGCTCCTCCGGCATGCTCGCGAGAGAGAGCCCGTTCTGGATGATCGTGAGATCGGAATCGCCCTTGTAGACGGAGACCGCGGGAACCTTCAGCAGGGGCGCGGCGGCTTCCAGCATGCTCTCATACTTTGTGCGGCAGACGTCCAGCACCCGCGGGTCGGTATAGTAATGATAGATGCCGGACGTCTCTGTCCCCACGGGGTGGAACGCCTCGATGCAGGCCATCCCCGGGCAGAGGAAGATCGTGTGGGAGAAGCGGGGATTCCTTTTCTTAGTGCTGTACCAGGACTCCACCATGCCGGACATGTAGAGCGGCAGCCAGCTGCGGATCGCGTCGGCCATCTCCGAGGCGTCGCGGTCCACGTTGTGGATGATGCGGATCCGGGTGCCGTTTTTGACGCAGGCGCTCATGAGAGAGGCCCACCGCATGAGAAAAGTTCTGTCGCCAGTCATCCAGGACTGATCCTCATCGGAGTACAGCAGCAGGAACTCGGCTTTGCTCGTCCACACACTGTAGAGAAACCGCAGGACCGCGTTCCGGATCCCTTCCCGCCCGAAGTATTCCGTCTCCGTGGACTGCGCGATCTCCGGCGTCACCGTCTCCTCCGGCGCCGGGAGCGGAAGGCGCGTCTCGGCCGAGAATGAGTCAAAGATCCCCAGAAGATCCTCCGCGATGCCGGCCTCGCGGTCCGGGATCTGCCCGTCGTCGAACAGCCACGCGTGGAGCGCGTCCTCGTCGAACTCGTCCGCAGGGACGTCCGTGAGCCTCGCGAGGCTGCCGAGCTTTCCGCTGACCTCCGCCCGCTCATACAGGACAGATGTGATCATTTTCGTGACGTTGCTCCCGGGCACCGGCATGCGGACGCCCGTGCGGTAGCGGCTGATCATGGAGGTGTCCATGTGGATCGCGTGGCTTAAGCGGGCGTTGGACAGGTCCGTCAGCTTCATCACTTCGTCGAGGCGTTCCCCGAAGTACCGGTAGAGCGGCCTGGATCTTCGCGCGCTCTGGGAGCGCGGCGGGGAAGTCCTTTTCTCCGCTTCCGGCTCGTCCTCATAGAGCCAGTCCCGGATCTTGTCCGTGATCTCCTCCGCGGATCCCACAGGGTCCGCGCCGATGTAGTCGCAGAGCTTCGCGAGCTCGTTCCGGTTGTCCGCGTAGAGGTAAAGCCCGGCCGCGAGCTTGGCAATCGTCGGGCTGTTCTTCCCCGGAACACGACCGGAGCTGCGCAGGCGGCTGATGTTGGTACGGTCAAAGCCGGCGAGCTTTGCCACCTGTCCGTTTTTGGCGTCCAGATATTGAAAAAGGTCATTGAGCCTCTGGGTAAACATGGCGGTCACCTCCTTGCATCAAGGATACAACAAAAGGTGTGACAAAGAAAATGCGCAATGCATTTCCTGTGTCACACTTGCGTGAAAAGGACCCGGGACGCTGACCGGTCAGTGTATATTTTTTGTCAATGTGATAAGCTGATTTGGGGAAGCATCCCCGGAGAATACGACGGACAAGGACAGCATGGCAGGCACAAAACTGGATTTTGCGAGCGATTAAGGGAAAGCAGGAGAGCATACATGGAACTGTTTCAGGGAAGACCGGAAAACATGGAGGGCAGGCTGCCGAGAGAGGTCAGGACTTATGATTTTCTCGACCGCCTCGGCATCGAGTATCTGAGAACGGATCACGAGCGGGCGGACAACATGGAGGCCTGCTATGAGATCGACGCGGTGCTCGGCGTCCTGATCTGCAAAAACCTTTTTCTCTGCAACCGCCAGAAGACGAAGTTCTATCTGCTCATGATGCCCGGGGACAAGAAGTTCAAGACGAAGGAGCTGTCCTCGCAGATCGGGTCTGCGCGGCTCTCCTTTGCGGAGCCGGAGGACATGCTGAAGTATCTCGACATCGAGCCGGGGGCGGTCAGCGTCATGGGGCTCATGAATGACCCGGATCACCAGGTGCAGCTGCTCATCGACGAGGACGTGCTGGAGGACGAGTACCTCGGATGTCATCCGTGCGTCTGCACGTCCAGCCTGAAGCTCAGGACGGCAGACATCGTGGAGAAATTCCTCCCGGCGACGGGACACGCGTACCAGACGGTGCGGCTGGGATTCTCGGATCAGTGAAGAAGTGACTGATCAATAAATAAGAGACTTGTTCCTGGCGAGTGGATTCTCGCCTGCTGTTATACATGCATCAGATTGCGGAAGAACCACGCGCATTCTGCTGTTCGCCGGATCTTTTGCTGAGCATGAGCAGGGCGGC
>DFIR01000006.1:0-375 GCA_002372815.1 Lachnospiraceae bacterium UBA3692
ACACGTCGACCAGGTAGGAAACTAGGGCATAGTGATCCGGTGGTTCCGTATGGAAGGGCCATCGCTCAAAGGATAAAAGGTACTCCGGGGATAACAGGCTGATCATTCCCAAGAGCTCATATCGACGGAATGGTTTGGCACCTCGATGTCGGCTCGTCGCATCCTGGGGCTGGAGAAGGTCCCAAGGGTTGGGCTGTTCGCCCATTAAAGCGGTACGCGAGCTGGGTTCAGAACGTCGTGAGACAGTTCGGTCCCTATCCGGCGCGGGCGTAAGATGTTTGAGAGGAGCTGCCCTTAGTACGAGAGGACCGGGGTGGACGGACCGCTGGTGTATCTGCTGCATCGCCAGATGCAAAAGGCAGGGTAGCCAAGTCC
>DFIR01000006.1:537-664 GCA_002372815.1 Lachnospiraceae bacterium UBA3692
AGCACGGCAACGTGTTCAGCTGACCCGTACTAATCGGTCGGACGCTTATCCTTAGAGAGCTTTGAAGATGTTGGAGATTTCCGAACGGAGTGAGGAATTCTCTTCCTGTTCAGTTTTGAAGGTACAG
>DFIR01000006.1:776-65265 GCA_002372815.1 Lachnospiraceae bacterium UBA3692
GTAGGTTCGAGCCCTACTCGGGGCGTTCGGTTGGATTCATTTTTCGGTTGACAGTAAAATCGGAAGAGATGATCCGCCGATTTTTTTGAATATAGGGCTCCGTGGTCAAGAGGTTAAGACATCGCCCTTTCACGGCGGTAACACGGGTTCGATTCCCGTCGGAGTCACTAACAGTAATCCTCCCTTCGGTCGGATAACTGTGGCAGCTCTCCCTTCGGTCGAGTTGCCGGTCTGATTTTTACCGGAGAGATTGCTATGGTGCCATAGCCAAGTGGTAAGGCAAGGGTCTGCAACACCCTGATCACCAGTTCAAATCTGGTTGGCACCTTTTCATGTAAATAGGGAGTAGCTTGCAGATCTTCTGATCTGCGGCATATTTCGTCAGTACGGGAAGAAATCCCCGGAATATGTTCCTTGAAGCGAGACTATTGCTGTTGCGTTACAGTAATTGTCTCTTTTTGTTTGCGCAGAGACCCCGTTGAAGAGGAGGACAAACGATGCTCGCAACTGTACTGCTGTTTGCTCTTGGATTCGTGCTGCTGATCAAGGGCGGCGACTGGTTCGTGGACGGCGCGACGGGGATCGCGCAGAGTTTCCATCTGCCGGAGCTGCTGATCGGCGCGACGGTCGTCTCCATCGGAACGACGCTGCCGGAAGTGATGGTCTCCTCCCAGGCGGCACTGCTGCACAACAGCGGCATCTCCTACGGCAACGCCATCGGCAGCATCATCTGTAATACGAGCCTGATCGCGGCGCTGACAGTCGCCATCAAGCCCTCGCCGGTGCAGAGGGAGACACTGAAGTTCCCTACGACGGCGTTTTTCATCGCCGCGGCGTTCTACGCGATCAATGCGTACCTGCTGGGTTCTTTCTCCAGGATCACCGGTCTGATCCTTCTGACTATGTTCGTCATCTATATGGTCATGACGGTGCGGCAGATGAAGATCGATCCTGCGGCTGCAGCTCCCGCGGAGGCGGAGACGGAAAAGGAAGAAGCACCTCTGTGGAAGGATCTGCTCCTGCTGGTCGTCGGGGCGGTCCTGATCGCCTTCGGCGCGAACCTGCTCGTCGACAACGGCACGAAGATCGCTGCGGCGCTGGGCGTTCCGGACTCCGTCATCGGCCTGACCATGGTGGCGCTCGGCACATCGCTGCCGGAGCTCGTCACGGCGATCACCTCGCTGGCGAAGGGGCACGGCGCACTGTCCCTGGGCAACGTGATCGGCGCCAATATCTTCAACCTGGTCCTGGTCTCCGGTCTTGCGATCACGATCTCTCCCTTCGCGGTACCTGCCGAGAAGCTGCTCATGGGCATGAACGCGTCGCTGCTTGTGGACATCCCGGTCA
Organism: Lachnospiraceae bacterium UBA3692; assembly: GCA_002372815.1. GTDB lineage: Bacteria > Bacillota > Clostridia > Lachnospirales > Lachnospiraceae > CAG-791. Next base: position 2,124 of record DFIR01000006.1, read on the forward strand.
TGTTCCTCGTCATGGCCATCCTGACACTGCCGACGCTGGCCAGAGGGGAGCTGAAGCGCTGGCAGGGCATCCTGCTGCTGTGCATCTATGCGGCCTTCACGATCTTCCAGTTCGTCTCGTGACAGACGGATTCAAGATTGTTTCACACGATAAAGTAAAGTAAAATAGAACACGGGCTGTGGTCTTCACAGCCTGTGTTTTTCTTGTTTCAGGCATGTCTGCGGAAGGGAGTCTGTTATGCCGACTGGCGGGCCTATGGGATTTGGCAGGGGAGGAAGAGGTTTTCTCACGGAAGAGGAGATGAAGAATCAGCCGAAGGTGACGGGGGCACTGCTGAAGCGGATCCTGTCCTACCTGCTGCCTTACAAGGGGCAGCTGGCGCTGGTGGTCCTGTGCATCGTCGTCTCCTCGGTGATGTCGATCCTGCCCTCCGTGCTGACCGGGCGGATCATCGATGAAGGCCTGATCGGCAGAGATCTGCCGCGGTTGGTGACGCTGATCATCCTGTCCCTGCTCGTGACCTTCGGGTCCAATCTGATCGGCGTGGCGGAGAGCTATATCAACACCTGGATCGCGCAGCACATCACTTTTGACATGCGCAACGCGATGTACCGGCACCTGCAGCAGATGTCGCAGCGCTTCTTCACGTCCAACAACCAGGGCGACATCATCACGAGGATGACGAGCGACATCGACGGCGTGAAGCAGGTGATCTCGGGGACTTTCACCAGCATCCTGTCCAATGTGATCACGCTGGTTGTGGCGCTGGTCGCCATGTACAGCCGCAGCTGGGTGCTGGCGACGATCGGTCTCGTGATCGTGCCGCTCTTTACGATCCCCACGCGCAGCGCGGGCAGGACCCGCTGGAATCTCACGAGGGAGTCGCAGGCCTGCAATGACGAGATCAACGGGATCCTGAACGAGACGCTGTCCGTCAGCGGGCAGACGCTCGTGAAGCTCTTCTGCCGGGAAGAGCAGGAATATGCAAAATACGAGGCCGCGAACCGCCGGATGATCGAGCTCAATATCCGGGAGAGCATGGCCGGGCGCTGGTTCCGCGTCGTGCTGTCCACGATCACAAGTGTGGGCCCGATGCTCCTCTACCTGGTGGGCGGCATCCTGATGATGCGGTATGACGCGGACCTGACCGTCGGCGATATCACCGTGCTGGTGACGCTGCTGGGAAGGATGTACGGCCCCGTGAACTCGCTGCTGAACATCCAGGTGGACTGGATCCGGTCGATGGCGATGTTTACCAGGATCTTCGAGTACTTCGACCTGCCGGTGGAGATCGAGAACGCCCCGGACGCGCTGGTCCCGGACCACGCCGAGGGCAGCGTGGAATTCCGCGGCGTGGGCTTCTCCTATGAGCCGGACCGCAAGATCCTGAAGAACGTGAATTTCCGCCTGGAGAGCGGCCACAGCGTCGCGATCGTCGGCCCCTCCGGCAGCGGCAAGAGCACGATCATCAACCTGATCCCGCGTCTCTACGACGTGCAGGAGGGCTGCGTGCTGTTCGACGGCCATGACGTGCGGACGCTGGACCTGAACTTCCTGCGCGGCAGTATCGGCGTGGTGACCCAGGAGACCTACCTCTTCAACGGGACGATCCGCGACAACCTGCTCTATGTGAAGCCGGACGCGACGGAACAGGAGCTGATCGAGGCCTGCGAGAAGGCCAATATCTACGATTTCATCAAGCGGCAGGAGAAGGGACTGGACACGGTCGTCGGCAACCGCGGCCTGAAGCTGTCGGGCGGCGAGAAGCAGCGCATCTCCATCGCGCGCGTGCTGCTGCGGGATCCGGCCCTGCTGATCTTCGACGAGGCGACGGCCTCCCTGGATTCGATCTCGGAGGCGAAGATCCAGGAGGCGATCGATCCCCTGGTGGGCACCAGGACGAGTATCCTGATCGCGCACCGTCTCTCGACCATCCTCGCGGCGGACGAGATCATTGTCGTGAAGGACGGCGAGATCGTGGAACGCGGACAGCACAAGGACCTGGTCGGCGCGGGCGGTGTCTATACGGAGCTGTATAACACGCAGTTCAATGTCAAGGCGGTGCAGGAGGCACAGGAGGAAGCGCAGAAGGAGCTCACGGCGATGCAGACGCTGACCGGCGGGCTCGGCGCCGAGGAATGGGAGGACGATCCCTCCCCGGAGGAACTGGAACGGCGCCGCCGGGCGGACCTGGAGAGGCGGAAGATCCTGGATGAGATGCTGAGTCCCTGGTGGACTTTCTGACAGAGGAGAAGGAAATGATCGACGAACGGATCAGAGAACGGATGCTGCAGATCTTTATTGACTACTACGAGCAGATCTATGTCGTGGACCTTGTGCGCGACGGCATCGAGAGGATCTGGGCCAAGGGAGACCTGCAGGCGGTGGACGTCCTGTTCGGGAATCAGTATACAGCTTTCCACCAGGCATACTGCCGCACGCTGGTGGACCCGGCTTACGCGGTGTGGCGCGAGCAGGAGGGCAGCATAGAGAATATCCGCGAGACGCTGCGGGGACAGGACAGTGTGACCATCTCCTATCCGATGGCGGACGGGACCTGGCGCAGGATCGACGGCTGGGTGCTGGAGAGGAGCCTCGGAGAGGCCATGAGCGTGCTCTTCTGTGTGCTCGACAGGGAGCGGACGGAGGAGGACGGCCAGGCGGAGGCGCAGTCCGGTGAGCGGGCACAGGCCTATATCCAGTCGCTCCGAAACGACATCGCGCGCGGGATGCGGATCAACAGCTTCCTGTTCGAGGAAGTGGTGGCGTCCTACGAGATGGATATCACGCGGGGACTGATCGTGAGCGGCGAGACGCGGTACCCGGACGTCTTCTACCACGTCCCCGGCGTGGACATTCCCGGGCCGCTGGAGATCCACGCAGCTTCCTGGGCGGAGCGGATCCAGCCGCCGGAGGACCGGGAATTCCGGGAACTGGTGCAGAGAGACCGGCTGCTGTCCCTCTATGAACAGGGAGAACGGGAGAAAGTCCTGGAGTACCGTGTCTTCGATCTCCACGGGCGGGAGATCTACCTGCGCGAGACGCTGCGGCTGGGTACGGACGAGATGACGGGCAATGTGATGGCGACCTGCGTGCTGCGGGACATCACGAGCCAGAAACGGACCGAGCAGGAGAACCTGCAGCGCATGGAGATCATCGAGGGGCTGACCCGGGAGTACGAGTCCGTCTTCGTCGTGGATCTGCCGGCGGACAGCTACCAGATGTTCCGCTGCAAGGAGCGGATCCGGAAGCTGTACGGGAAGTGCTTCAGAAAATCCTATGAGGAGAGTGTCGAGGAGTTCGCCAAATGGGGCATCTACTCGCATGACCGGGAGAGATTCCTGCGCGAGCTGCATCCGGACACCATCCGGAAGGCGCTCCGCAACCGGGAGGGGCACTATTTCACCTTCCGCGCCGGACCGGCCTCCGCGCCGCTCTACTACCGGGCGAAGGTCGTGCGGATCGGAAGCGACACGGGACCGGCGGAAAGAGTGCTGGTGGGATTCGCCAATATCGAGGAGGAGCGGCGCCTGGAGGTGCAGCAGCAGAGCCTGCTGGAGAACGCCCTGCGGCAGGCCCGCAACGCGGACAGCGCCAAGAGCACGTTCCTGTCGAATATGTCGCACGATATCCGCACGCCGATGAACGCGATCATCGGCTTCACGGAGATCGCGGAGGCGCACATGGATGACCCGGTCCGCCTGGCGGACAGCCTCTCCAAGATCCGGACAGCGGGGCATCACCTTCTGAATCTCGTCGGCAATGTGCTGGATATGAGCCGGATCGAGAGCGGACGGCTCGAACTGGAGGAGCGGCCGTGCGACCTGCGGGAGATCCTGGGAGGCGTGACGGACATCATCCAGCAGCAGGCGGAGAGCAGCGGGCTGACTTTCTCCTTGGACCTGGATCCGAAGCTGCCGGTGCACGTCTACTGTGACCGTCTGCGCTTCACGCAGGTGCTCCTGAACCTGCTGAGCAATGCCGTCAAATATACGCCTTCAGGCGGAAAGGTGCAGCTGGCGGTCCGGCAGACGCCGGACGCGCCTGCCGGATACACGGGGCTGGAGATCCGCGTGCGCGATACCGGGATCGGGATGAGCGCGCAGTTCCAGGAGAAGCTCTTCGAGCCTTTTGAGAGGGAGAACAACACGACGGTGAGCCGCGTGATGGGGAGCGGTCTCGGCATGACGATCTGCAAGAGCATCGTGGACACGATGGGCGGCACGATCCGTGTGGAGAGCCGGCCCGGCGCGGGCAGCACTTTCACGGTCGACCTCGCGCTGCGCCTGCCGGGAGAGAAGGAAGACGAGACCGTGCCTCCGCAGGATTCGAACATCCGGAACTGGAAGGTGCAGGTCGAACTGTTCGGGAGAGAGGATGCCGTCCCTATTCCGACGGAGCAGCTGCAGGGACTGGAGATCCTCCTCGTGGAAGACAATGCGCTGAACAGGGAGATCGCGGCGGAGATGCTGCAGGAGGAAGGCTACAAGGTGGATTATGCCGAAAACGGGAAGGAAGCTGTGGACAAGATCATCCGGTCCCGCCCGCAGCAGTACGCGGCGGTCCTGATGGATATCCAGATGCCGGTGATGGACGGATATGAGGCGGCCCACTGGATCCGGGACCTGCACGACCCCTGGAATTCGGAGCTGCCGATCATCGCCATGACGGCCAATGCCTTCGACGAGGACGTCCGCAAGTGCCGGACGGCCGGTATGGACGCCTACATCGCCAAGCCCGTCTCGGGAAGCGCCATCAATTATGTTCTCAGGAGAGTGATCAGATGATCGATGAATATGAACTTCTGCATATAGGGCACTATGAATACGGGGAGGCTTTCTACGGCAGCTGCGGGACGATGCGGTACCGCGTCGCGCGGGAACCTCTGAAGAACGTCCGCTACACACCCGTCGACAAGCGCGGGCCTGCCACACTGCGGGCGACGGTATGGCCGGGACCGCTTTCTTACGGTGCCGCGGACCCGGCCACGATGAGAGACAGGGACTTCGACTTCTCCGCGGAAGGCCTGCATGAAGCCTGGTGCTGGCTTGAGGAGGAGGCGGGCAGGGCGGACCGGGGATGACAGGGACACCGCCGCTCACTGCTTCGCGGTCAGGCCTCCGTCCACACACAGGATCTGGCCGGTCACGAAGGCCGCCGCGTCGCTGCAGAGGTATACCGCCGCTGCGGCGACGTCTTTTTTCTGTCCGATCCGGCCGAGCGGGATGCGGTCTGTCAGGGACTTATAGAAGGCCGGGTCGTCCAGCTGGAAGGCGTTGATCGCCGTGCGGACGAAAGTCGGGGCGATGGCATTGCAGTTGATCCCGTACTTCCCCCACTCGCAGGCGAGCTGCTTCGTGTACATATTGACAGCGCCTTTGCTCGCGCAGTAGGCGATATAGTCGCGGTCCGTGCCGATGAGGCTCTTGACGGAGGAGATATTCAGGATCTTCCCGTAACGTTTCGGAATGAGGAAACGCTTTCCGGCAGCGCGCGTCACCAGGTGGAGGGCCGTCACATTGAGAGCCATCACACGGTCGAAAGAAGCGCGGTCGTAGTCCTCCGCGGGAAGCAGCCGGTTCATGCCGGCACTGTTCACAACGATGTCCAGGGTGCCGAAGGAGGCCTCGATCTCCTCCATCATGGCATCCACAGACGCCTCCGCGGTGACGTCGCAGCGGATCGCCAGGAAGCGGCGGCCGAGACGCGCGGCCTCTTCCCGGAGGTCCGCCGCCTTCTCGGGATGCCCGCCGCAGACGGCGACATCCGCCCCCTGCTTCAGAAAAGCCAGCGCGATCTCGCTTCCGAGCCCGCCGGTACCGCCGGTCACCAGGGCGCAGCGGCCCGCGAGGGAGAAGAGACCGGCATACTCCCTCTCATCACTGACGACAGACGCGGCGCTGTTCACTTCCATGTCCACATCCCTTCCGGCAGGCAGGCAGCCATCGGCACCTTCAGAACGATCTTCCGGATCGGGCAGGGCGCGTCACCGGCCTGTACAGCGGGCACATGCACATCCCAGGGGAGATAGACGGCGTATGTGCCGGGTTCCAGGGCGATCCGGCCTTCCCGCGCGCCTTCCGCGCGGTTCCGGTAGAAGAGGATGTCCCTGGCCGTGCCGAGGAGGTCCTCCTCCACGCTGCCTCTGCCGTCGTCGCTGTAATACGCGGCATCTTCAGGACCGCCGGCAGCGAGGAACTGGACATCTATATATCTGCGGTGGATCTCCGGACGGAGAGACTCGCGCGGAGCGGTCTCCAGATCCAGGACCTGCAGGATCATCGGGACCCCTGCCAGCTCGATCTCGAACCGCCCGGGTTCATGCGCTGCCAGGTCCGTGTCCTTCAGATAGTGCAGCGCAGCGCGCAGAGGCGGGGGAAGGAGCGCGGCCTGCTGGTCGAAGAATTCGTTGTGGATGCTGCCGTAGATCATGATAACCTCCATTCAGGCATAACTTGTATGCATTTTGAGCTTGAATCTGGATCCTCCTTTATTTTACGTATTCACTGTGAAATAAGCAACAAGAGAAGGCGGAAGAATCACAGGGGTTATGGAAGGTGAATAAAAACAAGTTGCAGACGGCGCGTGGATATGCTATGTTGGAGATACGGGAAAAATGTATACAAGATGTGGCGGCATGCGCGGCCATGAACATAGCGCAGGCAGACAGCATGGCGGACCGGAAGGAGGAATCAGCTTGAGCGTAAAGATACCTTTTGATACACTGAAAGAGACGACGAAAGAGGCTTTCCTGCATCTTGGGCTCCCCGAGGAGAAGGCGGAGCTCTGTGCGCAGATCCACTGCGAGTCCAGCGCGGACGGTGTGGAGAGCCACGGGATGAACCGGATCCCCAGGTTCGCCGAGTATGTACAGAAGGGCTGGATCGATGTCCATGCGGATCCGGAACTGATCGGCAGACGCGGAGCGGCCGAAAACTATGACGGTCACCTCGGGATCGGGATCACGAATGCGGTCTTCTGTGCGGACAGGGCGGCGGAACTGGCGAAGGAACACGGCATCGGCATCGTTGCGCTCAGGAACTCGACCCACTGGATGCGCGGCGGCACGTACGCATGGCGCATTGCCTACAAGGACCTGATCGGGATCAGCTGGATCGCCACAGAGAGCTGCATGCCGATGTGGGGCAGCGACGAGTCGAGCGTGGGCAACAACCCGTTCTGCATCGCGATCCCGCGGGAGAAGGGACCGATCGTCGTGGACATGGCGATGAGCCAGTACGCTTACGGGAAGCTCGGAGTATATCGTCTGGCCGGCAGGCAGCTGCCGTACCCGGGCGGATTTGATAAAGAGGGCAATCTGACCACGGATCCCGGCGCGATCGAGGACAGCAGAAGGATCCTGCCCACCGGATACTGGAAAGGCTCTTCCCTTGCGATCGCGCTGGATATGGCTGCGGCGATGATCGCGAACGGCAGGAGCGGGGCGGACCTGGACGAAGAGGGCCGGGGAAGCTGCACGGGCTGCTCCCAGATCTTCATCGCGATCGATCCGTATATGTTCGGCGACAGGGATGCGCTGCAGGCAATGGTCGATCATCGGGTGGAAGCCGCGGACAGCGCGCATCCCATCGACCCGAAGCATCCCGTGAGATGCCCCGGGGAGAGCACCGTCGCCAGAAGGAAGAAGAGCATGGCGGAAGGAGTGAACGTCGACGAACAGGTGTGGGCACAGGTGCAGGCACTTGCGGCCGGAGACCTGAACGTCACGGACATCGCGAGCAAGTGACCGGGCTGTGTCCGGAAGAGGTGCGGGATGAAACTGCGGATCCCTTTTGAGACGGTGCGGGAGACGGTGTACGAAGCGCTCCTGAAGATCGGGCTCCCCGAGGAGAAGGCCGCAGTCTGTGCCCGGATCCACACGGAGTCCAGCGCGGACGGCGTAGAGAGCCACGGGCTGAACCGCATCCCGAGATTTGCCGTCTACGTGCGGAACGGATGGGTGAACGTACAGGCGGATCCGGTCCTTGTCGGCGCAAGAGGCGCCGCGGAGGACTATGACGGGCAGCTCGGCGTGGGGGTTACCAACGCCCTTTTCTGCACAGACAGGGCGATCGGGCTCGCCAGGCAGCACGGCATAGGAATGTGCGCGCTTCGGAACACGACCCACTGGATGCGCGGCGGCACCTACGCATGGCGGATGGCAGAGGCAGGCATGATCGGTCTCAGCTGGATCAATGCCGAGAGCTGTATGCCTATGTGGGGGAGCGACGAGAAGAGTGTGGGCAATAACCCTTTCTGTATTGCGATCCCGCGGGAGAAGGGACCGATCGTCGTGGACATGGCGATGAGCCTCTATGCATACGGGAAGCTCGGTGTCTACCGTCTGGCCGGAGAGCAGCTGCCGTATCCCGGAGGATTTGATAGAGAGGGCAATCTGACCACGGACCCAGGCGCGATCGAAGAGACTATGCGCATCCTGCCGGCGGGCTACTGGAAGGGCTCATCTCTGGCCATCGCACTGGATCTTGCCGCGGCGATGATCTCGAACGGCCGGAGCGGGATCGGGCAGGACGCGGAGACCGGCGGCAGCTGCGGAGGCTGCTCCCAGATCTTCATCGCCGTGGACCCGTATCTGTTCGGTGACAGGGACACGCTGCAGAACATGCTGGACAGACGTGTGGAGGCGGCCGACAGCGCGCATCCCATTGATCCGGACAGGCCGGTCCGCTGCCCCGGAGAGAACACGATCCTCCGCAGGGAGGACAGTATGCGCCGCGGCGTTCCGGTGGACCCGCAGATCTGGGACCAGATCCTGGCACTGGCACAGGGAAGGACCGATATCGTAGATATCGCGAGCTTTTGAAACACAGACAGTTGCAGGAAACAGGGAGGAGGAACTATGTTTTTCAGCAATATTGCTATCGCGGAGAAGTATGACTATCTCGAGGAGAAGTTCCGCGCCGCCTACAGGTGGCTGGCAGAGACCGATATCAAGGCGCTGCCCGAGGGGAGCTATCCGATCCTCGGAGACAAGGTGATCGCCAACGTCCAGGAATACATCACGGAGCCGAAGGAGACCCGTTTCTTCGAGACGCACAAGCTGTATTTTGACATCCAGTACATGGTGACCGGCGATGAGATGTTCGGCGTCTGCAAGGCGGAGGGCCTCGTGCTGAAGGAAGCCATCGAAGCGAATGACCTGTATTTCTATGAAGAACCGGCCATGTCCGGGGAAGTCCTCCTGAAGGAAGGCGACCTCATCGTCGTCGCACCGGAGGATGCCCACAAGCCGAGATGCGCGGCAGGCGCACCGGCAGCAGTGAAGAAGGTAGTCGTCAAAGTAGCCCTTTGATCAAATAAACAAAACAAGGAGGAGATCATTATGCAGAAAGTATATGATATGGGAAACGGACTTCGTCTCGTGGACCTGTCCAAGCTCGTCGATCCGGCAACGGAGACGAGAAGATGCAAACTCTATCGCTTCAACACCGGCGGTCCGATCCCGGATTTCCATACGAATTTCGATATCATGAGCCATCTCGGCACACATGCGGAATGCCCGTATCATCACGATGACAACTGGCCGGATGTCACAGCGCTTCCTCTGACGACTTTCGTAGGCCGCGGCGTGTATGTGAACTTCCACGACACAGTGGCGCCTTACACCCATATCACAAAGGCGGATCTTGACAGAGTGGCTTACAAGGTCAAAGAGGGCGACATCGTGATCATCGACTCCGACTACAAGCTGGAGCCCTTCACAGCCGCAACGAACACGGAAGTCGACAAGAGGCTTCTGGTCGACGCTGAGTCCGCTGAGTGGTTCCGTGACAAGAAGGTCAAGGCAGTCGGCTTCGGCGACGGTGTCTCCATCGAGAACTGCAACGAAGACGTGAAGCCTTTCCATGACATTCTCCTCGCGGAGAACATCATCTTCATCGAAGTGCTCAAGAACCTGGAGCTGCTTGAGAAGGATGTCTTCTTCATGTCCTTCAGCCCGCTGCCGATCGTCGGCCTGGATTCCAGCCCGGTGCATGCGTACGCGATCGAAGGAATGAAGGAGTTCTCGTAAGAGAACGGCACAGGAGAGTCCGCGCGGCAGGCTCTCATAAGGAGGAACACATGAGAATTGCAGTCATCGGCGCAGGCGCGATGGGATCGATCTACGGCGGTCATCTCTCCCTGCACAATGATGTATATCTGATCGATACCAATCCCAAGGTGATCGAAGCCATCAATGAGAAAGGCCTCAAACTGCAGGAGAACGGAACGGACAACCTGTACCATCCCCACGGAGTCACGTCCACGGAAGGACTGGAACCGGTCGACCTGGTCATCCTGTTCGTCAAGGCGCTTTTCTCCAAGGCGGCGCTGTCGGGCAACCGAGGGATCATCGGGAAGGACACATATGTCCTGACGCTCCAGAACGGCAGCGGACATGAGGATATCCTGTCCGAGTTCGTGGACAGGGACCACATTATTATCGGTACGACCGAGGACAACGGCGCGATCCTGGATTTCGGGTACATCCGTCACGGCGGCAAGGGCGGCACCAATGTCGGCATGCTCGTGGAGGATAAGGAAGGCTTTCTTCCGAAACTCAAGGAGTCCTTCGACAGCTGCGGCTTCAACGTGCGCATCCAGCCGAAGATCCAGCAGCTGATCTGGAACAAACTGTTCACAAACGTCTCCCTGAGTGCCGTGACCGGCGTCCTGCAGTGCGGGATCGGCTACATCGCCCGCAATGAGTACGCGTGGAACATGACCACAGCGCTGATCCGGGAGGCAGTCGAGGTCGCGCACGCGCTCGGTCTCGAGGCGGATGAGGAGAAGATCACGGAGGAAGTCCGAGAAGTATCCATGAACAATCCGGACGGCGTCACCTCTATCTGCGCGGATATCCGTGCGGGGAGGCGCACCGAAGTGGACACCATCAGCGGAAGTGTGGTCCGCGCGGCGGCGAAGGTCGGTGTTCCCGTACCCTCCCACACGATGATCGTCAACATGATCCATGCGCTGGAAGGCAGAGAACAGGCCAGGTGAGAAGGACCATGGCAGCGCATTGAGCGGGATCTCTGAAGCATCATAAAGCCCCGGAGCCGTTCCCGACGGCCTCCGGGGCTTTGCATGGACCAGTGCCCTGCGTAAAGTGCGTTATTTAAAATACGGGAGACCTCTGGCGGTAAGGATCTCCGTGGACTCGATCACTTCGGCGACGTTGTTGTAATGCCTGTGCAGCAGTACCCGCAGAGCGCTCCTGTCCCTGGCTTCGATCGCGTCGACGATCGCGCTGTGCTGGCTGACAAAACTGTTTCGTTTCTCATAGCGCATGGTGATGAGACGGCCGCGATAGTAATTGATATCCATCATGCCGGCGTACTCGTAGACGAAATCCTTGTGGTCGATCGAATAGAAGAGCATATGGAACTCATTGTCGGACAGGAAAGCCTGCGGATAACTGCCGAGTTCCATGAGTTCCGCCTGCCGGCGGACCATCGATCGCAGGATCGGGATGATGGGTTCCAGAAGATTCTTATCAAAATCGTCCAGAATGATCCTTGTTTCCAGTACCTCACGGATATAGCGCACGCGCTCCATCTGCTCCAGGTCGATCGGTGTGACGAAGCCGCCGCGCTGCGGACGGACTTCCAGCGCTCCTTCGGAGACGAGGCGCTGTACAGCCTCCCGGACCGGGATGCGGCTGCAGTTGAATTGTCTTGCCAGCGCCGCTTCGCTGAGCCGTTCGCCGGGTTCGATCTGAAGGTTGAGGATCTCGTTCTTCAGATAATGGTAGATGGTATCCGTGATCGTAATATGCGAAAGGTGCTGCATAGGTATCACCGTCCTCGATCAAATGTCTTCATATGGATACATATTAACACGATTTACCGGCAGATGCATAGCCGGGAATACCTAAAATCACTGTTTCTTATTCTTATTTTATACAGGTGCAAAGTTTTATACAGGTGCAAAGATTCGCTTACAGGAGGTCTACAGAAAATGGAAAAGATCAAAGCCGTGCAGATCGTGAAGCCCGGAGAGCTCCGCATCATTGAGATGGACAAACCACAGATCGACGAGGTGAACAATGTGCTCGTGAAGATCAGGGCGTCCGGGATCTGCGGATCCGACGTGGGGATCTACAAGGGAAGCAACGCAGCGGCGACTTATCCCCGCGTGATCGGACATGAGATCGTCGGTGAAGTCGTGGAGACCGGCTACGGCGCATCCAAAGTCAAGGCCGGCGACCGTGTCATCATCGATCAGGTGACCAGCTGCGGGCACTGCTACGCCTGCCGTCACGGCCGCCCGAACGTCTGCCAGAATCTGAAGGTCCGCGGCGTACATATCGACGGAGGCTATCGTGAATACATGGCCGTTCCGGACAGGGACTGCTATCTGATCCCCGAGGGACTCAGCTATCAGGACGCTGTCCTGATCGAGCCCACGACGATCGCGGTACAGGCCTGCTCACGGGCGCAGCTGACGGCGGAAGATGAGCTCCTGATCCTGGGCTGCGGAGCGCTCGGAAGCAGAATGCTCAGCATCGCGAAACTTCACGGCTGCAAGATCATCGTTGCGGACGTCGTCGATGAGAAGCTCGCGGAGGCGAAAGCGAACGGCGCAGACTATACGATCAACCTCCTGAAGGAAGACATCGAGGAGAAATGCCGGGAGTACACGACGGACGCCTACGGCCCTACCGTCTCCATCGACTGCGCCTGCACGAAGGACTCCCTCGGTACCCTCATCCGCGTGACGGGCAACGCCGGCCGCGTGATCACCATGGGATTCTCCGTCACCCCTACCGAGGTGACCAACTTCGGCATCACCTCCAAGGAACTGGATATCCGCGGCTCCCGTCTCCAGAACCGCAAGTTCCAGGAAGTCATCGACCTCATCAAGGAAGGCAAGGTCGACCTGAACGGCAAGAGCTCCCATACCTTCCCCTTCACGGAGGCGCAGGCGGCGTTTGATTTCAACGATACGCATGATCCGTCGATCAGGAAGATCGTGCTCATGATGCCATAAGCAGGCGCGAAAGTGAAGTTCTTCACTTTGAGCCTGCTTACGCAGCTTGCCGCCATGGGACGGCAAGCTGTCACTACGATATATAAAGGAGGAAGAGGCGCTTAAGTTTAGTTCCTCATTCTGAGCCTTCTGTCGCAGCTTGCCGCCATAGGACGGCAAGCTGTCACCACGATACATAAAGAAGGAAGAGGCGCTTAAATATAGTTCCTCATTCTGAGCCTTCTGTCGCAGCTTGCCGCCATAGGACGGCAAGCTGTCACCACGATACATAAAGAAGGAAGAGGCGCTTAAATTTAGTTCCTCATTCTGAGCCTTCTGTCAAAATCACGCATTGAAAGGCACAGGCAGGGACGTCCCGGCAGGGAAACGTCTCTGCCTGTGCCTTTTGAGATGATCACGGTGAGGCTCAGTGGGCGGCGACATCCTTTGTCACGAGGACGTCGGTTCCCAGGCCGAGGAGATCATGGACGAGCACATTGCCGGCTCTGACCGGCGCTTTTACTGTGAGCGGGCGGATCACCGCCATCGCGTCGAAGATGCGGTCCCTGGGGATGGGATCTGTCAGGCGGACGCTCGCCAGCGGCAGTTCGCCGCCCTCGACCGCGACGGAGGTCGAGATGGTCCGGCGGGGATCCGTGAGCTCCTGCAGGACATAGCCCTTGCCGCGGGCGCAGAGGTTTCCGGAGACCTCCTGTATGCGAAGAGGAGACGCGGGATCTTCCGTTCTCTCGTAAGAGACGTTGATCCGGCAGCTGTTGGGGCAGATGATGCAGGTGAATTCTCTGGTCATACGCGGGCCTCCTCCGGGGCGTCCTGTGCCCCTTCCCATATCGCCGAGACGGTCAGGTCGCCGGAAGGGGCGAGACTGCGGGCGGGGAGATCGAACCGGATCATCTCCGCCGGAACAGCGTGCCGCACCTTGCGGGAGAAGATTCTGCGGCCGTTCTGGGAGACGACGATCCGGCAGCTGTCAATCGGCCGGGTCACGCGGAGGGAGAGCAGGACGCCGCGGCTGCCGCTGATGCGCTGCGGCACGGTGTGCCCGACCGATTCCCCGCATTGAACCGAGAGGGGACAGGCGGGAAGTCCTCCCTGCGCGAGATAGTCCGCCGCGCTGTCCGCCAGGCGGACCGCTTCCTTTGAGACGTAATCGACGAGATCATGGACGTGCAGGACATTTCCGGCGGCGAAGATGCCGTCGACGTCGGTCATAAGGTGCTCGTCGACCAGGGCGCCGCGTGTGTGCGGATCCAGCGTGACGCCGGCGTCCAGGGAGAGCTCGTTCTCGGGGATCAGGCCGACCGACAGGATCAGCGTATCGCAGGGGACGAATTCCTCTGTGCCGGGGATGGGCTGCAGACGTTCGTCCACAGCGGCGACGGTGACGCCCGTGACGCGGCTGCGGCCGTGGACTTTCGTGACCGTGTGGGAGAGGTACAGCGGGATCTCATAATCGCGCAGGCACTGTTCGACGTTGCGCGGAAGACCTGCTGCGTAAGGCATGATCTCGTAGACGGCCTTCACGTGCGCCCCCTCGAGGGTCAGCCGGCGGGCCATGATCATGCCGATGTCGCCGGAACCGAGGATCACGGCCTCGCGCGCCGGCATGCGATCGTAAAGGTTGATATAGGCCTGGGCCGTGCCGGCGGTGAAGACGCCTGCGGGGCGCTCGCCGGGGATGGCCAGGGCGCCGCGGGTGCGCTCCCGGCATCCCATGGCCAGGATGACCGCCTTCGCATGGCAGACCGTGAGACCTGCCGGGGAGGCGGTCGTCACTGTTCTATCTTTTGTGATGGACAGGACCGTCGTGTTGGTGACATAGGGGATGCCGAGACGCTCCACATCATCGATGAAGCGGGCCGCATACTCGGGACCGCTGAGCGACTCGCCGAAGTGCGAGAGGCCGAAGCCGTCGTGGATGCACTGGCGGAGAATGCCGCCGAGCTGCTTCTCGCGCTCCACGATGAGAAGATCGCGGGCGCCGCGCTTCCACAGCTGCAGGGCGGCGGCGAGACCGGCGGGGCCGCCGCCGACGATCAGGACGTCGATATGCTTCTCTGTCATCAGCGTGTACCTCCTTCCGGATCTTCTCCGCGGACCCTTCCGAAGAAGGGATGGCCGTCCCGGCGCATGTAGACGAGCTCCTCCGGAGCGATGCCCCGCTCCTCCTCCAGCATCTTCGCGACGCGCATCTGGCAGTAGCCGCCCTGGCAGCGCCCCATCATGGAGCGGGTGCGGTACTTGACGCTTGTCATCGTCGCGCAGCCCAGCGGGTTGCGGATCGCGGAGAGGATCTCCGCCCGCGTGATCTTCTCACAGCGGCAGACCACTTCGCCCCAGTCGGGATCCTCCGCGATGAGGCGGGCCTGTTCTTCGGGGGAGAGATCCGCGAAGCGCGGCCTGCGGGGACGCACGGGATCGAAGGCGTCATTCTCCGCAAACGGTTCCCGCTCCTGCATCATCGCGATCACGTACCGGGCGATCGCCACGGAGGCTGTGAGGCCGGGGGACTCGATGCCGACCAGGTTGACGGCGCGGGGGGCGATGTCGTCCCGGATCTCGATCCTGAAATCACCGATCTTCCCGTTCTCATCGATCCATTTGGGGAGGATGCCGCAGTAGGTGCGGATATAGTCGCCGCGCTTTACATAGGGCCAGATCTTCATGGACTCCGCATAGAGATAGTCCAGATTGTGCTGCGCGACGCCGTAGTAAGTGAGGTCGTCCGTGGCCTCCGCCGTGGGTCCCAGCAGGACGTTGCCGTGGACGGTGCAGGAGACGTGGATGCCCATGTAGGTGTTGGAGGGGACGGTGTAGATGGGCATGGGGACGAGCGGTCCCATGCGCCTGTCGAGAAGGATGTAGTCGTCCTTGGAGCCGATGATCTTATAGCCGGTGATCCCCAGCATGTCGGAGATCTTCCCGCAGCCGAGGCCGGCCGCGTTGATGACCCAGCGGGCACGGAAGAGGGCGTGGAGCGTCTGCACGACCCATGTGCCGTCCGGCTCCCGTCGGATCCCGGTCACTTCGTTGTCGAAGAAGTACTCTGCCCCGTTTTGCGCGGCGTTCTCCGCCAGGGAGACCGTGAACATGAAGGGGTCCAGGATCCCGCTGTTTTCGGAGAAGAGCGCAAATTTACCGACGACGGAAGGGACGAGCGCGTGGAGCTCCGCCTCGTCCACCATGCGCAGGCCTGTGGCGCCGTTGGTCTCGCCCTGGGCCAGGACCTCCAGGAGCCGCGCGTATTCCTCCTCCGTATTGCCGACGAGGACCTTGCCGCAGCGCCTGAAAGCGAAGCCCAGTTCCTCCGAGAGCTGTCCCATCATCCGGTTGCCCTCGACGCAGAGCCGCGCCTTCAGGGAGCCGGGATCATAGGCGAAGCCGCCGTGGCACACGCCGGTGTTGCGGCCGCTGGTCTCGAAGCAGACATCCAGATTTTTCTCCAGAACAGCGATCCTGAGGCGGTAGCGGGAGAGCTCCCGCGCGCAGGCGCTGCCGACGACGCCTCCGCCGATGATGAGGACGTCGTAGAGCTGCAGGTCCTTATGGTCCATGAGGATTCCTCCCTGGGGGATGCCCGCGCACCGGACACGGCGGCGGACAGAAATAATATGCCGGCGGCAACGACCTTCTGCAAGGTACGTTGCCGCCGACAGGAATGAAACAAATGTCAGCCTTCCAGCATGGACAGCGCGCCGTAGATGACGCTGTCGTCGCCGAGGGCGGCGGTCTTCAGTTCAACGCTGGGACGGATGGCGGGCATGCAGTAGCGGTCCACCTCCGCGAGGATCTTCTGGAGGAAGATGTCGCCGACGGCCTCGATGACGCCGCCGCCGTAGACGACGATGTCGGGGCTGATGGTGTTGATCATGTTGCCGGTGGCGACCGCCAGGTAGTGGCAGGCGCGGTCAACGGCTTCCATGGTCACCGCATCCTGGGCCTTCAGGGCTTTCTTCAGGTATTTGCTCTTGAAGACGCCGTTCTCGATCTTGTCCGCCAGCATGGTCTCGCGTCCGCGCCCGGCCTGCTGCAGGATGTAGGCGGACATGCCCTTCTTGCTGGAGAAGGCCTCCAGGCAGCCCCTCTGGCCGCAGCCGCAGAGCGGGCCTTCCGGATCCAGGATCATGTGGCCGTATTCGGCCGCCTTGAACTGGTTGCCGGTGAAGAGGGTGCCGTCCAGGATCAGGCCGCCGCCCATGCCGGTCCCGACGAAGAATCCGACGATATTCTTGTAGCCCTTGGCGGCGCCGTACTTGTACTCGCCGAGGACGCCGACGTTGACGTCGTTGCCGATCTGGAAAGGAACGCCGAAGCGCTTCTCGATGGGCGTCTTGATATCATAGTTGGTCCAGGGGAGGTTCGGGGAGGTGAGGACGATGCCCTTCGCCTGATCGATGACGCCGGGCGCGCCGGCAGCGATCCCGCGGATCTCGCTCTTTTTGATCCCGGATTCCCTGATCATCTCGTCCACGACGCCGATGATGACCTGCTCTACGTTGGCGCTGTCATCGCCGCTCTCCTTGGTCTTCTTCTTCAGGCGGTAGATGATCTCCTTGTTCTCATCGAAGATCGCGCCGAGGACCTTGGTCCCGCCGATGTCCAGGCAGACACTGTATTTCTTCCCCATAATATCCTCCCTTGCACACAGGATGACGATTGTTGAATACAGCTTTTATTATATCCGAGATGCCGGTCGCAGGCAACTCGGGGAATCAGCGAAGTGCCTCCCGTACCCGGCGGATCAGGTCCGGCAGGCAGCCCTCGAAAGCGATGCCGGTGCGCGGGTCGCCGCCGGCCGCAAGCGTGGCGCGGATCGTCTCCGCCGTGAACGCACAGGCCATCCGGAAGGCCTCCTCCGGGGCGAGCCCGAGCGTCAGCGCGCCTGCACTGACACTGGAGAAGAGGTCGCCGGTCCCGTGGTAAGAAGCCTCGACGCGCTCCGTCTGCACGGAAAAATCATGATCGCTCCGCCCGAGGATGCCCGTCTTCCCGTCTTCGAGGGAGACGCCGGTCAGGACGGAGGTGCGCGCGCCGAGCGCGTGGAGGGCGTCGAGCAGCCCGCTGTAATAGGCTCTGTCCGCCTGCGCGCTGCCGGGGGCGGCGTACGCGGTGCCGGTGAGCAGGCAGGCCTCCGTGATGTTGGGCACGAAGACGTCCGCCTCTCTGCAGAGCGCGGCGCACCTGCGGACATTGGTCTCGTCGAAGCCGGTGTAGAGCCTTCCGCCGTCGCCCATCACGGGATCGATGAAGACGAGCGTGTCCTCCGCGCGGAGCAGGCGCAGGATCTCCAGGACGGCGTCCACGGCCTCCGCGGAGCCCAGATAGCCTGTGTAAATGGTGTCGAAATGCACGCCCAGCAAAGCCCAGTGCCGCGCCGCGGGCAGGAGGTCGCCTGTGAGATCCCGGAAGGTGCAGCCGCTGAACATGGTGTGGGTGGAGAGGACCGCCGTCGGGAGGACGACCGTCTCGAGGCCCATTGCCGAGAGGACCGGGAGGGCGATCGTGGTGCTGCATCTTCCGAAGCAGGAGATGTCCTGGATGGTGAGGATTCTTTTCATGGAAGACCTCTGTGTGATGGAAGGCTGTATTTTTTCGTACGCTTTGCTATAATAAAGGGCAGTGACGACAGGAGCCGGGGAGAAGAACGGAGCATGAAATGAAGATTCTGGTCATCAGCGATACACACGGGCAGCATGCGCTGCTGCGCCGCGCGATCGGGCAGGAAGCTCCGATCGATATTCTGGTCCATGCCGGAGATATCGAGGGAAGCCTCCGGGAGATCCTCGGCACGAAGAGAGAATACGCGGTCTACGCCGTCGCCGGCAACATGGACTGGCTGCAGGAATATCCGGACAGCCTGACCTTCGAGGCGGGCGGGCACCGGTTCTATGTCGCGCACGGGCACAGGCACGGCGTGCACAGCTCCAAGGCGCGGCTCCTCGAGGCGGCGAAGGAGGCCGGCGCGGACATCGCCGTCTTCGGCCACACGCACATGCCCTACCTCGAGGAATACGACGATGTGATCCTCCTGAACCCGGGAAGCGCGGCGAAGCCGCGGCAGAACGGATGGCAGAAGACCTACGCCGTCATAGAGATCCCGGAAGGCGACGCGTCCGGGGAGGAGATGACGATCGAACACCGCGTGATCCGCTCCAAAGGGAAATTCTTCTGAGCGAACCTTGCGGGGACGGTCACTCGTCCCAGCCTTCGTAGAGCCGGATCTTGACGCCGATGCTGCGGACCTCCTCGCCGGGGAGCAGGTCGATGTCCTCCGGGGAACTGACGGCCGGGAGATCCCAGTCGTCCTCCTCCAGCTCCACCTGGAGCCAGGTGCGGGCGGCTTCGATCGCGTCGTCGACGCAGTCGTCGAGGGTGATCCCCTTCGCTGTGCAGCCCTCGAGATCCGGGAACCTTGCGGTGTAGGAGCCGTCTTCCTTCGGTGTGAATACTGCGGGGTAGATAAACGTCATGTCTTCCTCCTGCGGAGGTATGCGTACCTCCGCCTGAAACAGGATCCTTTCCGTCTCCGGGGGAGAGGGCAAGGATGCGTTGCGGTTTTCAACGATTTCTATCATAATGCATATGGACACGGACATACAAGCAGAACAGGCGGTATAAAATGGCATTCAATCCCATGGAACTACTGAAACTGAAAGAGCGGCTGGACATCTTCCGGCAGCAGCACCCGCGGGTGCATCCCTTCCTCTCGGAGGTCCGGGACAAGGCCCTGCAGCCCGGCTCGGTGCTCGAGATCCGGGTGACGGATCCGGAAGGAAAGGAATATGTGAGCAATATCCGGGTGACCCCGGAGGACGTGGAGACGATCGGCCTGCTCATGTCTCTGCGCGGACAATGAGCGGACAGACCCCGGAAAGGCCCGCAGCGCGGACCGGCGCCCACAGCGCGAGGCGGATGACGTCGCGGGAGATGGCGAGGATCGCCAGTCCCGGCTGTGAAGGCTGCGGCATCTGCTGCCGGGGCATGGGGGACACCATCCGGCTGGACCCGATGGACGTGTGGCGCCTCACCGCCGCACTCGGGGCACCTTTCTCCGATCTTCTGGACCGTGTGATCGGTCTGCACGCGGAGGAGGGGCTGGTCCTGCCGCACATGCGCATGGACGGGGCGACGGACGCCTGCGCGCTGCTCGGAGCGGACGGGCGCTGCAGCCTGCACGCCTCGAGACCCGGGATCTGCCGGCTCTTTCCTCTCGGACGCGAGTATGAGGGGGAGACCTTCCGGTATTTCTTCCCGGAGGAAGGCTGTCCGAGGCAGGATCTGCGGAAGGTGCGGATCTGCGACTGGATCGGGCTGCCGGAGATCGACCGCTACGAGCGGTTCGTCGGAAAGTGGCACGCGCTGGTGAGACGGCAGCAGGCGCTGGCCGGCAAGGCCATCGCGTCGGGACATGACGACTGGGCCAGGCGGCGCGCCATGCAGCTCCTGCAGGACTTCTACACCGCCGATTTCGGGGTGACGGAGGACGACTTCTACCGCACGTTCGAGGCGATCTGCGGGGAGAAGCCGTGGAGCCGGCCCTCCCGCGACAGGGACGGCGGACAAGTTGAATCATAAGACAAAGAGGTTTGAATCATGAGAAAAAGTGGGATCCTGATGCCCGTATCCTCCCTGCCCTCGGCGCACGGGATCGGGTGCATTTCCAAAGAAGCGTATGAGTTCGTGGACTTCCTGAAGGCGTCGGGCCAGAGCCTGTGGCAGGTGCTGCCGCTCGGGCCCACCGGCTACGGGGATTCGCCCTACCAGTCGCTGTCGACCTTCGCGGGCAACCCCTACTTCATCTGTTTCGACACGCTGGCGGAGGAGGGACTCCTCACCCGGGACGAGATCGGCCGCACGTTCTTCGGCAGCAGCGAGGAGCGCGTCGACTACGGGGCGATCTATCAGGGGAGATACCCGATGCTCCGGATCGCCTACGGGCGCTTCCTGGACAAGGGCGGCGATGAGGAGCCGGATTATAAGGAATTTCTGCAGAAGGAGGCCTTCTGGCTGGACAACTACGCGCTCTTTATGGCGCTGAAGGGGCACTACGCCGGCAGAAGCTGGATGGAATGGGACGCGCCCCTGCGGGAGAGAGAACCCGCGGCGCTGGAGGAGGCCCGGACGGAGCTCTCGGAGGAGGTCGGCTTCTGGTGCTTCCAGCAGTACGAGTTCCAGAAGCAGTGGACGAAGCTGCACAGGTATGCCAACAGACAGGGCGTGGAGATCATCGGGGACATCCCCTTCTACGCGGCGATGGACAGCGCGGACGCCTGGTCGCATCCGGAGGCATTCCAGTTCGACCGGCAGATGCGGCCGATCGCCGTGGCCGGGTGTGCGCCGGACGCTTTCTCCGCGACGGGGCAGCTGTGGGGCAATCCGCTGTATGACTGGAAGGCCATGAAGAAGGACGGCTACGGCTGGTGGATCCGCAGGATCGCCCGCAGCCGCGAGATGTACGACGTGATCCGGATCGATCACTTCAACGGCTTCGACAGCTACTACGCGGTCCCTTACGGCGACAGGACGGCGGAGAACGGCACGCAGGAGAAGGGCCCCGGGATGGCGTTCTTCCGCGAACTGCGGGCACAGCTCGGCGACGTGAAGCTCATCGCCGAGGACCTCGGGACGCTCACGCCCAGCAGCGAGAGGCTCCTGAAGAGCAGCGGCTGCCCGGGCATGAAGGTCCTGCAGTACGCGTTCGACTGGACGGAGTCCAGTCTCTACCTGAGCTACAACCACATCCGGAACTGTGTGGTGTACACGGGGACGCACGACAATAACACGACGCGGGCGTGGATCGAGGAGATCAGCGACCACGACAGGGATTTCGCGAGAAGGTTCATCGGGTCCGAGAACACGGATTACGGGAAGTTCACGTGGGACTTCATCCGGGAGGCACAGCGGTCCGTGGCGGACACCTGCATCATTCCGCTGCAGGACTATCTCGTCAAGGGAAGCGAGGCCCGGATCAACTGCCCCGGAACACAGGGCAACAACTGGCAGTGGCGGCTGAAGCCGCATTTCCTGTCCCGCGAGCTCGCGGACAGCATCCGGCGGATGACGCAGCTGTACGGCCGTCTCCCGGAGCAGAACCGCGCGAAGGAGAAATGACCGTATATATAAGGCACAGAGAAAGAAGGCACAGTGGAAGGCAGAGAAGCACAGATCGCACTGCAGATCGCCAAAGAGCTGCAGGTGCGCACACAGCAGGTGGAGGCAGCCATCGAACTGATCGATGAAGGGAATACGATCCCTTTCATCGCGAGATACAGAAAAGAGAAGACCGGCGCGCTGGACGACGCGCAGCTCCGGACGCTCGGTGAGCGGCTCGAATACCTGCGCGGGCTCGAGGAGCGGCGCGCGAAGGTGCTCGAGAGCATCGCGCAGCAGGAGAAACTGACACCGGAACTGGAGGCGAAGATCCTCGCCGCCGCGACGCTCGTGGAGATCGAGGACCTCTACCGGCCTTACAGGCCCAGGCGCGTGACCAGAGCCAGCATCGCGAGGGAGCGGGGACTCGCACCGCTCGCGGACTACCTGCTCGCGCAGTCGGCAGGGAGCGACGAGGAGATCCGGCAGACCGCCGCGCAGTACGTCAGCGAGGAGAAGGGCGTGAAGAGCGCCGCGGAAGCGCTGCAGGGCGCGCAGGACATCCTGGCGGAGCAGATCTCCGACAATGCGGACTACCGCACGAAGGTCCGGGACCTGACCTGGAAGAAGGGCGTCCTGGAGACGGAGCTGAAGCCGGCGGGCCGGGAGACCGGGGAGAAGAAGTCGGAAAAGGCCGCCGACCGGGCAGCGGAGAAGCTGGCGGCGGAGCGGCGCGACGTATATGATAATTACAGTCATTTCTCCGAGGAGCTGCGGAGGATCCCCACGCACAGGCTGCTGGCGGTCAACCGCGGCGAGAAGGAGAAGGTCCTCACCGTGAGGATCCAGGCGCCGGAGGCGGAGATCCAGGGGTGGCTCCTGACGCAGATCGTGAAGGACCGCAAGGCGCCCAACCGCGCGGTGCTGCCCTATTTGGTTGCGGTCGTCAAGGACAGCTATCACAGACTGATCGCTCCGGCGATCGAGAGGGAGCTCCGCTCGAAGATGACGGAAGAGGCGGAGGACGCCTCCATCGTGGTCTTCCGGCAGAACCTGGAGCAGCTGCTCATGCAGCAGCCGGTCGCCGGCAAGACTGTGCTCGGATGGGATCCGGCCTTCCGGACGGGCTGCAAACTGGCCGTCGTGGACCCGACCGGCAAGGTGCTCGACACGAAGGTGATCTACCCCACGGCGCCGCAGAACCGCGTCGAGGAGGCGGAGCGGGACCTGCACCGTCTCGTCGAGAAGTGGAAGGTCGACCTGTTCAGCGTCGGCAACGGCACCGCGAGCCGGGAGTCGGAGCAGGTGATCACGGACTTCATCCGCAAGGAGAGAAGGCCGCTCCAGTACGTCATCGTCAACGAGGCGGGGGCCAGCGTCTACAGCGCCAGCAAGGCCGCCGCGGAGGAATTTCCGGAGTTTGACGTCGGACAGCGCAGCGCCGTGTCGATCGCGCGCCGCCTGCAGGAACCGATGGCGGAGCTGGTCAAGATCGACCCGCGGTCCATCGGCGTCGGGCAGTACCAGCACGACATGGACCAGAAGAAGCTGTCCGCAGCTCTCGGCGGCGTCGTCGAGAAGTGCGTCAACAGCGTCGGCGTGGACCTGAACACCGCTTCCTACGCGCTGCTCAGCTACATCGCGGGGATCTCCCAGACGGTCGCGAAGAATATCGTCGCCTACCGGGAGGAGCAGGGCGTCTTCCGCACCAGGAAGGAGCTGCTGAAGGTCAAAGGGCTGGGCCCGAAGGCCTATGAGCAGTGCGCGGGCTTCCTGCGCATCCGCGACGGCGCGGAGCCGCTCGACAACACGGGCGTCCACCCGGAGAGCTACGGGGCCGTGCGGCAGCTCCTGCAGCAGCTGGGGCTTACCGAGAGCTCTGCGGACCTGAGCAAGGTGCGGGGCAGGGTCCGGGACATCCCGGCCTCCGCGGCGCAGCTGGGGATCGGCGAGATCACCCTGCGGGACATCCTGACGGAGCTGGACAGACCGGGGCGCGACCCCAGGGACAGCATGCCGGCGCCGCTGCTGCGCAGGGACGTCCTGTCGATGGAGGACCTGCGGCCGGGTATGAAGCTCAAGGGGACGGTGCGCAACATCGTGGATTTCGGAGCTTTTGTGGACATAGGCGTCCATCAGGACGGGCTCGTGCACATCTCGAAGATCTGCGACCGCTTCATCCGCCATCCGATGGAGGCGGTGAAGGTCGGGGATGTGGTGGATGTCACGGTGCTGTCCGTGGATGCAGCGAAGAAGCGGATCGCGCTCTCCATGATCGGCGGCGCGGCGGAGTGAGGTGCTTATGGGATTTTTCAAATGGCTGACGGGTCAGCCGTCGGAGGAGGAGCAGGTCACCGTCGAGGACGTGACCAGGATCCATCTCGCCTGTCTGACGAACCAGGGGCGCAGAAGACCGTCGAATGAGGACAATTTCTCCTTCGACGGGATGGTCATGCCGCGCTGGCACCTGACCATGGAGGGAGCCCTGACGATGTCCTGCCTGCTGCGGGACCACTTCCGGGTCGGGCTCTTCGACGGCATGGGCGGCGAGAGCGCCGGGGAACTGGCGTCCTATGTGGCGGCGGAGTCCTTCACGGAGCTCGCCGGGGACGGCGTCTGGTCCGAGGAGGAGACAGTGGCCATGCTGCGGGAGATCAACGCCCGCGTCCTGGCAGCGGCGGAGAAGGAGAAGGTGCGCCAGATGGGCAGCACCGCCATCATCGCGCAGTGGAACGAGAAGGACGGCCTGCTGGTGAACCTGGGCGACAGCCCGGCCTACCTCTTCCGGGACGGCAGCATGGAACTTCTGACCAAGGCGCACAACAACGCCGAGATGCTCCGAGAAGCCGGCATCACCGGGAGAAAAGCGGGACTGACCCAGTTCCTGGGACTCCCGGAGGAGTACGGGGAAGTCGTTCCGCACGTCGTAAAGCTCGAGCCGCTGCGCGGGGACATCTACCTGCTCTGCAGCGACGGGCTCACGGACATGGTCCCCGAAGGGGAGATCGCGGCGGAGCTGATGAAGCTGCAGGACCGGCAGGAGGCCGCGCCCGGGAAGGAAGCGGCGAATGTGCGGAAGACCGCCGAGAACCTCTGCGAGAAGGCGCTGGAGGCGGGCGGCAAGGACAACATCACGATCATCCTCGCCCAGATCCTCTGACGGCGGCGCGGGATGAGAGCACAGGTTTCATTGGTTTTACAAGATTTAAAAGGTTTTAAGGTTTTACCGGGAAGGAGCAGAAAATGGCAGTCAGAATCGGTATCTTCGGTTACGGCAATCTGGGAAAAGGCGTGGAGCTCGCAGTACAGAAAAGTCCGGATCTGGAGCTCGTCGGCATCTTTACACGCAGGGATCCCGCGGCTGTCACGACGCTTTCCGGCGCGCCCGTCTACGCGGAGGAAGCGCTCGAGAGGATGACGGAGGACATCGATGTGCTCGTGCTGGGCGGCGGCAGCGCCACGGACCTTCCGGGACAGACGCCGGCGTACGCGTCTCTCTACAACGTGGTGGACAGCTTCGACACGCACGCGAACATTCCCTCCCACTTCGCCGCCGTCGACGCAGCCGCGTCCGCTGCCGGCAAACTGGGCCTGATCTCCTGCGGCTGGGATCCGGGCATGTTCTCTCTGGCGAGAGTCTACGCCTCTTCGATCCTGCCCGGCAGCGAAGCCTACACGTTCTGGGGCAGGGGCGTCAGCCAGGGCCATTCCGACGCGATCCGCCGGATCAAGGGCGTCCTCGACGCGCGGCAGTACACGGTGCCCGTGCCGGAGGCCATGGAAGCGGTGCGCGCCGGGAAGAATCCGGAACTGACGACCCGCGAGAAGCACACCAGGGAGTGCTATGTCGTCGCGGAGGAGGGCGCCGATCTCGACCGCATCCGCGAGGAGATCGTGACCATGCCCAACTACTTCTCGGACTACGACACGACCGTGCACTTCATCTCCATGGAGGAGCTGAAGGCGCAGCACAGCGGCCTGCCGCACGGCGGAAGCGTCCTGTACAGCGGCAGCACCGGCGCGGACGGCGCCCATAAGCACGTCATCGAGTACCGCCTGGACCTGGATTCCAACCCGGAATTCACGGGCAGCGTCCTCACGGCGTTCGCCAGGGCGGTGGCGCGCATGCGCGCAGAGGGACGCACCGGCTGCATCACCGTGCTGGATGTGCCGCCGGCATATCTGTCCCCGCTCTCCGGAGAGGAACTGCGGGCACATATGCTCTGATAAGTATGGACCGGTGAGTCACAGGCCCGGCAGGGGATGCCGGGCCTGCGGCGCATTTTGACATGTACGGAGGGGGGAGACATGAATCTGACGGAATATCTGGAGCAGGACCGGAAGGCGGTCACGGCCGCGCTGCAGCAGGCCGGCGGGCCGCAGCAGACGGAAGCGGCACTGGAGAAAGCCCTGGACCGTCTGCTCCTGCGCTACAACGAGGAGTGCGCGGACGAGCACCTGCGCGAGGCGGCCATGCACATGCTGCAGACGGCCCGCACACTGCTGCCGCTCACGGATTCCGTGGGGGAGACGAGGGTCTGGAAACTGGAGGCATCCTCCGCCGGCACTGCGAGAAAAGACAGCGCCATGCACCCCGCCGTTCCCGTCCTGATCATGGCCGGCCTTCTGCTGTGCGGGCTGCCGGCGGCCGCGCCGCTGTTCGCGGACCTGTCCGGGCTGGAAGTCCGCTGGATCGTCCTGATGATCGCCGCGGCGGTCGTCGGCGGGATCCTGCTCATGATCGCGGGATATCTGCAGGGACAGCGCGGTGCCGCGAGGAAAGCCATGAAACAGCCGGCGGACACGCACACAGGACAGCAGAAAGTCGACGTCTACATCGACCCGGACAAGGCCTGGCAGTGCCTCCGCGGCCTCGTGATGGCGGCGGACCGCAACCTGCAGGACGTGCAGGAGCGCGCGGCGCTGGACGCGCAGACCGAGGAGCAGAAGAACGGCCTCATGATCTACGCGGACCTGCAGCTCTGCGGGGACCTTCTGGAGATGGCCTACAGCGCCGAGTCCGAGGAGATGAAGAGCCGCCTGAAGTTCGCCCTGCACAAGCAGGGGATCGAAGCGGAGGACTACGCACCGGGAAGGGAGACGGCGTTCGAGTGCCTGCCCGGCGCGGTGACCGTGACACTCCGCCCGGCGCTGACGCGCGACGACGCGATCCTGCGCAAGGGACTCGCGAGTGTATCCTGAGACAGTATCTGATTGGGGGACGCTATGGAGCGATACTACGGTTTTGATCTGGGAGACGCGGAGAGCGCCGTCTCCTACCTGCAGCATACCGACGTGACGGTGCCGAAGGTCCTGACCGTACGTGGGGAGAAGAGCTTCATCACCGCGTATGCGAAGCTGTACGACGGCAAGATCCTGATCGGGGAGAGCGCCTGCTACCAGGCGGGCGTGAGCGACCGGAAGATCCGGTTCAAGAGCCGTTTCCTCACAGACAGGGACGCGGTGCAGGATGTGCGCCGCTTCGCGGCGGGCGTGCTCGCCGAGCTGTACGGGAGCGGCAGCCTGGTCCAGGGAGAGGAGTGCTGCTTCTATATCGGCTGCCCTGCCGGCTGGGACCGCGCCGCCAGAGAGCGGTACAGGGAGATCTTCGAACAGGCCGGCTACCCGCCGACGCGCATCATCTCGGAATCCCGCGCGGCGCTCGTCAGCGCCTGCCAGTCCCGGCATTTCCGGGTGAGCTATGACATCACGCAGCGCCCGGTCCTCGTCGTCGACATCGGCTCTTCGACGACCGACTTCGCCTACATCATGGGCGGACGGGAGGTCGAGCTGCAGACGGCCGGCGAGGTCTTCCTGGGCGGCGGCATGATGGACGAGATCCTGCTGGACCTCGCCGTGGAGGCCTCCCCCGAGGCAAAAGAGATCCGGGAGGTCTTCGAGAAGAGCCCGCAGTGGAAGAGCTACAGCGATTTTGCCGCGAGAAGGCTGAAGGAGCAGTATTTCTACGACGAGGAGTACTGGCAGACGCGGGAGTGCGTCAAGACGGTCCCGATCGTGTTCGACCGCCAGCGGAAGCTGGTGCTGAAGATGAACGCGGAGAACGCGGAGCGGATCCTGGAGTGCAGGAGCCGTTTCATCCCGGGCGGGCGTTCTTTCCACGAGGCTTTCTCGGAGAGCCTGCAGGAGGTGCGGGGCAAGATCCAGGGGCAGATGCCGGAGCTGCTGTTCCTCACCGGCGGCGTCTCCAAGCTGCAGCGGGTGCGGGACTGGTGCCAGGAAGCCTTCCCGGAGGCGGTGGTCATCACCGGCGCGGAGCCGGAGTTCTCGGTCTCGCGGGGACTGGCCTGGAGCGGCCGGATCGATGAGGAGCTGCGCAGGTTCCGGAGCGAGATCCAGGACCTCGTCGCTTCCAGCGTGGTGGAGCGCCTGGTGGCAGGCCGGATCCAGGAGCTGTATCACCTGACGGTGGACACGCTCGTCGAGCCCATCCTGCGCAACGCGGCGCTGCCCGTCTTCGAGCGCTGGAGAAGCGGGGAGATCCGCAGGCTCTCGGACATCGACGGCGAGATGCAGCGGGAGATCGAGGCCTACCTGCACTCCCCGGAGGCGGGAGAGCTGCTCGTGAAGCCGATCGCCGCCTGGCTCCGGCCGGTGGCCTACGCGCTCGAGGAGCACACGATGCCGATCTGCGCCGCCCACAACGTGCCCTTCAAGGCCCTCAGCCTCAACTCCTACCTGACGCTGTCCGACATCGACATCCGGGTGGACGCGAAGGGCGTCTTCGCCATGGAGGAGCTCAGCTGGATGATCAACGCGATCATCTCGATCCTCGTCGGCCTCCTGTGCGGCGGAAGCGGCATCGCCCTCATCTCGGGCGGCATCAGCGGCATCGTCGCCGGTGCCATGCTCTCCCTGGCCGTGCTGCTGCTCGGCAAGGACCGCATGCAGGAAGCCGTCATGAACGCCGAGATCCCGGTCTTCATGCGCCGGACCCTGCCGGCCCACTACTTCGAGAACCGCCTGGAGAAGATCTCCAGCGAAGTGAAGCGCACCTTCTTCGAAAACCTCGAGACCGAGAAAAACGAGGAGATCTCCACCCGCATGGTCTCCGAGATCTCCGCGCAGATCGAGAAGTGCCTCACCCAGATGGCGGAGGTCGTGGAGATCCCGCTGGGATGATCCGTCGCCGCTGCGGCCTCCGGACGGCGGGGCCTGCGCCGCGGGCCCGGGCTGCGGCCCCTGCGCTGCGGAGCCGGCCGCTTTCGTGACGTAATTATTAAAAGTTCATAACATTTTTCCGTCTGAAAAGCGATGGATGGACGTGTGTGGTATACTGAACGAACCGCCGCGGTGCCTGTGCAGCCGGTACCGCGGCGGAATTTATGAGAGAGTAAAGGAATCCACAGACCATGCATCGCAAGTCTTTCGTCACATTGATCACGACAGCGGCGCTCGTGCTCGCGCAGCCGCTGACAGCCATGGCAAGTCCCTCCGCCCCCGGCAACACGATGGCCGGCGTGGAAGAGCTGGCGCAGGGCGCCGCAGGTGCTCAGAACAGCGATGAGACCGCCCGGGAGGATACGACGGAGGCGACCTCCGCCGACCCTTCGCAGATGGACCGGAGCGAGATCGGCAAGGCCATGAAGCTTCCTGCCTATACCTTCGAGCCCGCGGATGAGACGGCGTATCTGCTGTATTTTGACAGTATTCTGGAATCTCCGGATCCGGACGCGGCGGAGATCGTCACGCTGGACCGCTTCTCGGAAGTGCACGTGACCGGCACCAACCAGATGGATTACTGGCAGGTCGAATGGGAAGGCCGCACCGGCTATATCAGCAGCAGTATCCTGACTTTTGACGAGGAGGAGATCCTGGCCGTACAGGCGCAGGAGAAGGCCGCGTACGAAGCCCAGATGAAGAAGCATGAGCAGGACATCCTAAACGCCCGCGGCAATGACGCGGTCCTCGGTGATGCCTCTGCGGCGGCAGCGGAAGCGGTCGCCTACACCGCCCTCTGGGAAGGTGTCCGGACCCAGACCCGCAACCCTGACTGGGACGGCCCGGTCCTCAGCAGGTCCGCAGGCTCCGTCACCGGCCCCAGCGGCAAGGAGACCTACTACAACCTCAACATGAGCGGCGTCGTCTCCATCATGCGCAGCATGGGCAACTACGACGAATACTGGGTCCGCAACGACGGATGCAAGATGCTCGGCCCCTACATCATGTGCGCCGCCAACCTCGGCGTCCACCCCCGCGGCTCCCTCGTCGAGTGCAGCCTCGGCACCTGCATCGTCTGCGACACCGGCGGCTTCGCCTCCCACAACGCCCACCAGCTCGACATTGCCGTCACCTGGTGATTTGCGCGGGGGACGGTTCTCCGCATGAATTGTACACAGAAACTGATCCGCCCGATTCCCGTGAGAGCTATGGGGACCGGGCGGTTGTTCTCGCTTTGAAAGCAGAGTATTGCGTTCAAAAGAGAGTGCCAGGCGTGGCCGATTCGCTTTGAAAGGAAAGCAGGCCGGATAAAGCGAGCACATGTTTGAACAAACTCACTTTACTTATCTAAAGCCACGACCCAAAGCGAGTTTTCAAGTACATCCAAGGTTTGGAAGTCGCTTTAGTTCGGGGCATTTTCATATGAAAGCGAAAATACAGCTTGGAATGCTCGCTATGAAAGACAGTTCATTGAATGCAAAGCGAAAACTCACTTTGCATTGCCCCGGCCCCCGTGTAAAGTGAGTCTCCCGCATTTACGCAGGGATCGTTCCCCTTTGTAAATCCCCCCGGGGGGCTTCCGCCGGACACTTTCCTCTAGTAAACTGATAGAGAGAAACAGGAAAGGAGAATGTTGGTATGCATATGGCGGATGCACTGCTCGCGCCGGCGGTGGCGGGCACGATGTATGTATTGTCAGGCACGGCGGCAGGACTCTCGGTGAGAGAACTGCGGAAGGAGAATGCCCCGGAGAAGCTGCCGGTGATGGCGGTCACTTCGGCGCTGGTCTTCGCGGGACAGATGATCAATTATACGATTCCGGGGACGGGATCCTCGGGACATCTGTGCGGCGGCATGCTCCTGTCGGCACTTCTGGGGCCGCATGCGGGCTTTCTGTCCATGATCGTGATCCTGACGATCCAATGTCTGTTCTTCGCGGACGGAGGTCTGATGGCGCTCGGCGCAAATGTCTGGAACATGGCGTTTTACGGCTGTTTCCTGGGATATTACCTGATCTGGCGGCCGATCATGCAGGGAGCCTCTCCGGCAAAAGACCGCGCGAATACCCGCGTGAGGATCATCGCCGCTTCGATCCTGGGGTGCGTGATCTCCCTGCAGCTCGGCGCGTTCTCCGTCGTGCTGGAGACGAGCCTGTCGGGGATCACGGATCTGCCGTTCGTTCCCTTTGCGGGGCTGATGCTGCCGATCCACCTGGCAATCGGGCTGATCGAGGGTCTGATCACTTCCGCTGTACTTGTGTTTGTCTATGAGTCCAGACCGGAGCTGCTGCAGGAACTCGGAACGGAGAAGGCCGGCAGCCTTCCTGCAAAGAGATCTCTCCGCACGACGATCATCGTCCTCGCCGTCACGGCAGCATTCGTGAGCGGCGGACTCAGCCTCTTCGCCAGCAGCAATCCAGACGGTCTCGAGTGGGCGCTCTTCGGAAACGAAGAGGAAGGCTACGCCGCGAACATGGGGCTGAACGAGGAGAACTTCGGAAAGCAGAGCGCAGTGGCGGATACCGCCGGAAAGATCCAGGAGACGACCTCCCTGCTGCCGGACTACGCTTTCAAGGACAGTGACAGTGCAGCCGGGACGACGTTCTCGGGACTCGTGGGGAGTGTGCTGGTAGCGACAGTTGCTGCGGGAATCTGCATCGCCGGAGGGTTCTTCCGGAAGAAGGCAGGAAAAGGCGCGGAACACCAGACCGTATGAGAAGACAGAGAGACGAATGAACAGAATGGACACAGCGCTGCGGGAACTCGCCGGGATGGACGATCTCGCAGCGCTCTCTTCGGGAATCCACGACCTGCATCCGGGCGTGAAACTTCTCGCGGCAATCATATATATCGCAACCGTCGCGTCGTTCGGGAAATATGATCTGAGCGGTCTTCTGCCGATGGTTCTGTGGCCGGTGCTCCTGTATCAGCTGAGCGGGATCCCGGTCTCTTTGTGTTTCCGGAGACTCCGGTTTGTCCTGCCGCTTGTGCTGGCGGTCGGGATCTGGAATCCGTTCATGGACAGGCAGCCGCTCTTACGGATCGGGATGATGACCGTGACCGCGGGGATGCTGTCGATGTGCACGCTGATGCTCAAAGGCGTCCTGTGCCTGCTGGCTTCCTTCCTGCTCATGGCGACGACGGGGATCGACCGGCTCTGCGCCGCCCTGCGCGCCATGCATGTGCCGGAGTATGCCGTGACACTCCTCCTGCTCACCTACCGGTACATCGCCGTGATGCTGCGGGAGGTGTCCGTCATGACCGATGCCTACAGCCTGCGGGCGCCGGGAGAGAAGGGCATCCGCTTCCGGGCGTGGGGATCTTTTCTCGGGCAGCTCCTCCTGAGGAGCATGGACCGGGCGCAGGCGCTGTACGACAGCATGCTGGTGCGGGGATACAGAGGAGAATTCTATTACGCGGGGACCCGGCCCGTGCAGGGGAGAGATCTCCTGTTTCTGGCACTGAGCGCGGCGGCATGCATGTTCTTCCGGTTCGTGCCGGCGGCGCAGATCCTGGGCAGCCTGTTCATCTGAGGTGGAAAAATGATCGAATTTGCACATGTGAGCTGCGCATATGAGAAGGACCGGCCGGTCCTGCGGGATGTCTCCTTCTCGGTGCAGGAAGGGGAGACCGTCGGGCTGATCGGCTGCAACGGTGCCGGGAAGTCCACGGTCATGAAGCTTCTGCTGGGCCTCCTTCCCTGCAGCGATGGGAAGATCACCGCTGCCGGACTGCCGGTGGACAAGGCGCATCTGGCGGAGATCCGCGCGAAGATCGGGGTCGTCCTGCAAGACCCGGAGACGCAGATGTTCATGCCGACCGTCTATGAGGACATGCTCTTCGGGCCCATGAATTACGGCCTGTCCCGGGAGGAGGCCGACAGGCGGATCGACGCGGCGCTGGAGCAGCTGCAGATCGGCCACCTCAAGCACAGGCACAACCACCGGATCTCCGGCGGTGAGAAAAGAATGGCGGCGATCGCCGTGATCCTCGCCATGCAGCCGGACATCCTCCTGATGGATGAGCCGACGGCGGCACTGGATCCGTACAATCGCCGCAAAGTGATCGAAGTGATAAGAAATCTGCCGGGGACGAAGATGATCACGTCCCACGACCTGGATATGATCTGCGAGACCTGTGAGAGAGTGATCTTGCTCTGCGACGGCGCCGTCTGTGCCGACGGTCCCGCGGAGCAGGTGCTGCGCGACAGGGAACTGCTGGAGGCGCACAGGCTGGAGCTGCCGCTGCGCTACGCGCACATCCGCTGAGCAGCCGCTGCACATCCGCCGTTTATCCGCCGCACATCAGCTGATGAAGCGGTCGATGGCGGCTTTCATCTTCTCGATGGCCACGTCGTCCTCCTCCAGAACAGCCTCCTGTATACAGTGTTCCAGATGGCCTTTCAGGAGCAGCTTGCCGGCATTGTTCAGCGCTGACCGGACGGCGGCCAGCTGGATCAGGACGTCGCTGCAGTCCTCGCCGGACTCCACCATCTGCCGGACCTTCTCCAGGTGGCCGATGCAGCGGGACAGCCGGTTGACGACGGAACGGATCTCCTCCGGGTCGTGCGTGTGGGAATGCGTGTGTGCATGTGTGTGCCCCGCGCCTTCCGCAGGTGCGTGGGTGTGGGTATATGTGTGACCGTCCGCATCCGTGTGGGTGTGCGGATGAAGGCCGGCGTGAGAGTGCTGCTCGCCCATGGACGTTTCCTTTCCGACATAGACAGAAGATCGTACATATCATACCACCGAACGCGCGCGGTTTCCAGAATGCAGACAGCATCTTTCGGAATCGCGCGTTTTGTTATATGATAAGAACAACGCTTCCGTGCCGTTTTATGCACACCGGATGACGCTTTTCCCAGTGCGCAGCGATCCCGGAACAGAGGAGGAGATATGAACGAGAATGTTTTAAAACGCGGCGAACTCCTGGCGCAGACCGTCATCAAGGGGCTGGCGTCCAGAAATATGAGCGGATATTACGCGGCGGACAAGGAGGAGGCACTCCGGATCGCCCTCTCCCTGATCCCGGAGGGAAGCACCGTGACGATGGGCGGCGCGATGAGCGCCCACGAGATCGGCCTTGTGAAGGCGCTCAAGGAAGGCAATTATCAGTTCATCGACCGCGACGAGTATGCGGACAAGCGCGCCGCGATGCTGCTGGCCTATGACGCGGACGTCTTCCTCGCCAGCGCGAACGCGATGACGAAGGACGGCGTGCTCGTGAACATCGACGGCAACGCGAACCGCGTGTCGGCGATCGCGCAGGGGCCGAAGAAGGTCGTCTTCATCGTCGGAATGAACAAGGTCTGCGGGGATGTGGACGGCGCCATGAAGAGGGCCAGGGAAGTGGCCGCGCCGACCAACGCGCAGAGGTTCGGGCTCTCCACGCCCTGCACGAAGACGGGCGCATGTCTGAACTGCAAATCGCCGGACACGATCTGCTGCCAGATCCTGATCACCCGTTTCTCTAAGCACAAGGACAGGATCCACGTGATCCTCGTGAACGACGCGCTGGGATTCTGATCCCGCGCGGGCGGAGCATCCTGCAACAGCCTACAGACGGAGGACAGCAATGCAGAACATCTATCATCGCACAAGTGTGAGAAAATACACGGAGGACCGCGTCGAACGCTCCAGGATCATGCAGATCCTCCGGGCGGCCATGGCCGCGCCTTCCGCCGGCAACCAGCAGCCCTGGGAGTTCTTCGTGGTGCGCGACCCGGAGACGATCCGGAAGCTCTCCGAGGCGTCTCCCTATGCCGGCTGCGCCGCAGGCGCGAACGTCGTGATCGTGAGCGCCTACAGAGAGGACGTGCAGATGCCTGAATACGCGCAGATCGACATGAGCATCGCCATGGAGAACCTCTGGCTGGAGACGGATGCCCAGGGACTCGGCGGCGTATGGCTCGGGATCGCGCCGATCGAGGAGCGCATGCAGAAAGTAGAGGAGATCCTCGGGATGCGGAAGGGACTCCGCGCGTTCGCCCTCTTCCCGCTGGGATATTACGATGAGGAGCAGCGGCAGCAGGACCGCTTCGACGGAAGCCGGATCCACTTTGTTGAGGAACCGAGTTTTTGACCCGCATAGGGGGAACATATGAAGAAAAAAGAGATAGAGCAGCTCGAAGCGCTCCGCGAGCGCGCGAAGGGCAGAGATTATCTGAAAGGCATGTACGGAGACCTGTTCGGAAAGAGCAGCGGGACGGGCAGTAAGCCCGACAGCGGCACTGCGGACAGCACAGATTCCGGCGCAGGCACGGCGGACAGCGGCACGGCGGACGCCGGGAAGAGCAGCGGAAAGAGCACGGGCACTTCCGCCGGCACCGGCGGGGCTTTGGACCCGGGACGCTTCACGGATCCCCTCCTGAACGCGCGAAGGGCGCTGGAGGAGGCACAGAAGCTGTTCGGGGAGCTCCCGGACCTCGCGAAGCTGCAGAGCGAGATGCCGAAGCCGCCGACGGAGAAGGATCTACTGGAGATCGACCCCTCGGTGATGGGGGACTTCGGGTTCCCTGTGAACGCCGGGAAGCCCGGGGAGACGGCCGGCGCGTCCGGTGACGCGCAGGGGCAGACGCAGCAGGATCTGCCGACAGCCGTCGCGAGCGGAGGGCCCGCATCTGAGGAGCAGGAGGAGAAGCCGAAGGAGCCGGAGAAGGATCCGATGGAGGAGCTGGACGCGCTCATCGGACTGGAGAAGATCAAGAAGGATGTGCGGGAGCTGGCGGACTTCGCCAAGATCCAGAAGCTGAGAAGGGACCAGGGCATGAAATCTGTGCCCGTCTCCCTGCACCTGGTCTTCACGGGCAATCCGGGCACCGGCAAGACGACCGTCGCCAGGATCCTGGCGCGCCTCTACAAGAAGATCGGGATCCTCTCCAAAGGCCAGCTCGTCGAAGTCGACCGGTCCGGACTGGTGGCCGGCTACGTCGGACAGACGGCGCTGAAGACGCAGGACCAGATCAAGAAGGCGATGGGCGGCATCCTCTTCATCGACGAGGCCTACGCGCTCGCGCAGAAGGACGACGCTTTCGGCCAGGAGGCGATCGACACGGTCCTCAAGGCGATGGAGGACCACCGCGACGACCTGATCGTCATCGTGGCGGGCTACACGAAGCCGATGGAGAAGTTCATCAACAGCAACCCCGGCCTCAAGTCCCGCTTCAACAAGTACATCGAGTTCCCGGACTACACGGTGGACGAGCTCGAGCAGATCTTCCTGCTCAACTGCCGCAAGTATGAATACGAGCTCGACGAGGGCGTGCAGAAGCACATCCGCGCCATGATCGTGGAGCGCAAGCTGGAGCGCCTCGAGAACTTCGCCAACGCGAGGGAGGTCCGCAACCTGTTCGAGGACATCATCACCAACCAGGCGCGCCGGATCGCCGCGATGGAGGACCCCAAGCCGGAGGACATCCGCAGGATCTGCATCGAGGACCTGACGGAGGAGGACCTGGAGGCCCTGCTGGCCGACGACGAGGTGCCGGGAGAAGAGACACCGGGAGCAGCAGCGCCCGGAGACGAAGCGCCGGGAGAAGCGAAGGAGGAGACCGCCGCGGAGCCTGAAGAGGACACCGCGCAGCCGGCCGTCGCGGATCCGGAGGAAGAATGCTGAGGCGCCGGCAGGCAGCCGGAGAGAAGCATGGCGCTGTCGGACTCTTACGAATGACTGCAGCGGCGGCAGTGATCGCCGCGGGATGCCTGTGCCTGCCGGCGCGGGCGTCCGCACCTTCCGTGAAGGTCCTCACGGACCGCGCCTCCGCGGCTGCCGCGGCGGCGGGAAGGACCTGCGCGAGGATGGGCGAGGCGTACGCGACGCCGGAGATGCGCGTGACCGCCATCGACTTCGGGCAGGCGGAGTACCCGGGGGACGTGATCCTGGTCTCCTCCGGAGGGCGGCATCTGCTCATGGACACGGGACTTCCCGACAACGTGGAGGACCCGGACGGATGCATGACGATCCGCTGGCTGAAGGACAGCGGGATCAGCGACCTCGACCTGTATCTGTCGCATTATCATGACGACCACTATTTTCTCATGTGTACGATCCTGGAGGACGCCTTCTTCCATGTCGGGCGGATCTATCTGCCGGATGTGGAAACACTGCTGACCTACTCGGATCCGGCCTACATGTGGGAGACCTGGTACGGATCCCTCACCAAGAACCTGAGCCTGTCGGGCAGCTGGGGAGAGAACGCGCGCAGCGCGATCCTGGCGGACGCGGAGGAGCTGGGCGTCCCTGTGACGACGCTCACGCAGGGGGACAGCTTCCCGCTGGGCTTCAGCAATGTGGAGATCCTGTGGCAGGAGACGGACCCCGTGCCGGAGGGCGACAACGCGACGGACGCGAT
The DNA here is from genome assembly GCA_002372815.1 of Lachnospiraceae bacterium UBA3692. Taxonomy (GTDB): domain Bacteria; phylum Bacillota; class Clostridia; order Lachnospirales; family Lachnospiraceae; genus CAG-791. The sequence continues at coordinate 39,735 of DFIR01000006.1, forward strand.
CAACCGCACCTCGCTGGTCGCGATGGTGACGGGCGGCGGCTGCAGGTATCTCACCGGCGGGGACATGTATGTCTCCAACGAGCTGCACATGCTGGAAGCGGGCGTCGACGTGCAGGCCGATATCTTCAAGCTGAGCCACCACGGCGGCGAGACCAGCAATGATCCGGCCTTCCTGCAGGCGACTGGCGCGAGATACGCCATCCTGGAGGACTATCCGCACCGGCAGCTGGCGAGCCCCAAATCGGAGAAGGCCGTCGCGGCGGCGCAGGAAGCCGGCATGACCGTCATGAGCCCCCGCAGGCACGGAACGTTCACATATGTCTGCCGCGGCGGGGAGATCACGGTCCTGGGCGGCGAAAGGAACCGGGAGGAATGGGAAGGCAGGTGAGACCTGCTATACACGCCCCGGATGACACTGAAGACAACATACACAGAAAGGCGGAAACACCATGTACATCACCTGTCTCGACCTTGAAGGCGTACTCGTACCCGAGATCTGGATCGCGTTCTCGGAAGTCAGCGGGATCCCGGAGCTCAGAAGGACCACGCGCGACGAGCCGGACTACGACAAGCTCATGAAATGGCGCATCGGCATCCTGAAGGAGCACGGGCTCGGGCTCAATGAGATCCGCGCCACGATCGAGAAGATCGATCCGCTTCCGGGCGCCAGGGAGTTCCTGGACGAACTGCGCAGGCTCTGCCAGGTCATCATCATCAGCGACACCTTCACCCAGTTCGCGGCGCCGCTCATGGAGAAGCTCGGCCAGCCCACCATCTTCTGCAACGAACTGGTCGTGGCGGACAGCGGCGAGATCACCGACTTCCGCATGCGCACGGAGAACTCCAAGCTCACGACCGTGAAGGCGCTGCAGTCCATCGGCTTCGACACGATCGCGGCCGGCGACAGCTACAACGACCTCGGCATGATCCTGGCCAGCAAGGCCGGCTACCTGTTCCGCACGACCGATAAGATCCGCGCGGACTACCCGCAGCTGCCCGCCTTTGAGCAGTATGACGAGATGCTGGAGGCGATCCGGAAACAGCTCGGGAAGTGAGCGGACCGGGTGAGAAACGGAGAGCAGACAGGGGAAAGGGAGACGATCAGACGTCCTCTTTTCCCTGTTTTTTCTGTCTTAAATTGATAAAAAAACGGCCGGCCGAAGGACGGATATGCCGTAATTGTGCACGGTTTGTAATGACTTTTTTGACGGTTATGGTAATAATGTCTTGAAATGAACCATATTTTTTTAATTTTGTCTTGCAATATCCACAAACGAGTGCTATGATTAAGACAACTTAAAAATGCGTGCCTGGAGAAAAGAGAATGCGGCGCAATAGGGAAATTCTTGTTGTGTGTATTTTTCTCTTTTTTTTGTGCCAGAGGCACCATGTGAGACGGAAGAGAGGCTTATGGGGAGAACGTTCGCTGAGAGGATCGAAACTTCACCGGTCATCGCCGCTGTCAAGGACGACAGCGGACTCAGCGCGTGCCTGAAGTCCGATGTGGAAGTCGTATTCATCCTGTACGGAGACGTGTGCTCCATACAGGAGATCGTGGCCAGAGTGCGGCAGGCCGGCAAGACCGCCATGGTCCACATCGACCTCATCGTCGGATTGTCCGCGAAGGACGCTTCGCTGGATTATCTGAAGGACATCGTGCACGCGGACGGCGTGATCACCACCAAGCACAGCCTCATCGCTCACGCGAAGGAGATCGGCCTCGCGACAGTCCTGCGCTACTTCATCCTTGACAGCATGGCGCTCGTCAACATCGAGAAGCAGCAGCGGACCGGGGCGCTCCCGGACGTGATCGAGATCCTTCCCGGCATCGTCGCGCCGCGGGTCATCCGCAGGATCGTGGCGATGAGCAGGACCCCCGTCGTGTGCGGGGGACTGATCCAGTGCCGGGAGGATGTGATGCATGCGCTGGGAAGCGGCGCCTCTGCCATCTCAACGACCAGCAGTGAAGTCTGGTACATGTAAGGCACAGACACATTTTAGAAGCTCCTGGGGTATGTTTTGCAGGCAGATACCTGCACCGGGTTCGTGGGGGACCCGGATGAATCGCTAAGCGTTAAATGGAGGTAATTATGGCTAAATATGTAATGGCACTGGACGCCGGCACGACCAGCAACCGCTGCATCCTCTTCAACGAAAAGGGCGAGATCTGCAGCATGGCGCAGAAAGAGTTTACGCAGTATTATCCGCAGCCCGGCTGGGTCGAGCATGACGCCAACGAGATCTGGCAGACACAGCTCGCCGTTGCAAGACAGGCAATGCAGAATGTCGGCGCTTCCTACACGGATATCGCCGCCATCGGCATCACCAACCAGCGCGAGACCGTCATCCTCTGGGACCGCAAGACCGGCCAGCCCGTCTATCACGCGATCGTGTGGCAGTGCCGCCGTACCGCTGATATGAAGGCGGAGCTGATGGAGAAGTATCCCAACATCGCCGACGAGGCCTATCATAAGACCGGCCTGGTCTTCGACCCTTATTTCTCCGGCACGAAGCTTCGCTGGATCCTGAACAATGTCCCGGGTGTCCGTGAGAGAGCTGAGGCAGGCGAGCTTGCATTCGGCACCGTCGACTGCTGGCTGATCTACAAGCTGACCAAGGGCAAAGTGCACGCGACGGATTACTCCAACGCCTCCAGAACCCTCCTGTTCAATATCAACAACTGCGAGTGGGATGACGAGCTCTGCAAGCAGCTGGAAGTCCCGAAGTGCGTCCTTCCGGATGCGAGACCTTCGAGCGGCGATTTCGGCGAGTCCGATCCCGAGTTCTTCGGCGGCCCGATCCCGATCCGCGGCGTTGCGGGCGACCAGCAGGCAGCTCTGTTCGGCCAGACCTGCTACACCCCCGGCGAAGCCAAGAACACCTACGGCACCGGCTGCTTCATGCTGATGAACATCGGCGACAAGCCTCTGTATCCGAACAACGGTCTGCTGACCACCATCGCGTGGGGCCTCGACGGCAAGGTCGAGTACGCTCTGGAAGGTTCCGTCTTCGTGGCGGGCGCTGCGATCCAGTGGCTGCGTGACGAACTGAAGATCGTCGACCAGAGCCCGGATTCCGAGTACTTCGCGACCAGAGTCAAGGACACCAACGGCTGCTATGTGGTTCCCGCATTCACCGGCCTCGGCGCTCCTTACTGGGATCCTTACGCACGCGGATCCATCGTCGGACTTACCCGCGGCGTGAACAAGTATCACCTGATCCGCGCGACCCTTGAGTCCCTGGCATTCCAGACCAGCGATGTTCTGGCAGCCATGGAAGAGGGTTCCGGCGTGAAGCTGAGCGCCCTGAAGGTCGACGGCGGCGCCTGCAAGAACAACTTCCTGATGCAGTTCCAGTCTGACATCATCGACGCGAAGGTCCAGAGACCTCAGTGCGTTGAGACCACCGCTATGGGCGCCTCCTATCTGGCAGGCCTGGCAGTCGGCTTCTGGAGCAGCAAGCAGGATGTCATCAAGAACTGGGCACTCGACAGAGAGTTCGAGCCCGAGATGGATGCCGAGACCAGAGCGAAGGAGCTCAAGCTCTGGAAGAAGGCCGTCGGCACGACCCTCGGCTGGGCGAAGGACTGATCGCCTGAGGGCACAGATGCCTGAACACCTCCCTGTGAGGTGCTGATCCAATTGGATATCTCCGGATCCCCTGACCGGGGGAGAATGGCCAGGGGATCCGGCGCAGTCCCGCGAGACTGCAGGATATCAGCAGTATCATTTCATGTCACTATGAAGAAAGGGGTATAACAATGCAGGCTTATATTGGAGAATTCATTGGAACAGCATTACTCGTGCTTTTGGGCGACGGCGTCTGCTGCAACGTCAGCCTTAACAAGTCCGGCATGAAGGGCGGCAACACCGTGCACATCCTCATCGGCTGGGGCATGGCGGTCATGGTTCCCGCATTTGCGGTCAGCGGCATGTGCATTTCTTCCTTCAACCCGGCTGTCACCATCGGCGCGGCTCTCCGCGGCGGTCTTGACTGGGCAGTCGTCCCCGGATATATCATTGCTGAGATGCTCGGCGGCTTTGTCGGCGCTGCGATCCTGATGGTCCTCTACGGCGATCACATTGCGGCTACTGATGACGATGCTACGATCCGCGGCTGCTTCTGCACAGGACCTTCCATCCGGAATATGGGTCTGAACTTCCTGTCTGAGTTCGTCGCCACCTTCGTTCTGGTCTTCACTCTTGCCAACATCCCTGCAGCGGCTGGTGAATCCAATGTCAGCTGGATCCTCGTCTACGGCGTCATCGTTGCCTGCGGCGCTTCCTTCGGCGGCCTGACCGGCTATGCCATGAACGCTGCAAGAGACAGCGCTCCCCGTTTCGCGTATCAGCTGCTCGCTCCCGACAAGGGCGCGAAGGATCCCGACTGGGGCTATGGCTGGATCCCGGCAGTCGCTCCGATCTGCGGTGCGGTCGTTGCTTCTCTGCTCTACAACGTCCTTCACTGATTGGATGTGCCTGTAGCGCATCACAGCGCGAATACATTACAATGACATAATTCCTTGTGAGAAGCGGAGTCGGTGAGGGCGGACCCGGGGATGCCCGGGCTGTATTCCCCGACTCCGTTTCACATGGAAGATCAGGAGGTAACTCTTATGTATGATGTAGTAGTCATCGGCGCAGGCGTCACGGGATCCGCGGTGGCCAGAGAGCTGTCCCGCTATCCTTTAAATGTCTGTGTCCTGGAAAAAGCAGAAGACGTCTGCTGCGGCACATCCAAGGCCAACAGCGCCATCGTCCACGCCGGCTTCGACGCGGCAGAGGGATCCCTCATGGCCCGCTTCAATGTCCGCGGCAATGAGATGATGGGCCAGCTGGCGGAAGACCTGGACATTCCTTTCCGCCGCAACGGCGCCATGGTCGTCTGCATCCACAAGGAAGCCCTCGGCGGACTGCAGGAGCTGTATGACCGTGGCATCGCCAACGGTGTCAAGGAGCTGCGGATCCTGAACCGCGAGGAGGCTCTCGAGATGGAGCCCAACCTCTCCGAGAACACCCAGGGCGCCCTGTACGCGCCCACCAGCGGCATCATCTGTCCCTTCATGCTGAACATCGCCATGGCGGAGAACGCGGCGGTGAACGGCGTGGAGTTCCGCTTCAACACCAAGGTGCGCTCCTTTGAGAGCCACATCTGCGAGAAGTGCGGAGAGCCCGTCTGGACCATCCACACCAACAACGGCGACGTGCAGACCCGTTACGTGGTCAATGCCGCCGGCGTCTACGCCGACGAGCTCCACAACATGGTCAGCGCCGACAAGATCCACATCACCGCCCGCCGCGGCGACTACTGTCTGCTGGATCGCGAGTGCGGCGACCACGTGAAGCACACGATCTTCCCGCAGCCCACCAAGCTCGGCAAGGGCGTCCTCGTCTCCCCGACCATCCACGGCAACCTGATCGTAGGACCTACGGCTGTGGACATCGAGAACAAGGAAGGCACCAACACCACGGCGGCCGGCATCGCGGACCTCATCGAGAAGTCCACGGGCCACGTCCGCAACCTGCCTCTCCGCAGCGTGATCACCTCCTTCGCCGGCCTCCGTGCCCATGAGGACCATCACGAATTCATCATCGGCGAGGTCAAGGATGCACCGCACTTCTTCGACTGCGCCGGCATCGAATCCCCCGGCCTCACGTCTTCGCCTGCCATCGGCGAGTACGTCGGCGGATGGTTCAAGGAGCGCCTCGGCGTGGAGCAGAAGGAAGACTGGATCGGCACCCGCAAGGGCATCACGGATCCCAAGACCATGTCCTTCGAGGAGCGCGCGGCGCTCATCAAAGAGCAGCCGGCATTCGGCAGGATCATCTGCCGCTGCGAGTCCGTCTCCGAAGGCGAGATCCTGGAGGCCATCCACCGTCCGCTGGGCGCCAAGTCCCTGGACGGCGTGAAGCGCAGAGTGCGCGCGGGCATGGGCCGCTGCCAGGCGGGCTTCTGCTCACCGCGTGTCATGGAGATCCTGCATGAGGAACTGGGTCTCGACTACGAAGAGATCACCAAGAGCGGCGGTCACTCCAACCTTGTGTTCGAAAAGACCAAAGGAGAGGGGAGGGAGTCATGAGTACAGCATATGATCTTGTCATCGTCGGCGGCGGCCCCGCGGGCCTGTCCGCAGCTGCGGCAGCAAGAGAAGCCGGCCTCGAGAGCATCCTGATCCTGGAGCGTGACAAAGAGCTCGGCGGCATCCTGAATCAGTGCATCCACAACGGCTTCGGCCTTCATACATTCAAAGAGGAACTGACCGGTCCCGAATACGCGGGCCGTTACATCGATAAGGTCCTGGAGCTCGGCATCGAGTACAAGCTGGACACCATGGTCATGGACATCGCCCCGGATAAGACCGTCACGGCGATGAACCGCACCGACGGCATGTTCCAGATCAAGGCCAACGCCGTGATCCTGGCCATGGGCTGCAGAGAGCGTCCCCGCGGCGCCCTGAACATCCCCGGCTACCGTCCCGCCGGTATCTACAGCGCCGGCACGGCCCAGAGACTGGTCAACATCGAGGGCTACATGCCCGGCCATGAAGTCGTGATCCTCGGATCCGGCGACATCGGCCTGATCATGGCCCGCCGCATGACCTTCGAAGGCGCCAAGGTCAAGGTCGTCGCGGAGATCATGCCTTACTCCGGCGGCCTGAAGAGAAACATCGTGCAGTGCCTGGACGACTACGGCATCCCGCTGAAGCTGTCCCACACGGTCGTCAACATCGAGGGCAAGGAGCGTGTCGAGGCGGTCACGATCGCCGAGGTCGACGAGCACATGAAGCCCATCCCGGGCACGGAAGAGCGCTACACCTGCGACACCCTGCTGCTTTCCACCGGCCTGATCCCGGAGAACGAGCTCTCCAAGAGCGCGGGCGTGGAGCTGAGCCGCGTCACGAACGGCCCCGTGGTCAACGAAGCTCTGGAGACCAATATCCCCGGCGTCTTCGCCTGCGGCAACGTGCTGCACGTGCATGACCTGGTCGACTACGTCTCCGAGGAAGCCAAGAAGGCCGGCGAGAACGCCGCAGCCTATGTCCTCGGCGGATGCAAGGACGACAGGAGCGGCAAGGAAGTCAAGGTCATCGCGAAGGACGGCGTCCGCTACACCGTGCCGGTCACCATCGATCCCGAGCGCATGGATGACCTGCAGGTCGTCCGTTTCCGCGTCGGTGCCGTCTACAAGAACGCCTCCGTCGCTGTCTATCTGGATGACGAGCGCATCCAGAAGCGCAAGAAGAGGATCATGGCACCCGGCGAGATGGAGCAGATCATACTGAAGAAGGACCAGCTCCTCGCGAAGGAAGGCCTGAAGAGTATTACGGTCTGTATCGAGCAGGATTAATGGAGGCCCAATCATGGAGAAAAGAAATCTGACATGCATCGGCTGCCCCATGGGCTGCCAGATCACAGTCACCATGGATAACGGAGAGATCCTGGACGTGACCGGCAATACCTGTCCCATCGGCGACCACTACGCAAGACAGGAAGTCACCAAACCCGAGCGCACCGTCACATCCACCGTCGTGGTCCTGGACGGCGACCGCCCGCGGATCTCTGTCAAGACCAAAGGCAACATCCCGAAGTCGGAGATCTTCGCCTGCCTGGAGGAGATCAACAAGGTGCGCGTCCACGCGCCCATCGCCATCGGCGATGTCATCATCCCGAACGTCTGCGGCACCGGCATCGATGTCGTGGCGACCAGGGCGGCAGGTGTGGCATAAGGATCTGCCGGAATACAAGCTGTGACCACAAGCAACACCCCGGCGTCGACCTATGGTCGGTGCCGGGGTGTATTCATGCTGTCTTGTAGCGTGAATACACGCATGATGAGGTGCGTCCAGGTTTGCGTTTACATTTGGCGGCTCGAAATAAACGCATGATGAGGGGCGTCCAGGTTTGCGTTTACATTTTGAGGCCTGAAATTAACGCATTATGAGGGGTGTACAGATCTGCGTTTACATTTAGTGGTCAATAATAAACGTAAAAGAAAGGTATCGATCTTTTGCGTTTATTTTACCGACAAATAGTTGTACGCGTTTTTCGAAATATGATATTTGCGTTTATTTATGTGATCTCAACATAAACGTACTTTTGTGATGTGTTATTTTTGCGAGCAAATCGCCTCTTGGGTGCCTCCCGGTAGGCAACGCAATGCAGGGAAATCGATATTCTGCGTTTAGATAATACAGAGCAAGTTGTCTGTTTCTTCTTTCGGCTTTATAGTGTAATAGAGATCCAACTACAGCAGGTAACGATGCAGCAGCGGAAGAAGCTGCTGATCATTGAGGGGGCGCTGCTTTGTTTCAAATGTGAGCAGCAGGCGGTCACCGGGGAAAATGCCGTTGGAGATATAGATCCGCAGCCGTTCGAGTGCGCTGTTTACATATTTCGGGTCATCCATGCTTCCCAGGTGCTCATGATAATAGATGCACAGATCCTGGCGGCTGACGACTGTAAAATCAGGACGAAGAGTCACCATGTGATCGCCGTCCCTGAGAACAAGCGGATACTCATAGCGATAGGCGAGCTGTCTGCGCAGGTAGAGGTCTGCCGCGATCTTTTCAGATTTGGAGCGCACGCGCTCATTGCGCTCCGTCGTGATCAGGGGCATATGTTCATCAAAAAAGCCGGGTTCATAGGGGACGTTTGCCCAGACCTCCAGATAATACCGGTAGTCCGGCTCAAGGGGGGTGATCAGAGCCCGCCGCTCGTCCCGCAGACCGGCATACAGATCCGCGCCGGCGGTCTCACTGTAAGCGGCAAGAAACCCGGATATGAGCGCCGACTGCTTTTGGGCTGTCTGCAGAAGCTGCTGTTCATAGCTCTTCTGCGCGATCGTCTGTATGCATGCGCTGTCTTTCTTCATAGACAGATACTTCTCGCGGCGCGGATTTTCATTGTTTCGGACATAATAGCGCGGGGATCCGTTCACATTGCGGATGATCAGATGCTGTTCCGTCTGCGGGCAGACAGCGGTATCATTCTGTGCGGCAGCCTGCAGGAGCTGATCCCAATGCTGTTTCTGATGCGTAAGAATTCTTTGCAGTCGCGTCATGAGCATCCCTCCTCTCCATAGATCGTGTATGACTACGAAAGAACGTAGCCAAATATATAATATACGGATATCACAAAGAAAGTCAACTGCAAAATCCGTACAAACGAACACATGGAAGAAGGCGGGAAGAAGGCAGAAAACAGACAGCCTGCAGATCCCCACGCCTCAGCGGACATGGAATGGATGATGCAGGCTGACAGATTGAAGGTATGACAGGGGAGCGGGTCACATTTCTCCCGTGCTTCCGGGCATCGGGCCGCGTGTCTGCAGCCAGTAGGCCCCCATGGACTGTCCGGGCTGGCCGGTGACTTCGTCGGAGAGATAGGCGGCGAGGCCGCAGGAGGCGGGATCCCAGGCCTTCGCCTGTTCCACGGTCCTGTACTCGACTTCCGCGTACATGAATTCTGTGGCGGCGCCGCGGTCCACGAGGCTCACTTCCAGATGCAGGCCGTCGGGCAGCTGGTAGGTGCGCCGCTCCTTCGGGATGAGAGGCAGACCGATGAAAGCTTCCAGCTTCTCAAAATCCTCCCGCGCGACAGAGAGCTCGATCTCTTCCCGCGCCAGCAGGCCGGCGGATTTGAAGCACAGGATATAGGCGGCGTCCTGTCCCTGGGGCTTCTCCTCGCGGATCCGCACGGTCGGGCGGACCGAAATGTAGCCCTGGCGCATATTGTGGGTGACAAGGAGAGGAAGAGCGATCGCCGGCGCCTGTTCTTCGGGCCAGCCCTTCACCATCCATTTGCGTTCGATCTCCATAGCAACCTCCGTTCTGTTTGTGACCGCATCTCACGGTCCGGAATAAGTATAGCAGATTCCCAAATGAAAGATAAAGAATTAAGACAACAGAAGACCGGCAAGGCACGCCTGACGCTGCTCGACAGCTTGCGCGGGGCGGCCCTGCTCAGCATGATCCTCTATCACGGCACCTGGGACCTGGTCTACATGGCCGGCGTGCGCATTCCCTGGTACAACGCGCTTCCGGGCTATCTGTGGCAGCAGAGCATCTGCATGACCTTCATCCTGCTGTCCGGCTGCTGCGCCGCACTGGCCGGAGATCCCCGGAGACTCCTGCGGCGGGGCCTGATCGTCTCCGCCTGCGGCATCTTGGTGACGGCCGTGACCCTGCTCGTTCTCCCGGAGGACCGTGTGATCTTCGGCGTGCTGACCCTGATCGGCGCCTGCATGCTGCTCGTCGGGGCGGTGCGGTGTGTGGTGAAGCACCCGGCAGATCCTGTGGTGGGCCTCATCCTGAGCGCGGCGGCCTTCCTCCTGTTCCGGCACGTGAACAGCGGCTGCCTGCTGCTGGGCATCTTCGACCGGGGCATCCGGATCCCGCTGCCGGCGGGGCTGTACCGGGGATGGTTTATGACTTTTCTCGGTTTTCCCATGCCAGGGTTCTGGTCGACGGATTATTTTTCCTTGCTGCCGTGGCTGGCGTGGTTCCTGTGCGGATACTTCCTGCGGGGCATTCTGAAGAGGGCCGGCATCGAGGAGAAGCTGCAGCTTGAGGTGCCGGGGCTCGCCTGGATGGGGCGGCACTCGCTGCCGATCTACCTGGCCCATCAGCCGGTGCTGTACCTGCTGCTGATGCTGGCGGGGAAGGTGTGAGGAGGAAGTGCCAGTCTCGACACCGGCGCGCGGATACGGTATAGTTAAGAGAGATACAGGATCTTTACGGGAGCAGTCGGCCCGTCATCAATAAGGAGGACAGCATGGACAGAGAGGCACTGGAAACAAGGATCCGGCAGCTGGTGACAGGCCGGGAGAACGACATGGCAGCGAAGGCCGGAAGAAGAGATATACTGCCTCTTTTTGCGGACAGAGAGGCGCTGGAGGCCCTGATCCCGTATCTGGCGGCACCTTACCGGGGGCATGTGGACTGCGTGTGCGCACCGGAATCCCTCGGATTCATCGTCGGCAGCATGCTGGCCAGGGAACTGGGCGTAGGCTTCGTGGGAATCCGCAGGAACCGGCAGTTTCCGGCGGACGAGGACGGGATCCTGATGGCCCGCTACATCGATCACCGGGACCAGGTGACTTCCCTGAGCACCGGGAAGCTCCTCCTGCCGGAGGAGAGCCGCGTCCTGCTGGCGGACAACTGGATCGAGACCGCCGCGACGCTCCAGGCCTGCATGAACATCATCGAGGACGCCGGCTGCAGACTTGCCGGCATTGCCGCAGTCGGCGCGGACTACCGCTCCGCGGCGAAGAGCCTGATCGACGACGGGCTGGTCAGGTGTGTGGTGCTGGAGAAATGATTTCGGTGGGGGGACGGTTCTCCACGGCAATGAGGGAGTGCATCCGGAAGCAGCCGCTTAGGCTCCAGTGAAGGCAGTCCAAAGAGCGGAAACAATGAAAGACAGGATCAAGGCCGGCAGAAGGTTGAGTACCTTTATGTCGGTCTTGATTTTTGTGAGCCGAAGACCTGCGGTGATCGTGATAATCCCTCCTACGGCAGAAAAATCAGCGGTCATCTCCGGGGTGATCAGGGGAGATACTGTTCCGGAGATCAGATAGAGTGTCATAAGAACACAGAACTCCGGGATACTCAGCAGGGGAATGAGTTTTCCGTGAATGGCGGCGAAAATACAGGCAGTAACGCAGTCAAGGATCGATTTGGTGACCAGCATAGATCCGTCTCCGGTAATTCCTTCGTTGAGAGCACCGAACCAGCCGGTGCCTCCGAAACAGAATAGAACCAGGGCGGCACTTACAGCAGCCAGATACGAGGGGGCGGCGTCAGCACCACCGGCGATCCTCGCAGTGATCGAAGCAGCAACGTGGTTGACACGATCCTCCAGCCGGATCGTTTCGCCCAGAACTGCGCCGATCAGGAGGGAAAGAATTGCAGCGGAAAGTGAGTGGACTTTTACGACCAGCGTGATACCCATGACAATGGCGGACATTCCCAGCATGTTGTTCAGAAGATTTTTATAACGATCACTGATTCTGTCTCCGAGGAGACATCCGGCGACTCCTCCGAACAGTGTGGCAACTACATCCGTCAGTATTCCTGCAGGCATAGTGATGGTTCCTCCTTTGTAAAAGTATGTCAATATTGATAATGTTCTAGATATATAGCAAGTTTTATACCTTACGCAGAGCCTGGACAGACGGTTGTGACTGACCCATTCGGGTATGTCACAGATCTGAAAAGCCCCTTTTTGAGTCATTTAAGAATAATGGGACATTTTAAAAAGGGTCAAACTCAAAATGTCCCAATCATTAAATAAAAAGAAAAATAATAAACAAACAGAGCACTTTCCTGTACTTTTTGGAAGGGAGAGAGCTCTTTTTTTGTGTCATTTTACTCTGGCACAGAGATTGCTAAATCATTCACAGGACCTGTTTATACACCACAGATATGGAGGAAAAACTATGAAAGTTTTCGACTTGATCCAAATGACGCCTGAGCAGGAAGACATCATCGGACTTGCACGTCAGATCTGCGAGAACGAGCTGAAGCCTTACACGGCAGAGCTGGACCGGGCAGGAAGGTACCCTGTTGAGATCGCCCAGAAATTCAAAGATGCCGGTCTGTATGCGCTGGAGGTCCCGGAGAAGTACGGCGGCATGGGTATCGATAATACGACCAACTTCCTGATGGCAGAGACGCTGGGCTACTACGACGCCGGATTCGGTTTCACATTCCATGCCGGCAGCATGGGCGCGGAATGTGTGTTTGTCGGCGGCACGGAGCAGCAGAAGCAGATGGCGGCGGAAGCACTCCTGGCAGGCAAAGGTTTTGCATTCTGCCTTACAGAACCTGCCTGTGGAAGCGATGCTGCATCCATTACGACCACCGCTACCAGAGACGGAAATGACTACATTATCAACGGCAGCAAGTGCTTCATCAGCGGCGCGGAGCTGTCCGACTATTTCGTAGTCGCCACCACGATCGACAGATCTCTCAAGTATAAGGGCATCACCCTCTTCCTCGTGGAGAAGGAGCGTGGCGTCCAAATCGGCAAGCACGAGGATAAGCTGGGTTTACGCCTGTCCCCCACCAATGAAGTGATCTTCGACAATGTTCGTGTTCCCGCAGAGAACATGATCGGCGAGGAAGGCAGAGGCTGGGGCATCGTCATGAAGAACATGGAAGTGGTTCGTCCGCATTCCATGAACTTTGCCACCGGTATCGCCATGAGAGCGGTGGACGAGGCGACCGCTTACGCTAAGGTCCGTATGCAGTTCGGCAAGCCCATCATCAAACTGCAGGGGCTGAGCTTCCTGCTGGCGGAGATGCTGGAGCGCACACTGGTCTCCCACGGCGCGCTCATGAACGTGGCTTATCAGCTGGACAACGGCATGAAGCTCAACGGCGCCGGCAGCGCTGTGAAGATCTACGCTTCCCAGACCGCTTCCTATGTGGCTTCCAAGGCCATCGAGGTCCTGGGCGGCTACGGCTACATGCATGAGTACCCTGTCGAGAAGCTCATGAGAGATGCCAAGATCTTCGAGATCTTCGAAGGCACTAACCAGATCCAGCAGGTGGTCCTGGGATCCCTTTTGGCCAAGGATTGAGAAGGAACCGACGGAAAGGAGTCTGCCCTATGAGCTATCAGGAAATCATCTATGAGGTGAAGGACCATATCGCTTTCATTACCATCAACCGGCCGGAGGTCTTCAATGCCCTGAAGATGTCCACCAAATATGAGATCGAGGATGCCATCGACACCATCGCCGCGGACCCGGAGGTCCTGGGCGTCATCATCACCGGCAAGGGCAAAGGATTCATCGCCGGCAACGACATCTCCGAGATCCGGATCGATGCCAAGGCGGAAGAGACCGTGGCCATGTCCACGCACGCCCACAAGCTCTTTGAGAAGTTCGACAATCTTCCCAAGCCCATCATCGCGGCGGTGAACGGATTCGCCATGGGCGGCGGCACGGAACTGGCGCTGGCCTGTGACCTGCGGGTCGCCAGCACCAAGGCTGTGTTCGCCCTTCCCGAAGTCGGCCTGGGCGTGGCCCCCTGCTACGGCGGCACACAGAGACTGCCTCGCCTGATCGGCACCGGCTATGCCAAGGAAATGCTCTACACCGGCAGGAGAGTGAAGGCGGATGAGGCCCTCAGGATCGGCCTCGTGAACAGGGTCGTGGAGCCTGAGCAGCTGATGGACAGCGCGGTGGAACTCATGAATTCCATTCTGAAGAATGCGCCTATCGCCGTCAGAGTCTGCAAGGAACTTGTCAACCGCGGTATGGAGATGAGTCTGGAGGACGGCCTGAAACTTGAGTCCGATCTTAACGGTATGCTCGCAGAGACCGCGGACGCAAAGGAAGGAGTCAAAGCGTTCTTCGAGAAGAGACCGGCTGTTTTTGAGGGGAAATAAGGGAAACAGAACGGAAAGCGCTTTAACTTATCCGGAATCAAACCGGAGGATTACACCTTTTTTACACTGGCCGCAGTGCGGCCCTAATGGAAAGGAGACAGTATGAACGCTCTCAGTATCATCGGAGTCATTCTCGGAATCGCAATCCTTGTTTACGGTTCTATGAAGGGCTACTCAGTTTTCATCTCCGCCATCGCGGGATCCGCCGTCATGGCGCTTCTCAGCGGCATTGGCCTGCAGGATGCTATCCTCACAAGCTTCGTCGGAGGCTTCACCGGTTTCATCAGCGGCAACTTCATGGTCTTCGCAGCCGGCGCTCTGATGGGCAAGGCCTATGAGACCACCCACGGCGCGAAATCGATCGCGCGTCTGTTCATCAGCCTCTTCGGCAAGACCTTCGCACCTTACGCGGTCCTGCTCGCGATCATCGTCATGACATGGGGCGGCATCGCCGGTTTCGTGCTGGCTTTCTCCGTGTTCCCGATCGCCCTGGAAGTCTTCCGTGAGGCGGATCTCCCCAGAGAGATCGTTCCCGGCGTCATCGTCGCAGGCTGCTGCACGGCTTCCAGCTGGGGTCCCGGCACCGCACAGCCCGTCAACGCGGTCATGGCCAACGGTTTCGGCACCAACCTGATGGCAGCGGCTGTTCCCAGTGCGATCATGGCGGTCGTCGCCGTGCTCACCGCTTTCGCAGTCATGTCTGTCCTCTTCAAGAGAGCCAGAGCCAACGATCAGCACTTCGTAGCACTTGACACCACCCCTGTTGAGGATGTGCAGGATCTTCCCAACGGCTGGGTCGCTCTGATCCCGCTGGCAGTCGCCCTCATCCTGATCAATGTGAAGATCGGCGGCAAGGCCCTTCTGCCCACCCCCTTCGGTATCGCCGTCGGCGCTGCGCTGGCGATGATCCTCATGTTCAAGTATAAGACCGATGACAAGCCTGTTACCAAGCATATCGGTGATGCATTCGGCAACGCACTGACTTCCATCGGCAACACGGGAGCAATGGTCGCTGTCGGTTCTGTTGCTCAGACCACCGTCGGATTCCAGACCGTCCTCGGCACTGTGACCGGCATCGGCGGCAGCCCGCTGATCGGCGCATCCCTCGCGGGCCTGATCGTGGCCTTCATCTGCGGCGGCGCGACCGGCGCGACCGGCCTGCTCGGACCGATCCTGACCCCCGTCTACACCGCGATGGGCGCTAACCTCGAGATGGTCGGCCGTATCGTGATGGCCTCCGGTCACATCACCGGCACCCTCTGGAACGGCGGCTTCATCAACACCGTTATCACCGGTATTGCAAAGGATACCTACAAGAACTGCTTCAAGTATTCCTTCCTGATCTGCACGTTCTCCAACATCGTGGCTGTGATCGTCGGTATCATCATCATGACCATCATGGGACCTTATGTCTGATCAGTTTCCCGGAAAGGAGAGTACATGGATCTTATGAAATTCATCGGGACCTCCACCGGTCCCAGAAAGATCGAATACAACTGGAGAGACATGGCGCTGTACGCCCTGGCGGTCGGCGCCGGTGAAAAAGATCTGCAGTACACCTTTGAGAAGAACATGAAAGCGATCCCCAGCTTCGGCACTGTGCCGTACTGGAATGCTGTCAACAACTATCCCCAGAGACCGGCTCCTTATCCGGGCGCCTTCGTTGTACGCGAGGCCCTGGAGAGGGAGGAAGGCGGCATCGTCAAGGGCCTTCACATGGAGCACACCCTGGTGATGCACCGTCCCATCGACCCCATTAAGGGCTCGCTGGTCTTCGAGGATACGATCACCAATATCTATGACAGGGGAGAAGGCAAGGGCATCATCGTGGAGACCAAAGTCCCCGTGTACGATGAAGCCGGCAATCTCCTGTGTGAGAACATCTCCAACACCATGTTCTTCACGCACGGAGGCTTCGGAGGCGAAGCACCTAAAAAGTCTTCCGTGAAAATACCTGACAGGGAGCCGGACTGCTCACTGGAGTCGGTCCTCTCCCCGACAGCCAATATGCTGTATCGCCTGACGGGCGACACCAACAGGGTCCACGCGGATCCCGAGGTGGCGCAGGCAGAGGGATTCCCCCGCCCCTTCATGCAGGGTCTCTGCTCCTTCGGTTATGCCTGCCGCATGGCCATAGAAGCGCTCATCCCCGGTGAACCGGAGAGAATGACCTGCATCTCCGCCCAGATGCGCAGCATCTGCTTCCCCGGCAGCACCCTGCGTCTGGATGTCTGGAAGGAAGAGGAAGGCAGGGCGGTATTCAGGCTGGTCTGCGTGGAAGACGGCAAGCCTGTTCTGGACAGAGGGCTCTTTACCTGGAAATAAGGAGTGAAGATGCTCATAACGCAATTGATCACAGAAAATGCAAAGCACTATCCCGATGAGCCGGCATTGATTGAGATCAACAGCAGGAAACAGATCCCCGGCAATGAAGAGGCCTATCGGAATGCCCGCAGAGAGCTGACCTGGAAAGAGACAGAAGAAATGGTGTGCAGGATCGCCAACCTGTTTCTGGACAGAAGCTATGGCAAGGGCAGCCATATAGGCATCATCATGCGCAACAATCTGGAGTGGCTCCCGGTCTGGCTGGGAGTTCTCCGGATGGGGGGCGTGGTCGTTCCCCTCAATTACCGGAAAAGTGCAGAGGAGCTGTATGACCAGATCACCAGGGCTGACCTGTGCGCGATCGTGGTGGACCCCTCCGCCGGACAGCGGCTCATGCCTGTACGCCACCGGCTCAGAAACGTTAAACAGGTCTTTGTATGCGGCAGCGGTTTCATGCTGCCCCAGGAGACGGAGAGTCTGCAGGAGGCCATTGAGAACAGTCGGCCTGAGGACCCGGGTATACCGCTGCTGCGTGAGGACGAGGCGGCGATCTACTACTCTTCAGGAACGACCGGACAGCCCAAGGCAGTGGTCTATACCCACCATACGCTGGAAGAGGCCGTGATCCGTGAGTGGAAGAATCATCATCAGACCCACGGTGACTGCTTTATCTGCATCCCACCGCTCTACCACGTGGGCGCCAAGCTCCACGCCTCCGGCAACCTCCTCGTGGGGGCGCCGACAGTGCTGATGACAGGATTCAATGTGGCCTGCTTTTTCGAGATCCTTGAAAGAGAGAAGGTCAGCATCGCTTTCCTTCTGCTCCCCTGGGTACAGGACATCCTGGAATGCCTGCGGGAGGGCACACTGGATCTTTCGGGACGGGACCTTCACGCTTTCCGCCTCCTCCACATGGGGGCACAGCTGATCCCGCCGGAGATCATCGCGAAGCTGCGCCGGCAGTGGCCGACCCTGTCGCTGGATATCAGCTACGGGCTCACGGAGTCCGGAGGGCCGGGCATTATGGATCTGGGAAGTGACAATGTGGACCGTGCCGGCTCAGTGGGACGCCCTGCTGCCGGTTGGGAGGCGAAGATCATCGGACCGGACGGACAGGAGATAATGGATGACGCCCCGGGAGAACTTCTGATGAAGGGACCGGGCATGATGAAGGAGTATTTGGGAAATCCAGAGGCGACGGCTCAGGCTCTGGAAGGAGGATGGCTCCATACAGGGGATATCGCCCGCAGAGACAAGGACGGATTCTACTATATCGTAGACAGGAAGAAAGACATCATCATCAGTGGAGGAGAGAATATTATACCTTCCGAGGTGGAGCACTTCTTCCGTGAGCGTGCGGATGTTGTCGATGCGGCTGTCTTCGGAGTCGCGCATAAAAGGCTCGGAGAAGTAGTAGCTGCCGTGGTAACGCTTTCAGCAGACAGCACGGCGGATCAGGAGGAAATAGAAGAATACTGCCGGACGATTCCTGCATTTATGATGCCGCGCCATGTGTTCATCGGCGAAGTGGTGCGCAATGCCACAGGTAAAGTGGACAGAAATGCAATGCGTGCCCGCTATCAGCCGCTCTGCACTCCGGAGACGGATATCCGATGCCGGAAAGCTTGTTGTGAAGGACAGAAATAGAGCGGAAGCAGGAAGAATCGGACGACAGGAAGACAGAACAATAGGGAGATAGCAATTATGGCACAGAGATGGGAGACACTTGAAAGGATCCCCGCACCTGCAATGACACCGAAATTCGGGCCGCTGACGGGTATGCGTGTGCTTACTACCGGCGGATATCTGGCACTGCCCAGGGCAGCAGTCATGCTGGGAGAATTCGGCGCTGAAGTGGTCTACCTGGAGCTTCCGGGCCACGGAGACAATTTCCGCAGCTTCTCGCCGATGATCGAAGATCCGAACGGCAAGAAGGTCGGCAGCGCGTGGGCAGCCATGCGGCGCAATATCCTCAGCGTGACCCTGCAGACCAATCTCCGGAAGAATCCGGAGGCACGCGAGATCTTCAACTGCCTGATCAAAGAGGCGGACGTCTGGATCGAGAGCGTGGTCTGGCTGGAGAAGCTGGGGCTGTCAGACAAGGATCTTCTGGAGATCAATCCGAAGCTTGTTATCTGCCACATCAGCGGATACGGGAAGCCGGAGTTCGGCGGAGACCCAGCCATCTGCGATAAAGCGGCCTACGACATCAGCGGCCAGGCAGCCAGCGGCTGGATGATCCAGAACGGCGAACCGGACGGTGTACCTATGCGCGGCAATCCGGGCCTGAGCGATTTCACCACCGGCTACTCGGCAGTGATCGGTGTCCTGCTCGCCTATATCAACGCGCAGAAGACCGGCCAGGGACAGGTGGTCGATGCCTCCATGTTCGAGGCGCAGGCCATGTACATCCAGGACTATGTGACTGCCTGGGTGGAAGCAGGCGTGATGAAACCCAGGACCGGCTCCAAGCAGTTCAACTTCCAGCCTTATGATGTATTTCTTGCCAGAGACGGCAAATACGTGGCTATGGGAGGCTTCGGTCCCGCGGTGTTCGAACGGATCGTCCGTGCGCTGGATCTGGATCCGGAGTACTACACCAGAGACTCGACGGGCAACGGCGTGGAAGCTGTCAATTCCCCCAAGGGAAGAGAATTTGACGCCTATGTCCGCAAATGGGTCGCGGACCGTGACGCCAAGGACGTCGTCGCTCACATGGACAAGTTCAAGGTGGCGGCACAGGTCGTCGTGGACGCCCAGGACATCGCCACGGATCCTCACTGGATCGATCGCGGCGACATCGTGAAGTATGAGGACCAGGAGCTGGGCCGCGATATCACGGCCGTCGGCGTGATCCCCAAGCTTTCCGGGACCCCCGGCCAGATCTGGCGCGGCGCTCCCCGTCTGGGACAGGATACAGATCTGGTCCTGAAGACACTCTGCAGATACAGCGAGGAAGAGATCCTGGCCTTCCGGGAGAAGGGCCTCATCTGAGATCCGTACATTTTAACATCGTTCAGCAATAAGAATCACTTATAGAGAAAGGAGCTCATTATGTCAGAAATGTTTTGCGGTCAGCCTTTGAAGGGTATCAAAGTCGTGGACTTCACCGGTTACGGCGCAGGCCCCATGGCAGGCAGGATCCTCGGCGCCTGGGGCGCGGACGTCATCAAGGTCGAGCCCCTCACCGGTGACGGCTCCCGTATCTCCGGTCTCGCGCTCGGACTTCGCGCGGACGAGGGTGCCAACCCGCACTACGAGCAGAAGGACAGCAACAAGAGATCCATCGCTCTGAACCTGAAGACCAAAGAAGGCGCCGAGATCATGGACAAGCTCATTGCGGGCGCCAACATCTTCATCTCCAACTTCCGCATGAAAGCACTCAAGAAGCTCGGCCTGGACTATGAGACCATGTCCGCCAAGTATCCCCACATCATCTGGGGCAACATCAGCGGATTCGGCCATGAAGGCCCGGATGCTGACAATGCCGGTTTCGATACCGTTTCTTACTGGGCCAAGAGCGGCATGATGATCGACTGGTGCGAAGACGGCTATGCTCCTCTGATCCCTCCTTTCGGCCTTGGTGATACCGTCATCGGCGCTTATCTGGCCGGCGGCGTTGCCACCTGTCTGCTGCAGCAGAAGCTGACCGGCAAGGGCGAGAAGGTCGTGGCTTCCCTGTACGGAAGCGGCATGTACTCCCAGGCGTGGGTCCTGCAGTCCGTGTACAGAGGCGCCAAGTATCCCCGCAGCCGCAAGTATGCCGACAGCCCGATGCGCAACACCTACAAGACCAAGGACGGCGAGTGGGTCATGCTGTCCGTGCTGATGTATGACCGCTACTATCCGACCTTCGTCAAGATGATCGGACATCCTGAGATGATCGACGATCCCCGTTACAACAGCGAGACCGGCATCATGCAGAACCAGGAGGCCAAGAGAGAGTTCGTCGAGATGATCGACGAGGTCTTCGCGACCAAGACCTGGGAGGAGTGGCACAAGATCCTGATCGAGAACGACATCGCTCATGACAAGATCAACCACCTGTCCGAAGTCCTTCTGGACAATCCGCAGACAGTTGCCAACAACAACGCGTATCTGTACAAGAACCGCGACGGCAGCGAAGACCTCATGGTCGCGGATCCCATCCGTTTCGGCGGCTTCTATAAGATCCCCTTCAAGAACGCTCCTCTGTGCGGCGAGCAGACCACCGAGATCCTGAACGAAATCGGCTACGACGCGGAGGCGGTCAAGGGCCTGATCGAGGCCGGCGTTGTGAAGCAGCACGACTGATCAAAAACGTGACCGGTCCGGGTGCGCGGCGCATGCCGCGCCGCGCACTGCGGATCTTTAAGAGGGGAGAGACAGTTTTTATCAGGAGAGCGGCTACCAACCACTTTCCGGAATGGAGAGGGAACTATGTCTGACATTTTAAGTATTATTGGAATGATCGCTGCCCTGGCAGCTCTGTCCTTCATGGTCATGAAGGGCGTGAACATTTTCATCGCTGCCATCGTGAGTTCGCTGATCGTCGCTGTTACCGGCGGCATTCCGCTCTACGAAGCACTGCAGACCAACTACATGGGCGGTTTCACAGGCTTCTTTGGCGGCAACTTCCTGATCTTCGTGGCAGGCGCTATCATGGGCCAGGTCTATGAGAAGACCAACGGCGCCAAGGCGATCGCCCGCATGATCATCAACGGCCTGGGCAAGCAGGCGGCGATCGTGGCCGTTCCGCTGGCCATCGGTATCCTGACCTACGGCGGCATCGCCGGTTTCGTGGTCTGCTTCGCAGTTTTCCCGATCGCTCTGGAGATCTACCGTGAGGCGGATATCCCGAGAAGATTTATCCCCGGTGCCATCGTCTTCGCGTGCTGCACCTTCTCCGCTATCGGCCCCGGCAACCCGCAGGTCGGAAACGTGGTCCTGCAGAATGCACTGGGAACGACCCTGATGGCCGGTGCCGTGGTCGGCTTTGTCGCCACCATCGTCACGCTGGTCGTAGGCGTCTTCATGCTGACGGTCATGGTCAAGAGGGCACAGGCGGCCGGTGAACATTTCGTCGCAAAGCCCACCGACAAATTCGATGACGACGCGGTCTGCCCCAACGGCTGGCTGGCACTGGCGCCTTTGGCACTTACTCTGATCCTGATCAACATCAAGGTCGGCGGAGCACAGATCATCCCTACCCCCTTCGGCGTGTTCCTGGGCTCCGTCCTTGCCTACATCGTGCTCAGAAAGTATAAGACCGATCCGACACCGGTCATGGATCTGCTTGCGAACGGCATTCGCAATGCCGTCACAGCAGCTGCCAATACCTCGGCAGTCGTCGGTTTCGGCAGCGTTGTCAAGGCGGCCAGCGGCTTCCCGGTGCTGTGCTCTGCCATTGAGAACATCCCCGGCCCGCCGCTCGTAGCAGTGGCACTGGCAACCACCATTATTGCCGGTATCTGCGGCAGCGGCTCCGGCGGTCTGGGCATCGCCGCTCCGATCCTGAAACCCATCTTCGTTGACGGACTGGGCATCAACATCAACGTCCTGCACCGTATGATGATGGTCGCATCCTGCGGTCTGGATTCCCTGCCGCACAACGGATTCGTCGTCACCGTGATCAACGGTGTCTGCGGCGAGACCCACAAGGATGCCTACATGCCGGTCTTCTGGCTGACCGTCGTCACGCCGCTGATCGCTACGGCTGTGTCCATCGTCCTGTTTACGCTGTTCCCGAATCTGCCGTAAGCAGAGCGTGTGAACGTCGGAAGCCGGGAGGCAGAGATCTGACCTGCATTGAAGGGGCCCCCGCACCTGCGCGGGGGTCCCTTTTCAAACGCAGAAGGTATCGTGTCAAGTCATCCTGCTGTTATGTCTTTTGAAAGGAGGACGAAGATGAACCTTAACAATTACAAAGATCCCGCAAGCTGGATCGGTTACAGAGATCATGACAAGAGCGTGGAGTACAACTATCGGGACGTCGTCCTCTATGCGGTATCTGTCGGTGCCGGCAAAGACGAGCTGCAGTACGTGTGGGAAAAGAGCGACGATTTCCAGGCAATTCCGACATTTGCCGTAGAACCGAGCTTCTGCGGTTATCATCAGCCTCGTTCCTGGACGCTGAACCATCCCAGCATGCTCGTGCAGGAATCTCTGGGAAATGCGGAAGGCATGGATTTCTCCCAGGAATTCTTCCTCTACAGGCCGTTCGACCCGCTCAAGGGAACCTTCATCTGGCATAATGAGATCAACAGGATCTACGACAGGGGACCGGGAAAAGGCATCCTCTGCGCGGTGGATCAGCCGATCTACGACGAGGCCTGCAGGCCGGTCGGCAAGCTCGTGAGCACGACGGTCGTCTTTGCCGGCGGCGGTTTCGGCGGCGAGAAGCCCCCGAAGCCGGTATCCGCCATTCCCGACAGGGCACCGGACTATGTGAAGGATGAGTGGATCCCGGAGATGAACCAGGTGATCTACGGGGCCGCGACGGGAACATCGATTCCGGTGCACAGCGACAAAGCATACTGCCAGTCCATCGGGATGAAGGATGTCGTGATCCACGGACAGGTGGTCTTCGGCTATGCAGCCCGCATGGCGATCGAGGGATTTATTCCCGGAGAAGGCTTCCGCATGACGCACATGTTTACAAGCATCCGCAATCCCACCTACCCCAACAGCCACATCCGCTTCGAGGGGTGGAAGATCGCGGAGGGAACAGTCGCTTTCCGGCTGCTCGATACAGATACGGACCGGCAGCTTCTCACCAATGGCATCTTTGAATACAAGTGAACGGGGAACACGCGTGAAATTACTGAGAAAAACCATCTTCCTTTTCCTGAGTCTGGCCATCATCACCTTCGGCGTGGCCTTTTCCATCCGCGGCAACCTGGGAATCTCGCCCATCAGCAGCATCCCCTATGTGCTGAGCCTGATCACTCCCCTGACGGTGGGGACAGCTTCGATGCTGGTCAACGGCTCCCTGATCCTCCTGCAGGTACTGGTCCTGCGGAAGGATTTCAGGCCCTACCAGCTGCTGCAGATCCCGATGGTCGTGGTCTTCGGCTGGCTCCAGGACCTGGCCCTGTGGGCGACGCGCGGCATGGGCTACCAGACCTATCTGCAGCAGTGGCTGCTGTGCCTTCTGGGTGTCGTGACCCTTGGAATCGGTGTGGCCGGAGAGATCGTCGTCGCGGTCATGACCATGCCGGCGGAGGGCCTCAACCTGGCTATCTGCAGCAAGTATCCCGTGAAGCCGGGCAACGTCAAGATCGCCATCGACTGCAGTCTGGTGGCCGGCGCGATCCTGATCTCCCTGCTGTTCCTCCATCGGCTGGAGGGCGTGCGGGAGGGCACAATCGCTGCAGCTGTCCTGGTGGGCACGGTGGTCAAACTGGTGATGAAGCCGGTGCAGGCTGCCGAGCGCGCTTTTACCGGGGACGGACAGGGGGAAGCAGATACCTGAAACAGTCAAATACAGCCGCCGGAGAGCCGGCGGCGGAACGGAGACACATATGACAGATATGCCCTTAAAAGGAGTCGTCGTTATCGAATTCGCCATCCACGGCGCGGGATGCGCGGTCGGCAAGGTCCTCGCGGACTGGGGCGCGGACGTGATCAAGGTGGAGACGCCCTCCGGGGATGTCGCCCGCAACTCCGGCCTGCAGCTGAACCTCCCCTGCACAGAGGAGAGCAATATCCATTTTGAGATGCTCAGCGGAAATAAGCGGTCGATTGTGATCGACATGAAGACGGAGACAGGCAGGGAGATTATGGAGAGACTTTTGGCCAAAGCCAATATTTTCTTCAGCAATTTCCGGATGAAAGCTCTTTACAAGTTCGGACTGGATTATGAATCCGTATCGCAGAGGCATCCGCATATTATCTGGGGGCACTTGAGCGGTTACGGGACGGACGGACCGCTGGCCGGCGCGCCTGGCTTCGATGTGGTCTCTTACTGGGCGAAATCCGGACTGCTTCTCGACTTTACAGAAAAGGATTCCCTGCCCAATACGGCACCATTCGGTGTTGGGGACTTCAGTGCAGGGGCAATGCTTGCAGGAGCATTGGCGGCCTGCCTGTATCAGCAGGAGAAGACCGGCAGAGGACAGAAAGTCATGAACTCCCTCTACGGGCATGCCATCTGGACAGCAGGCAGTCTGGTGCAGTCCACGCAGCACGGAGATCAGTTCCCCAAGACGAGAAAACAGGCGATGTCCCCGTTCATCAATTCCTATCGCTGTAAAGATGAATGGTTTTTCTGTGCAGTGATGGATTACGCGGGCAAGTTCCCACTCCTCTGCGAGATGATCGGGCGTCCGGAGCTGGCGGAAGATCCCCGTTTTGCTACTCTTGGAGCCGCTCAGCAGAATAAACCGGAGCTGATTGCAATCTTCGATGAATGGTTCGCGGACCAGCCGTGGGAGAAGGTGGACCGTCTGCTGACAGAAGCTGACATCGTGCACACGAAAATCGCACATTTTGCCGATATCGCGGAGGATCCGCAGGCGCAGGCAAACGGATATGTCTATGATTTCACGACCCGTACCGGCGGAAAGGACATCATGGTCAGTACGCCTGTGAAATTCGGTGCCAATGAGCCTGCGCAGCACAGGAACGCCCCATTGCTCGGTGAACAGACGGAGGAAGTTCTCAGGGAACTTGGATACACGGAAACAGAGATCGCAGCGATGCAGGAGGCCGGTGCAGTGCGACAGCACGCATGACAGGGGCATTCCGGGTATAGATGACAGGCAAGTAAAAAGAGATTGGTACCCCGAATCAGGAGTACCAATCTCTTTATTGTGTCACAGTAAAAAATA